>JAGXNO010000159.1 GCA_019894975.1 Promethearchaeota archaeon | reverse complement strand
CCTTACAATATATAAAATCTTTAGGAGGTATTCCAGAAGTATGTACTATAATAGGAAATGATTATGAAGGCGATTTTTTCTTAAAAAAAATCAAAAAGTTAAAAATTGATTCTTCTGGAATTCTTACCGTAGAAAACATCCACACTCCTCAGATCACTCGCATAAAAGCTATGAATCAACAAATGCTCAGGTTAGAGATGGATTATTCTAGTAATTTTCCAGAATCAATTATAAATAAATTCTTCAAAGTGATAGAAACGAGATCCCCTGATATAGGATCTATTTTAATTTTGAATTACGGTATTGGAGGATTGTTTGAAGATATTTTCATTCAGAAATTACTTATTAAATTAAAGGATAATTATAAGAATATTCCAATTCTCGTACGACCTAATTTAAATAACTACTATATGTATGAAGATGTTGACCTAATAAAAATGAATTTACAAAAAGCACTCCAAATATTTTCAATTGATTGTTGTAATGAAACTAGTGTTTCGATTGCATGTAAAAGGATTTTAAATTCAGCTAAATGTAAAAATGTCTTATTAAGTTATTTAGATTCAGAATCATATGTTTTATCCTATGAATCTGAAAAATTAAAAGCATTTAAACCTATTATACGAGGGCCTGTAAGAAGCTATGTATCAGTTGGTAGCGCTATCATGGCAATTTTAGGATTGACCTTTGCTTCAAATCTACCGGTATTAGACTCAATCGAATTAGCCTTATTTGGAGCTGCGCTTTCATCCTCTTTACCTCCAATTGAATTTTTTGATTCAAAAAAGCTTCGTGACTACATTCTAAAACATTTTAATAATAGATAATAAAATTTATTTCATAAAATTAAAGAATGAATCCGATAGTGTGCACGTGGATAAAATACAGCCTTTAAAATATCGGGTCAATAAATAAAAGATGTGGGAACCGAATCTCCAAAAAAACCCATTGCAAAGTCCCTACCTTACACCAATACCTTGCTTATAAGCATTAGGGTTATGATTCCGATAAGAAATCTTCAATGTCATGAACCACCCAGTTATCTTTCTCCAGTTGTATCTTGAA
>JAGXNO010000158.1:424-1067 GCA_019894975.1 Promethearchaeota archaeon | reverse complement strand
GGCCAATACAAAGCTAAAACTTTAAAGTTAGAAGGTGAGGATTTACCAAATGTTCATGTCGCTATTAATTTCCTTATAGATAGAAAATATCGCTACTGTGATAACACAGAAGAATTCCAAGGTAAAACAATCGGAATAATTGGAGGTGGACCAGTTGCAGTTGATGTTGCACAGACAGCTCTAAGATTAGGAGCTGTGAAAACTCACTTAGTAGATATTGCAACAGAAAAGCAACTGGAATTAGCTTTGAAAGAAATTCCAGAAAATGAAAAGGAATTCATAGAATATCATTTTACTACCTCAACGTCAAAAATAACTAAAGGAAAAGATGATAAACTAGCATTAAATTGCTATAAGGTAGAATGGGGTGAAGCTGATGAAAATGGAAGGCGGCCTTTAAACAAAGTTGATAATTCTGATTATGATATACCAATAGATGCAATAGTTATTGCAATAGGGCAAGATGTAGATTTCGGTCTAATTGATGCCGCCACTGATAATAAACTAGCAAAAGAACGAAATAAGATAACTGTTAACGAATTAACTTTCGAGACAAATATTCCGGGTGTTTTCGCGGGAGGGGATATTATCGCTAATTCCAAAGCAGTTGCGATAGCTGCAATCGCTCATGGAAAAGAAGCAG
>JAGXNO010000158.1:0-414 GCA_019894975.1 Promethearchaeota archaeon | reverse complement strand
ATCTTGAAGCTGGAAGATACTTACAAACGAGAATGTTCTTTACGGGGCCAAAAGCACCACCAAAAGACTATTCATTAAAAGCATGCACAGATGATGAAATTGAACAAGAACGTGTCTGGGATTTTGAAGAAGTTGAAGCATTGTTTAACGAAGAAATGGCTTTACAGGAAGCAAGACGATGTTTAAGCTGTAATAAATACTGCGCTCACTGCCAGGATTTCCCTGCAATTTATTCAGACTTTACTGCTGGTGAAGTCGGTTCAGAAAAAGGGTTTACAACCGTTGTTGCGTGGACTGATCGAGGAAAAGAAATTGTTGAAGGCGCCATTCAAGAAGGATTTTTTGAACAAGGAAAAGTTAATGAAGAAGAAATTAAAAACGCAATAAACTTAAAATCACATAGAGAATTATTAG
>JAGXNO010000157.1 GCA_019894975.1 Promethearchaeota archaeon | reverse complement strand
AATTTTAATTGAGGATTGATTATGTGAATAACAATAAATTATTAATTATTAGTGATTTTGATGGAACTATTTCTTTACAGGATGTCAATGACTCGATTTTTAATAATCTAGGTGATGACAAATCACAAGAAATAGAAATATTATTTCAAAATGAAGAGATAGGTTTAAAAGAGGCTTTAAGGAGACATTATAAGAGAATTAATATTACTGAAGAAGAATTTGTTGATTATGTTAAGAATAACATAGAACTAGATCCTTATTTTCACAATTTTTATAAAAGAACTATTGATAATAATATTGATTTAATAATAGTCAGTGGCGGATTTATAAATTATATAGATATTCTTTTTAATAATAAAATTATTGGAAATAGAAACTTGCCACAAGCGTTGGAGGAATTGCATGATGATGCAATTTACTTTCTTTCTGGAAGGAGATATAAAGTTAAAAAATTAATACTAGACGAAAAGAGGGAAAGAAATTTTGCAGAGATAGATAAAATATCAATAAACTATCCATACTATACAAAGTCGATAATGGAAGAATATCCGGAAGTAATAGAAATATTTGAAGAAAAAGATATTTTTGGGATAACATTGATGAATCGCTCGATCCAATGGAAGGTATTGCTAAACGTTATCTATCAAAGGCATCTTGTCCCCGAATGACTGATAGACATTCTTCAAGGGCAGATTTTATGATGGAACTTATAAAAGAATTTAATGTTGAAGGTGTCATTCTTCAAAGAATGAAATTCTGCGCAGTTTGGTGGGCTGAGATCTTTATGCTTCGAGATAGATTGAAGGAAGAGGGTATCCCATTTCTCGATTTGGAAAGAGAATACGTGTTAGGTGGGGTAGGTCAGATGAAAACTCGAGTTCAAACTTTTATGGAAATATTAGAGACGAAGTGATAGATTTGGATGAAGAAACTTATCAAAAATATAAAAAATTAGGAAGAGGAAGCTGGGGCAAGGATCTCATTATGTGGAAGACCATGTACACAGGTCTTCTTACTACCGCGAAAGCAGGTCTTCCTACTACTACCACACAAGAAGAAGATATTACCC
>JAGXNO010000156.1 GCA_019894975.1 Promethearchaeota archaeon | reverse complement strand
CCACCCTACTGCTCCGTGTGGTTCAATTATTTTTTGATATTTATTATAGAATTCTATTATCGTTTTTCTTGTAAGATCATCGCTTATGGAATAAGATACTATGTCTTCTCTAATTTTCGTCAAATCAGGAGCTTTATGCATAACTCCCGTTTCACTTAATTTTCCCCCATATAAATCTATTAATCGGGCTAAGTTTGAAGGGTGCCCAACATTCATCGCGTTGGAAATGCATTTTTTGGAAGGTTCCACTTTCTCATACTTCCCAGTTTCTAAAAAATTCGGAAATTCATTATTTTCATTTACAGCTGAGATAAATTTTTTAACTGGTAATCCAAGGTTCAAAGCTATAAGACCTCCCATTAAATTTCCAAAATTTCCCGAAGGAACAGAAAAAATAACTTGTTCGTTTTTATTTTCAATCACTCGAGAATAACTATAGAAATAATAAAGAGTTTGGGGCAATAATCTTCCAAAATTTATGGAATTAGCTGAGGAGAGGCCAATATGCTTTAAATCTGGATCAGCGAATGATGTTTTTACTAATCGCTGGCAGTCATCAAATTTTCCATTAATTCCTATTGCTGTTACATTCTTTCCAAGGGTAGTCATTTGCTTTCGTTGTAAATCACTTATTTCATCCTTAGGAAACAAAACTACAACTTTTATCCTTTCCATTCCATAAAATGCCTGTGCTACAGCACCTCCCGTATCACCTGAAGTTGCTGTTAGAATTACACTACTTTTATTTTCAATATCAAGAAAATATTCCATAATTCTCGCCAAAGTTCGGGCTCCAAAATCTTTGAAACTAGCAGTTGGTCCTTGATCTAAATAACATTGATAATTTTTGTCACCAATTTTCTTAATAGGTACAGCAAAGTTCAGTGCAGCTTTTAGAATTTTTTTAAGATTATCTTCTGGGATACCATCTCCAATTATTTTAGAAAACACCCTGAAACCAATCTCATCAAGGGAAGAGTCCTTAAATCCGTATATTAGGTCCTCAGAGAATATAGGGATGTGATTGAGCATATAAAGTCCTTTATCTAAGGCTTGCCCTCTTAATATAGC
>JAGXNO010000155.1 GCA_019894975.1 Promethearchaeota archaeon | reverse complement strand
CAGTCCCATCGGGTGCCACTTGGGAATGTCAAAACTCCGGACTATACAGTCACTTGATGTAACTGTGGTCGCGTGGATCTTGATGCATATTTCATTACCCTTTGGAGCGGGTTTCTCAACCTCTTTCAGTTGAAGGACTTCCGGCGGTCCATATTTCGTGCATACTATTGCCTTCATGTTCATTTCTCCAGGGTTCCTAGTTATTACTGTCTTGAACTACGGTTATGACCACATTTCCCTTTTTATTTCCTGTTTCGACATACCTGTGGGCCTCGGCGGTCTGTTCCAATGGATAGCGTCTATCTATGACCGATCTGAACTTCCCCTCCTCAATAAGCTTCCTGAGGAAGATTAAATCTGCAATCGTTCCGCTTGATGTCTCCATTATTACTTTCCGGCTGCTCGTCATTCTGGTCCACAGCCCTTGAACCATCTGAGAGATAGGGTTAGCCAAAAGGTAGGTTCCGTTTTGTTTTATTGATCCTGAAGTACGTGAAAACGAGATCTTGCCGATCACATCAAAAATAACATCATAGATCTCACCGTTCTTGGTGAAATCTTCCTGGGTGTAGTCGACAACATGGTCTGCACCAATCGAGCGCAGCATGTCCAATTTCGCCGTGCCATCCACCGCAGTCACTTCTGCACCAAAGTGCTTGGCAAGTTGGATCGCAAAAGTACCTATACTTCCGCCTGCGCCATTAATCAAAATCTTTTGCCCGCTCTGGATTTCGCCTTTTCTTAGGAAGTGGAGTGCATCTCGTCCCCCAAATGGAACGGTGGCGGCTTCCTCGAAAGTCATATTGACCGGTTTTATTGCCACACCCCCTTCCATCTCTCCAGGTTTTTCAGGCAGACATATGTACTCAGCATTTGCACCGAAACCCATACCGGCAGATCCAAATACCTGGTCGCCAATTTTAAACTGCTTTACATCTTTACCTATGGCTTCAATTTCCCCGGCCACCTCAGTCCCCGTTTTTTTATTTCTTGGTCCTTTGAAACCAAATCCCATTCGCAGCATGAGCTGGTACGCGAGAGGCAAATTGAGACTTCGCATCTCACAGTCCCCTGC
>JAGXNO010000154.1 GCA_019894975.1 Promethearchaeota archaeon | reverse complement strand
ATTTAGAAGGATTACCTCCACTTCTAATTCAAGCGAGTACAACTGAGATGCTATACGATCATTCAACACGATTTGCTAGCAAAGCTAAAGCAGCAGGTGTGAATGTAACTCTAGAAACATGGGATGATATGATACATGTATTCCAAGCTTTTCCCTTCCCTGAGTCAAAAGAGGCGATTTCTAATGTACAAAAATTTGTTCAAAAATTATTAACCTAAAACTTTTTTTCAATTGTTTCTCAATTTATTAGAGAGAACAGGGCTCTACTTTTTATAAGTAATTATTAAATACATTAGATTACTATTAATCTCTGTAGGCGAATGTAAAGAAATGATAATTATTAATAATTTTTACATAAAGAGATCATATTTAGAGTTATACCGAGTAATTATATCCAACTATTTAAATATTAATTATTAGGGAAAAGGTGATTTGTATATAAACGTTGATCCTATGAAAAGTAGATTATATAGTAATAATATGCTATTTATTATTCCAAGTTGGGGTGATTTATTAGGTTATCCTACTTTAGGTAAATACGTTCATCACTATGTATCAAAAATACAATCTGACTTAATCCTATTTTTTTCTTGTTTAGATTCTACTATTACTATAGAAAAATCTTCAGAGTTTGAATCAGAACCTCGAACACTTCATTATCTTTTCGGGTTAGGCTATTATTATACTAAATTCGAACTACAATCGGGTCGATATATTACTGATAATAGACAGTTAACTGGTTTAATTCTATCAGATTTTGTTTACGATCATATGGCTACATCAAAAAATATTACACTTGAAGATGATCCAGATGTAATTATCGGAAATAAATTAGTTAAGGTTCCAATAGAGCTATCAAATAAATCAACTACACAAAAAACTTTCATTAAAGGTGCTTTAATGAGAAATCTCTTCATACCATATAAGGATATTTTTTTAGAATTTATGAAAACAATTAAAAATCCAGGTTCTTACCAATTAGAAAATGGACATATTCTTCTTAGTACTCATAGGGATCATTTTAACAAAATCCTAATTTCTACTTATATGATGGAGGATAAAAGAAAGACATTTATGAAT
>JAGXNO010000153.1 GCA_019894975.1 Promethearchaeota archaeon | reverse complement strand
CTACTTACTCTTCATTCTATATCGACGTGGGTTTTTTTAAATTAGAAAAGAAAGAAGGACATAAAATTCAATCAATAAATGCAAAAATGAAGAGAATGTTAAACTTTTAAAAAAGTCCAACAGGGCGAAATCCAATATAAGATTGAATTTATCATAATCCTTCTTCATACATTGAAATTAAATTAGCATATTTAAATATGCTGTATATAAGTTATAAGCAATTCAATTTCTGTAAAACCCCTTATTGTTCAAAAAATGTTAGGAAAAATTATATTTTATATTATGAATTTTCCTATGCATGGAGACAAAGGAACTTGAATTATTTAAATCATATCCAAATTTAAAAGAGAAAGTACCATGGATTCATTTACTCATTAATGTACCATCCCCTATAGATAGGCTTACTGCGTTAGAAAACCATTTAGATATACCGGAAGGAGAAATCTATTTTAAAAGGGATGATAAAGATCATCTTATATATGGTGGAAATAAGCTCCGAAAGTTTGAATTTATTTTTGGAAATGTTATTAAACAAAAAAAAAAGGGAATTGTAACAATTGGAGGTATCGGAACTAATCATGGAATAGCATGTGCTATTGCATGTAAAGAGTTAGGATTAAAATGCCATTTATTTCTTTCTCACCAACCTTTAACATGGCATGTTCAGCGCTCTTTGTTACTATACGATTATTTTGGAGCCAAGCTCCATTTAAGTAAAAGCTTCGAGATGGGCATTTTTAAAAGTCTTATTTTCAAGCTATTTCATCCAAGCTATTTTTTGATGTCAGTTGGTGGAACACCTCTTTTCGGGATTGGAACTCCTCTTGGTACCATAGGTTTTATAAATGCAATTTTTGAATTAAAAGATCAAATTGATAACGGAATAATTCCTGAACCAGATGCAATTTTTGTGGCAGGAGGATCCTCCGGAACAGCCTCAGGTTTGGTGGCTGGTTGTAAACTAACAGGATTAAAGACTAAGATTAAGATGGTTAATGTTTCACGAGACATTGTCGTTAATAATAAAGCAGTTATAAAAAATGCGAACAAAGCAATCAAATATTTGCGTAAGCGAGATAAATCC
>JAGXNO010000152.1 GCA_019894975.1 Promethearchaeota archaeon | reverse complement strand
ATGTTGAGACTTTTCTTTTCAAATTATTTATTAATTGTCACAAGTTTATTTTTGAAAACATTAAACCAATTTTTAATCCATCGATAACACCACATCTTATCTATCAAACAGAAGAATACAACAAAATAGAGAGAGAAAAAGAAAAAACTTCAATAATCCAGAACCATCTAAAGTGCAAACATCAGCTTTTCATGTGGGTAATGAGTTTAGAGGAGATGTTTTTGTCAATGCAGAACTATTATTTTCCTTATTACAATATGGGTATCCAACATTTGCATTAAATTTTATAATTATTTTTTTTGTTGGATATTGAATCTTTAATTTTCATTACTTATTTTTTCACGCTCTATAAATCAATAGTTTAGTTATAGCTTTCTTCTCTAGATTATTTTTATAGATTCTTACTCTAGAAGACTATTTCCATTTTTGATATATTATTCAACAATGACCTATTATTGAGCTACAACTGAAGAATTAGGTGAGTGAAAGGTTTTTTTAAAAATGGATTTTAAAACGGTGATCAAAGTTCAATTTTGAGGTTTTGGATTCCTATTTGACCCTTAAATTCTCTCGTTTTTATGAGCTTTTTCAAAGTTAGTTTTCCACTTCACGAACAGGTCTTGTGCCATAACTACAGCTTCTTGACCTAATGCCTTGGCAAGTTCTTCTGGAATATTGTATTTGTTCATTAAAGTTAGTAGTCTATCTGAAGGTTGGGGAGTTCTTGTTTTTTTCATTGAATCCCTCCTCTTTCTTTTTCGGTTACGAATTTTCCGTTTACTCACCTACAGTTTGGACAAAACTTGGATCTGTTTATTACATATATGCGATTGTGAATTAACTTGTGAATCGTAAGTGAGCTTCTGTTTTATTTTCTTCTACTCGAGAACTATAAACATTATTTTAGAATATTTTTTCCACATCACTTGAAAACTTTCCCCTTTTTTATACATTGGATTATTTATTTGATATCACTGTTTTATTGAACAATACTAAGTAAGACGCAAAGGCTTACTTTTTTTATTAGAGGTTTTATTCTTAACGGAAAAACCTTCTTTTCTTATCTTCCTTCTTACTTGAGTTTATAA
>JAGXNO010000151.1:568-1092 GCA_019894975.1 Promethearchaeota archaeon | reverse complement strand
TTTTAGCAAGTCCTTTAGTCCCTTCGAAGGGTACTAGAGAATTAGCTGAAATTTTGGGAATTGAATTAGATCACTATGATTTCTTTAAAGAAAAATCATATTTTAACAAATCATTATCATCAAAAGAAGGAATTTTCTTATGTGGTTTTTGTCAAGGTCCAATGGATATACCAGAAACTGTTTCAGATGCGAGTGGTGTTGCTTCACAAGTGGCGAATTTGCTAAAAGAAGTAAAATTTACAGAAGTAAAAGACAAAGTTTATGAGATTCCAGAGAAGATTGTAAATCCCACAGATGAACCCAGAGTGGGAGTCCTAATCTGTTGGTGTGGTATTAATATTGGTAAGTATGTTGATGTACCAGCGGTTAGAGACTATATAAAGACGCTACCACATGTAGTCCATTGTGAGGATAATCTATATTCCTGTAGTTCTGATTCTCAAACAAGAATAAAGGAAATGATTGCAGAACATAATTTAAATCGATTTATAGTAGCTTCATGTACACCTCGAACTCATGAATCT
>JAGXNO010000151.1:0-558 GCA_019894975.1 Promethearchaeota archaeon | reverse complement strand
AAATAAATACTTATTTGAGATGGTTAATATTCGTGATCAATGCTCATGGGTTCATATGACTGAAAAAGAAGCTGCTACAGAGAAATCTATGGACTTGTTACGAATGGCTATTGCAAAATCGCGGTTATTGAAGCCTCAAACAGAAGAGAAAATAGGAGTTACGCCTACGGCACTTGTCATTGGTGGAGGAATCTCTGGTATGACAGCCGCATCGAACTTGGGTAAACAAGGATTTAAAACTTATATAATTGAAAAAGACAAGATACTTGGTGGCAATTTAAATAATTTAAATATTCTATATCCTATCCAGCAAGAAGCATCTATCTTTTTGAATGAAATTAAAGCTGAAGTTGAGAATAATAACAATATTCAAGTATTCCTGGAATCAAAAATAAATGACATAAGAGGTTATATCGGAAATTATGACGTTATCATTGAGGATTCCAAGAAAGAGATTCATAATCTAAAAATTGGAACTATTATCGTAGCAACTGGAGGCCAAGAATTAAAACCAGAAGGTCTCTTTCAGTATAAAAAAGGAAATCAAAACGTGATAAC
>JAGXNO010000150.1 GCA_019894975.1 Promethearchaeota archaeon | reverse complement strand
TCGTAAATCAGCTAAACCCCCTATCGGAGCATATGGAACGACATTTTTTATATGAAGTGGAGTATATTTACTTATATCTTTAAAATAGCAAGGAACCCATTCATCTGAGCCACCGTCGATAAAATCTTTTTCAAAAGCAAATGCAGTTCCTATAGTTCCAATTAATTCTGCCTCTTTTTTCGCTCTTCCAGACCAGTAAAAAATGCCATCTGGCAGAAAAATTCTTTTTCCTCGATCCGATAAAACTTCATAGATTGGAGTTTTTTTAATAATATCAAAATCCATAATTAATCACATATCTATTAATTCATACAAAGAATGATTCTAAACATAAATAATTACGCATCAAGATTTGCTAAATTAATCAGTAATGAATATTAAATATTAATAAAACTATATTTAAAATTATGAGTAAGCAAAATAATTCAGAAAAGAAAAAAGAGAATCCTTTTTTAAAAGGTTGGAATGACTTTGTTTCTGGTATAAAGGATGGATTTGAAAACTTTCAAAAAACTTTAGAGACGCAAACGCAAAATAATGTTGAGGATTTGGATAAAAGTAAGAATAAAGTAGATAACTTTTTTAACAATATGGGAGAAAATTTCAATAATCAGATTAAAAAATGGACTAATAATATACAAAAAATTCAGATAGAAAATCAGGAACAATGGGATGCTCAGACGCAACAAATTCAGACGGAAATGGAAAAATGGCAGGATCAGACTCGAAAAGATTGGAAAGATGGACTTAAATCATGGAATAGAGGATTGATAAAAGGCGCATATACTTTCCTAATTGTTATGGTTCCTGTTATTATTGTATTAGTGTTAGTTATTTGGGTTATAACTCAATTCTTGAATTTAGTGCCAGGATGAATTTCTATTTTTTTTCTTTTTTTTCCTAAATTTTCTCTATGTCTTTAAATTACAAAAATCTAAATTTTATTGAGTTTTAGTTGAATTATATTCATGTTTAAACTGAACGTTAATTTAATACTATGAGGAAATTCCCTTCTGAAATTAGGAAAATTGTAATTAAAGTAAGCACCCAAATGATTACTGACGGAGTTGCAGAAATTTATTACAGTCGAATTAAGGAATT
>JAGXNO010000014.1 GCA_019894975.1 Promethearchaeota archaeon | reverse complement strand
TTGTAAGTCCAATAGGTGCCTTTCTTGTAGATTTGACAAGTACCGCTACCCAATTTTTTAAAGACAATCTCGGTTCGAGCTTAACCTTTTATATTGTTATCTGTACAATATTAGTTGTCTCTGCTATCATTGTCAATATCATTTGGCCAGGAGACAGACCAGGATCCATCTTTTCAAAAGGAGTGGGAAAAATTGAGGAATTTGATGATAAAATTGAAGGCTCTGAAGATGAAGATATAGTTGATGAAATTAAAAGATGTAAAGACTGCGGAAATCCGGTAGGTGATTCAGAAATCTGTCCGTTATGCGGAGCTCGTCAATTATGAATTATTTTTTTTCTTAAATATTTTTATTTTAACTTGAAATTAATAATCCCTAATACTCTTTACTTTTAATTCCTTAATTGATGAACTCAAAATAGTTTCAACTATTACTAAATTATAAATTAATGCAAAAATAGCTTGCTGTAGTGAATCATTTAATTCAATAAAATATAATTAAGATAAACAACTAGTCTCTTAAAATAGATAATTTCTAATTTCAGTATTAAAAAATAGATTAATGAGTGTGATAATAAAATGGATTTTTCTTTAACTGAAAAACAAAAAATGTTAAAAAAAATAACAAGAGAATTTGCTGAGACATATCTTGTACCAGTAGCAAAAGAGAGTGATGAAAAACAAGAATTGGATCCTACGGCTTTTCAAAAAATGAAAGAAATGAAATTTTTTGGAGCATGTATCCCCGAGGAACTCGGAGGTGCTGGACTTCATGATGATAGTATTGCCTATTGTATTGTTGTCGAGGAAATTGGTCGAGCAGATGCTGCTTGGGGGCTATCAATTGCGGTCCATAACAGCCTTGCTACTTATCCTATCTACAAGTTTGGAACTGAAGAACAAAAACAGAAATTTATACCTGCTCTAGCTAAAGGAGATAAAGTTGGAGCATTTTGTTTAACAGAATCAGATGCAGGTTCAGATGCAGGAGGAGTACAAGTAACAGCAGAAAAAGATGGTAGCGATTATATATTAAATGGAACTAAAATTTTTGCCACAAATGGGGGAATTGCAAATACTCTGCTGGTAATCGCAAAAACTGGTGAAAAAGACGGTAGAAAACAACTTACTGTTTTTATTGTTGATGCTGATACACCTGGTTATTCGGTTGGTGCAAAAGAAGATAAATTGGGAGTTCGTGGATCCAATACTTCTGAACTTGTATTTAAAGATGTTCGAGTACCTGAAGCGAATATTTTAGGAGGAGTGGGACAAGGATTTAAGCTCGTGATGCAAATCTTAGGATATGGAAGAATCGGGATTGCTGCTCAATCTGTAGGTTTAGGACAAGCAGCGTTGGAAGCTTCGATAAAATATGCAAATGAGAGAGTTCAGTTTGGGCAACCAATAGGAAGATTTCAAGCAATTCAATGGAAAATTGCAGATATGGCATGCGCTGTGGAAGCGGGGAGATACTTCACTTTTAAAGCGGCATATATGTATGACAATCAAATGGATTATGGACATTTTAGCTCAATGGCAAAATTAGTTGCATCTGAAGCAGCAATGCAAGCAGCCCATAGTGCTGTACAAATTCATGGAGGATATGGTCTAATGAAAGCATATCCTGTGGAAAGATATTTTAGAGATGCTAAGATGGGGGAGATATACGAAGGAACAAGCGAAATTCAACGAATGGTAATTGCGAATCAATTATTACGGAAAGGAGTTTAGCTTTAGAAGTAAAAAAGAGTGAAAAATTCTTTACTTAATCTTCTCCTAATTTTTGTATAACTTTTCTTATTTTTTTAAAAACCAATTACCATTTTCAGAGAAATTATTAATTAAGTAATGGTAAGTTTAAATGTGTAATTGATCTATTTAATATGTAATAAGAATATTTATTTTCGTTATTTTCCCTTAGATTATGAATTTCAGTTATAGTCTTGAGAGTTATAAGAATAAAAGAGATCTTATTGAAGAATTAAATTTCTATAAATCAATAATTTTAAAGAAAGTAAAAACAGGAAATTATAATTCAGCTTTGGTAAAAATTCGATCCGCTTTAGTACTACTTGAAGAACATAAAAATGATTTTGATCTCGAAAAAGAATTTCATGATTATTATGAACTGAACAAACAAGTACATAAAGAACTATCTACTCATCGAATGATTTATGAGCGTCGCTTTAACAATCTTATGAGAGAAAAGCTAAATGAATCCAATCTCGAGAATTTTTCAAGACTTTTAGCAATGTTAAAAAGTGAGGTTGATCAAAATTTAGATAAATACGATCTAGTGGATATTAGCAATAGTATAATTAAATATTTCAAATATATAAAGCGATTATACGAAATTCTTAGTTGCTATAAAGTACTGAATTATCATGAGGCTTCTGGGAAGATTTTTGATTTTGTTAATGATATTAAAGTTGAAAATTTTCCAAATATGAAATTATTAATTTCTTTAGTTTATCAAAATTTGTTAAATTATAGATTATCAGAATTTTCTAAAGAATATGAGAAACTTCCGATATCTATTCTGTCCAATAGATTAGCGATTAGCCAAGAAAAATTAGTTGATTTCATACCACTAATTATGAAACAACCTAAAAGTGCTATAAAGAGCTACTTAACAGATACTCATGAAGTTTGTTTCAGGAAGTCAGGATTTTAAATAATTTACTTATCCTCTTCTTCATTTGCATCAACGGGTTTTTTTGGACAAGAATTTAAATGTCTACCAAGCCTAATAAATTCTTTTCCACAATATGGACATTTTTGTTTCGCTGTAGTCGCCTGATCTGTACTCTCCGCTTGTGTACTAGGTTTTTTCTTCTTTTTCTTTTTTGATGGCATAATATCCTCAAGAGTGACATCATCAGGAGCAAATTCACAGTTTTGAACATGTGCTCGAAGATCGTCGAACAATTCGCCACAGAACGGACATTCTACTTCAGCAAATTCTTCTGAATCCAGGTCTGCTTTACCTGCCTTTCTTTTTTCAAATTTCTGTGGAACTTCATCATCTTCTTCTTCAAATTCATCAATAGTTAAATCTATTTCATCATCAGATTTAATGGCGGCAAGCTCGAATTCTTCTAGTTCTATTTGTTTCTCTCTAATTTTCTGTTCAGCTATGTTTTTACTCTCCTCAAATATATCTGCAAATCTTTTGTTACTTTTTGCAGGATCATAAATTTTACAAACTTGACAAACATATGCTCTTGTTCCTAGGACTAATTCTCTTGAAGGACAATAAGCTAATGATTGCAAACTATTACCAATATCACCTTTAGGTTCAAGGTGTTTGCAGACTATTTTTCTTGAATATTTAATTTTCTGTTTTCGTCGTGGGATTATTCATCACCGAAAAGAAGTATGTAAGATAGTAATACCTAAAATATAATTTTTATGAATTTCAATCAGAATAAAGAAAAGAAATTAAAAGTTATATCCTAAGTTTTGGAGATCATCTATGATTTTATTTTTTATTTTAATGTTCTCTAGATTAGGTAATAATTCTTCAATGATGTCTTTTAACTCAATAATTTTTTCTATAAGTAATTCTGGTTTATTCCAAAAAGATGTTCGCAAAGGATGCATCTTTACTATTGCTTGATTATAATTTTCAACTGCAGCTCGATAGAATAGACATGCATTCTCCAATAAACTTAACCTTGATTGATAGATGTTACCAATCTTATTAAAGCACATTCCCGCTCCTGCATAATCACCTTCATTTTCAAAATTAACAGCTGCTTCTTGGATTTTATTCAAACCCTCCTCTAAAATATCATTTTCACCTCTTTTTAAGAGAATGTAACCTAAAATATAATTTGAAACACCTCGGTAGAAAAGGTTTTTATGTTTTTTTGAGAGTTTGAGTAAATCTTCTCCAAATTCTCCAGCAAAAATTAAATGCTCATTTGTTATACATTTTTGCGCAACAGTTCTTAATAAGTCCATAACTTTATCAAATTCTTTTAAATCCTTGTAATGTTCAATTCCCTCTCTAAACTTTTCTATACCTGAAACAGCATCTTTATTACTGAATGCCTGATTACCTTGATAAATCAATTGCTCCGCTAGTTCCTTTTTAGGCAAATGGTTTTGTTTCCATTCCTTTTCTTGAGAAAAATCATCAACACTGAAATTGATATCTTCTTCCATAGGTATTTCTGTTAAGAAGTTATCATTTGAAGTACTAGCTATACTAGAGTCAAAAGGAGAAAATCTTTCAGTTACTTCTGGTTTAGCGGTATTATTTTCACCATAAGCGGATTGTAAAGGTTTTCCTTCAGAAACTAAAGCAGACAATTCAGATAAAACATTTGCAAAGAAAAATTTGTTGAGTCCATCAACTATATAATCTACTTTATGATAATTATCCCTATAATCTGGTGCATTTACATCCATAGTGGGGTCTGTAATTCTATAGATTTCAAACCCGGTATCATATTTAGTGATTATGAATTCAGAGTCCTCTTGCTTTTCTTGTTTCTTTTTTCCTAATAAAGTATGATCAAACACAAGACCTATACCATCTTCATGAGTTTGAAAGAATGTCTGATTTCTTAAATCAATATCTGAAAAGAATAAACCTAATCCCGGGTGGGAATGAAACCATCCTACAATATAAAGTGTATTTCCCTGTGCAACTAATTTATCTTGTATTTCAGAAATAAACACTAAATGCCTATTATCTAAAATAACATCTGTATCATGCCCAAATGTTAATGCTTCTGCCCCTTCTACATGTACAAAATCATCGTCGGAGAATCCAATTAAAACGCCGTAAATCTCTTTCCAATCCTTAGAAGGAATAGACCTATTAGAATATCTACTTGCGTAAAGAATAATCGTTTTATAAACTTCAGCTGAAATAATAACGGGTTTACCTATTCTTTCTGTTTGTATTTCATCTGATGGCTCTACCTCTCCTGTTTCAAATTCCGCTTTTTCTTCTTTTATTTCGTCATGATCATTTGGATTTTTATTTTGTTCTGACATCTTAGAATCTCACATAGTTGATTATAATGTTACTCAAAAAAATAATAGTTCCTCGTGTAAATAAAATTATGTAAGTTTCTTTCAAATGAAATAGAAAATAATCCAGAGTAATTCTAACAGTCAGTTTGAAATTGATTTCATAAATCTTCCTTTTATTTCTTCTGGATTGAATTGTATGTTTTCTACCTGAGCATTCCCCGGTAATGTATTGATTTTCATAAAATGACAACCCTTACCCAAATTCTTCAATACAGGTATTATATCATCCTCATTATTAATGACCGTTATTGATACAAATCCTGCTCCTTCTGCTATAGTTTCCAATTTTGTTTTTTGACTTGTATAAGTTTTTTGATTACCTGTTGAACCATATGCTCCATTATCAATAACGATTAAGGTAAAGTTGTCCGGTTGGTTATTAGCAATAGTACTCAAGCTTCCGAGGTTCATAAGTAACGCTCCATCACCTTCTATACACCATACATTCCTATCTGGTTTTGCAATTGCTATCCCAAGAGCTATAGAGGAAGCTAAACCCATAGAACCGAGCATATAGAAGTTTCTATCTCTATCCTTAATATTGAATAATTCTCTGGAGGGTGCTCCTATGTTACAGACAAGAATTTCGTTATCTATTAACTCTGTAATCCTTTTTATAGCCTCAAACCTTTTCATGATGACCCCCATAATTTTCTTTTTAAAAGTATGCATGTCTGTATCCCAGATGATAAACTCTGTTCAACTGCTGTTTGTATATGTTTTATATTTCTTTCTGAATCAACAATAAATGTTTCAATTTTTAATAAATCCAGTAGATCTGGTGTAAGTTTTCCCATAGGTATTTGGGCTTGAATTTTTTCACCTTCCGCACCTCTATGACTCATAATAAATATAACAGGAATTTCATAGAGTTGTAAAAGAGATGTTATAGCGTTTACTGAGTTACCAAGACCTGAGTTTTGCATTAGGATTGCAGGAACTTTTCCTCCTAGATATGCACCAGCAGCTATCCCTACCCCTTCTTCTTCTCTTGTAATTGAAATATGGTCAATTTCATTTCTCTCTTCTATGAGTTGCAATAAGCCTTTAAGCATTATACATGGTAATGATAAAATTAAATCTATTTTTGAGTTCTTGATAGCTTTATATAATAATAAATCGACATTCATTATCTTCTAACTGTAATATCATTTTACAATATAATAGTATACATCTCAATTTATTTTTTATTTTAAGAATATTATCTTAAATCTCCCTGTTGGAAAAAATTTAATTAAATCTAAAAATTATTTAAATTCAAGAATAAAATCTTTGAAGGTGAATATAATAGTTATAGAAATAATTGCATCAATTTATACCATTATAATAGGAATTGCAATGTTATGTATGTGGATTTTTTTATTAGGGAAAAGAGAAGTCCCAGAACTTACCACAAAGCCAACTCAAATATCTTTTCATATAATCGCAGAATTTATAACATCAATCATGCTTTTAATTGGAGGTTTTGGATTATTTACTGACCAATCTTGGGGATTGGTAATTTTTTATATTTCTATTGGAATGGTGATTTATTCTACCATAAATGCAGCAGGATTTTACGGTCAGTTAAAAGATTGGCCTATGTTTATAATGTTACTCGTATTTACAATCGTTTCGCTTTTGATTGTAACCTTAATTATACTTGTCGAGTTCCAAATTCTTTAAAGAAGCATTAAAAAACTCCTTTTTTTTTAAAATCTCGAATTTTATCATCTGAATATCCTAAACTTCTCAAAATCTCCTCTGAGTTTTGACCAATTTTAGGTGCAAAACTTCTTATTTTGAGGGGTGTTCGGGAGTATTTAATTGGTGAAGCCACATTTTGAATTTTCCCTAGAATAGGATGATCCATCTCTACCACCATCTCACGTGCTTGAATTTGTGGGTCTTCACAAGCATCTAAAAAAGATTTAACTGGCATAACGCAAGCATCGAGATTTATAAACACTTTCATCCAATTTTTTTGAGTTTTCTTTAAAAATTCTTTTTGGATTTCCTTAAAAACTTCTTCTCTATTTAATCCCTGTTCAAATTGTCTTGGTATCAAATCTTCTCGTGCTAGACCTCTACAAAATTCTCTCCAGAATTTCACTTCAATAATACCCACAGATAGAAATTTGTCATCTTTAGTTTGATAGACTGTATAAAAAGGAAAATCACCATGCAAGATATTTATCCCCTCACTTTGATCTTTGGCAAAATTATAAGCGGAAACTAAGGGGATAAATGAAAACACCGAGTCTGTCATTGAAATATCTATAAATTGTCCTTTTTTTTCTGGATTGTTGTCTCTTTCAATGATTGCCCCTAAAATTCCTATAGCTGTAACCAAAGCCCCTCCAATGTCCGCAGCTTGTACACCTGGATTTATAGGAGTTTTCATTTTCTCTTCAGATCCATAGATTTCCCTCTCCTTATTTAAATCTAAAATACCACAAATTCCAATATAATTGAGATCATGACCCGCAATCTGCTCGTAGGGGCCATATTGACCATATCCAGTTAGAGAGCAACAGATTATTGAGGGATTGATTAAAGCTAAAGTATCATAATCAATTTTTAATTTATTCATTACTTTTGGTCGAAAAGTATCGAGAACTACATCTGCTCGCTTAACCATTTCATAAAAAATCTCCCTAGCTTCAGGCTTTTTAAGATTAAGAGTTACTGATTTCTTGTTCCTCATTAGAATTGAATGAAAGGCGCTCTCACGATATTTGTCTTTTTGGAAAAAAGGAGGGGGATTACCATAAGCATAGTTTGGGTCCTCAACACGAATGACTTCCGCTCCAAGATCCCCTAAAATCATAGAACAATAAGGGCCGGGAAGCATACGTGATAAATCTAAAATAACTTTTCCTTCTAAAGGGAGTGGCATAATATTAAAGATTAGGAAATCATAATTAAAATTTTAGGTAAGTAAAGCTCGAATAAAATTATTCAGAGAAATATTGATTCCTTCTTCTCTGAATCCATGTTATCTTTCCAAATTTGCTAAGTTGAAAAATTTCAAACTCATTATTTTTCCATATCACAGTCCATGATGAACTTGAAAAAAAATCTAAAGGATTTCTCATCAATTTTATTTCTTTAAATATAGAAGGAGATTTGAATAATTCTGGTATAAATTTAACGTCACTTATTTCTAAAAATTTCTTGTTATCTAAGTTTTCTGGTGATTTATAATGATAAAAGAAATCAAAGAGTGAACTTGAAATATTATTTTCCTCGATATTTATATTATCAAGGATACTGTTTTGCTCACTATCTTCTTTTATTGATATCCTATTGAATCCTAAATATAGGTGTTGTAGCTGTTTTAAAATATCTAATTTTTTTATCGCAGTTATTTGATTATTTCTAAGATCTAAATTTTTTAAGTTTTTTAAATTATCTAAACCTTTAATTTCAGATATTTGATTGTAACTTAAATCTAAAAATACTAAGTTAGGAAGGTTATCTAGACCTTTTATTTCAGTTATCCTATTATTACTTAAGTCTAATCTTTTTAAATTATTGAGACAACTCAATCCTTTAATTTCACAGATTCCGTTGTTACGTAGATTTAAAATTTCTAAGTTTGCTAAATGGTCTAAATTTTGTATCTCTGTGATCTGGTTATCATAAATCATTAAAGATTTTAAATTAGAAAGGTTATGTATACCTTGGATCTTAATGATCTCATTGTTATTTAGGTAGAGGTATTCTAATAACTTTAAGTGTTCCAATCCTTTAATTACCCTAATATTATTCCATTGAAAATGTAGGGATTTTAAATTTATTAGGTTTTCTAAACCGTCTATTTCTGTAATTCTATTAAAATTTAGATATAGTTTATTTAGATTTATTAGATTCTTTAGACCTTTAATATTTGATATCCTATCAATATATTTACTACTTAAATTGATAGTTGGGTGAGTTCCAAAAGGGAAAAAGATTTCGTCTTTAAAATCGATATAATCAATAGTCTTTAGCAACGATTTTAATTTCATATTTTTAGTTTTTTCCAATGCTTTGATAATTAAAATTATACAAGACTCTGATTTTTCATATTCTAAAGACCATTTAATTGGTTCAAATGCATACTCGGGAAAATTCTTTATAATTGTACTTGCAGCATTTCCTCGTACTATCTCATTTAAATCAGAAATTAGTAAGTTCTCAAGGAAAAAATATACTTTTTTTTCTTTTGACCCTATTAGACCTAAAAATTTTATACTCGATACCCTAATCCGAGTATCTGATTCAAGAGGATTTTCAATGACTGATATCAATAATTCTGAAGCTTTACTTTTATCTAAATTTCTTTTTTTAAAATCTCCGTAAATTTCCTTAGGTGATAATGTTGACATTTAATAATTCAATGAGCAAGGATTAATTATAAGTAAAAATGAGAGAAAATAATATTATAATTCAATGATATCTGATTCCATTTTGTCTGTATCTATTAAAGCAAATGTTGCTTTACCTGTTAAATATCCACACAATTCCCCGGGATTTATTATTAAAACCCCTTTATCATTTTTTTCATTTCTTAAAGCATGAGTATGTCCTGTTAAAATAATATCAAACTCCCCAGAATTTGCTAATGCTTTTATTGTCTCTTGTTTTGGCATATGGGATGCAAAAATTCTCTTTCCTCCTAATTCTAAAATTAACTCATTCCCGTTTTGAGCAAACTTACATATCTGGCCTAAATTTTGTTTTAAAAACAACTTTTCTCCATCATTATTACCAAATACTCCAAAAAAATTTTTCTTTATTGAATCATCAAGGTGATCAAACCATTTCTTAACAAAAGGTGCAACATAATCCCCGCAATGAATAACGGCACTAACCTTTTTTTCATTTATAATTGAAACTGCTTTTAAGATGTGATCCATATGATCATGGCTGTCAGAAATACAAGCTATTAACATAAAAATTAAAATTCTCCTTTAGTATAAAATTAATAGGAATTAGATATAATTAAATTAAATTATTATATGTTTTATATTAAGACTAACGATTTATTTATGATCTTAAAATGATAGAAGAATACTTAAAAACAGAGAAATTTTTCGTAGACGGAGAATTGGAAAAATATTTCATTCGGATAAGCAAAATTGAAAAAGATATTCTTCTAAAAGATTTCATTACACAGCTCGAAGAATTTATTTTAAATGAGAAAGCAAAGAGAATCCATCCCGTTTTAATGAACGCTGCTTTTTCAGGTATTGTGAATCCAATGTATTTAGAAGATCAGATCGAGCAAATCCGGGAAGTTTCTATCGCAGTTGAATTACTACATAGCGGACATTTAATACATGACGACTTATTAGACGATGATTTAATAAGAAGAGATAAACCAACTTTTCATGTTCAATTAAAGAATGAATTAAATCAGACATACAAAGATACAAATGCCCCAATTAAGGAGGAGTTAGTAAATTTATATGGGAGAGACATGTCGATACTAGGTGGAATGCAAGGATATCTATTAGGATTGGATATATTAAAATCTGCGAAATTCCCAGAACAAACTAAACTTTTAGCTATCAATGAATATACCCAAGCGATGGATTTCTTAATGAAGGGCCAGTTAATTGAAGAATATATGAATTATAATAATATAATTATGACTTTAGAACAGTATTTAAATATTGCTGAGTATCAGAGGGCCCGTTTATTTGAGAAATCTGCAAAAATAGGGGCTATTTTAGCTAAAGGTAACATTCATTATCAAATTAAACCATTAAGCGATGCGTTACTAAGTATTGGTCAAGCTCATGCCATTAGGGACGATATCATAGATTTAACAGATGATATAAAAGCGAAAAATAGATCTAAAATTATCTACATTCTCGCTGTAAACAACACGGATGAAGAGCAATCAAAAATTCTGAATGAAGTATATCGTAAAGAAACTCTCACTAATAATGATGTGAAAAGTGTGAAGGATATATTTACTCAAACTAATGCTTTAATGATAGCTGAGCATTTAGCGAAAAATTTAGTAGAACAAGCAAAAAATAATTTAAAGGATATCTATCCTGATCTCAATAGGGAACAAAAAATCTTCTTTAATGAATTCTCAGATTTTGTATATGAGAGAGAGTTTTAATTTCTTTACAATTTTCTCTTAAGCTACAACATAGGGGATATGCAGCTTTCTTAACATTATATCATTTATTTCTTTAAAGACTTCTAAGACATTTGAATTCTCTAAAGAAGATGTTCTAAAAAAACCATCTAATTTTTTTTCTTTTATATAATTATGAATAAGATTCTCTTGGACAATTTCTGATGGAGGAGTTTTTTCTATTAAATCACTTTTCGTTCCTACAAGAAGTATTGGTATATCCGGATTTACAGCAAATTTAATGATTTGTTCATACCAGAAATCTAATTGACTAAATGTAAAAGGGTTAACTAAATCAAAAATTAATACTGCTCCGTTAGCACCCTCAATAAATCTAGGAAGCAAAGGTTTGAAGCGTTCTTGACCACCAAAATCAAAAATAGAATTGACAACATAGTTTTCCTTTAGTTCATCTGGGTTTTCTTTAAAATTAATCTTTAAGTAAACTGAATGAAAATTTATTCCAATTGTTGGTGATGTGTCGAAACCAAATGAATTAAAGCAGTATCGATTAAAAAGACACGTTTTCCCGGCAGCGTTGGCCCCACATATTACTATTTTAAAACTGAAAACAACATCTTTTCCGTCATGACTCATTAGTTCGAATACCCTCTAAATATTGAAGATTTAAATCTAAGTTTCTTTGAATTTAATTGAAAATCAAAATCTTAAATTTCTTTAACTGGAATAATTTTTGAAAATTTAAATATGTTATTTGAAAAATTGATAACTATAAGATCTAACTATTATTACAAAAATGGAAAAAAAGTATGAATTTTTTTGTGATTTACGTTCTTAAATTTGTAACTTGTTAACTTATATGTTAAAAACCTACAGCATTACCATCTTTACGCCAATCAGATGCCCCCAAATAACCATCATTAAGTTTATAAATTATTTGTCCCCCTCCAAAGGCTGTATAATTTTTTAAAGAAATTCTATGCCCAAGTTGAGCTAATCCTGTAAATAATTCTTTACTAAATCCAGATTCGAGATAAACTTCCATATCTTGGGAAATACGCCATCGTGGAGAATCTAATGCTGCTTGAGGATTCTGATTATACTCAAAGATTCGAATCATTAATTGTGCATGACCTTGTGGTTGCATCGGCCCCCCATAACCCCAAAACTCATTAAAGGTTTCCCCTTTTCTGTGACGAAAGCAGGAATTATCGTATGAAATGGACGTTTATTAGGGCCTACTTGATTAGGGTGCCCCTCTTCTAAAGAGAATCCGTTTCCCCTATTCTGAAGGCTTATTCCCGTATTAGGAATGACAATACCTGACCCAAAACCAGTATAATTTGACTGGATATAGGAGATCATCATCCCATCAGAATCTGCTGCAGTTAGATATACTGTGTCTCCCCCTTTAGGGATCCCAGCTTTAAATTGTTTAGTTTCTTTTAAATTAATGCAATTGGCTCTTTCTGTAAGATATTCAGATCGTAACAAGTTAGATGCATCAAATTCTAATGATGTTGGATCTGAAATATAACGATAAGCATCCGCGAATGCTAATTTCATAGCTTCTAATTGCAAATGAACTAAATCAGTAGAATCTAATTCAAATGAACTTAAATCAAGTTTTTCAATTATTCCAAGCATAATCAATGCTGCTATACCTTGACCATTAGGTGGGATTTCATGTAGAGTAATATTTTTATAATTAATTGTTAGTGATTTTTCCCAAGTCACCTTATGGCGTTCTAAATCTTCTAATGTTAAGCATCCCCCTGTATTTTCAGAATGTTTCACGATCTTTTTAGCTATTTTACCAAAGTAAAAAGCCTCCCCTTCTGTTTCCGCAATTAATCTTAAAGATTTAGCCTGAGCAGGAAACTTAAACATGCTACCTGGTTCTGGCGCTTTTCCATTTCGAAAAAAAGCATCATAGATATCAGGATATAAATTTCTGAAATTTGGCATATCACTTTCATAAGAAACAAGTGCAGATTGCCAAGCTCTTGCAGTTATAGGTGAGACTAGAAATCCCTTCTCAGCATAGTTAATTGCTGGCTCGAATAATTCTATAAATGAAAGTTGACCATAATTTCTCGAAAGTTCAACCCAAGCAGACACAGCACCTGGTACAGTCACAGCATCCCAACCTATTAAAGGCATCTCCTTAAGATCAGAAAAACGACTCGGTTCCCATGCATCTGGAGATCTTCCACTTGCATTTAAACCAATAATTTTTTTACCATCCCACAATAACACAAAAGCATCACTTCCGATTCCATTACTTGTTGGTTCTACTACGGTTAAAGTAATTGCTGCAGCAATCGCAGCATCAATTGCATTTCCACCTTTCAACAACATTCTAAGTCCTGCCTGAGAGGCTAAAGGTTGAGATGTAGATACAATGTTTTTTGCCAGAACAGGCATTCTTTGAGAGGGATAGTTAAAATCCCAATTAAACCCGTGGTTCAAGCTAATAACCTTAAATAAATTTTTTCAAATAATTGTAAAATATAATAATAATATCTAAAAATTTATCTGATTTTAATTAAATTAATCATTACACAATCAATTATAAACTAATACTTTTGTTCACAGAAAATGACCGTCAAATTCCCGCCTGAGCATATTGTTATAAGACCTCCCGTAGAAGCCTATTCTGTATTAATCGCTGTTACAGGAGGATGTTCATGGAACAAATGCAAATTTTGTGGAACTTACAAAGGTATGTATGGAACTACTCAAGATTATGCTCTACGTCCAATAGAAGACGTAAAAGACGATATTGATCAAGCAGCTAAATATAATTATCATGGATTTCCTGTATTTCTAGCTGGGGGGAATCCCACTTCAGCACCAACAGATTATTTGGTTGAGATTATTAAGTATGTGAGAATTGCACTTAGGAATGTTCAAAGAGTCAGCTGTTATGCCAAAGCATTGGATATATTAAGAAAATCAGATGAAGAATTAGATAAATTAGCTGAAGCGGGATTAGATATAGTATATATGGGATTAGAAAGCGGTTCAAATACCGTATTAAGATTAATGAAAAAAGGGACGACAGCAGCTTCCTTTATAAAAGCAGGAAAAAGACTTTTAAATGCTGGCATTAAACTCTCACTCTATATCATACTTGGTTTAGGGGGATATAAATATTCTGAAGAACATGTAAAAGAGACGGCTAGAGTATTAACGGAAATAAACCCAACCATATTTAGGTTCCGCACATTAAATATCTCCCCTTCTACACCTCTTTGGGAGGATTTACAATCAGGAGAATTTACATTATTAAGCCCTTTCGAAAACCTAAAAGAAGAAAGAGATATAATTGCAAATTTAGGTGAGAATGTCACTTCTCAAGTGTTCAATGACCATGTAAGTAATTATTGTTCTATTGATTCAACAAATATAAAAGTAGATAGAGAAATGTTTGTAAAAACATTAGATTCTTACTTAAATGACCCAAGAATCAAAAAATTGCCTAGAAAAAACTTAACTCAAATGTAATTAACTAAAATTAATTTGAGGCCTTTATTTCATCATCAATCGCTTCAAAAGATTTCCTATACTTTTTAACAGCATCTAAGAAATAACTGTATAACTCTAAAATTCGGGTATAACCATTTTCATTCTCCAATAGCTCTTTGTTGGTTTCTAGTTCTAACTTCATTTCTTTTATTTCTTTCTCCCATTTAACCATCCTATTTACAATACTTTTACTAAATTTTAGCAGCATCAAACCGGCAGAATTCGCAGAATAAATTATCTTTCCTTTCTTTGAGATATCCGCTTTTTCTATGAGTCCCATCTGCAGCATTTCATTTACTTCCTCAGAAATTTTACCTGCAGATAATCCTGTTATTCTCTGTAGTGTTTTTTGTGTTAGATATTTCCTGGTCATAAACAATCCTAAAATTTTTATAAACATCGGATCCCGACCAACAAACATAGGTGTTGAAGCTAACAGATTAAAAATCTCTTCCTCAATTAAGAATACTTCAGGATCAAACTCAATTTCACTCACCAGATTTCTACCTCTTTAATATCATGTCTTTTTTGGTAATGCTTCTTTATATAAGTTAGGGAATACCTCTTTATAAAACTCAAAGATATCTAGTAATTCGTCAATCCTTTGAGAAAGATGTTCAGCTCCTTTTTTATTTTGTACCGCTAAATCCTTTAATTGTTTCTTTTTAGCATTTAAATAAACACCCATGGAAGTAAGACTGCTGACCATCACATCTATTCCCCTAATTGTCATTTCTTCAAGATTGCCAGAATAGGAGTATTCAAATGTATGAGTTTTAGGAATTCTTTCTTTCTGAAACCGACCCATACCTATCATAACTGATAGGAATGTTGATATTGTACCCATTGAAAGTCCTGTTAACTCTTTTAATTCTGATTGAGTCAAACTTCCATGTATTAATAAATAAGAGGAAATTTTAAGCATTTTGGGATTTACTCTTTTCCGTGTTCCAATGTCGACAAAAAATTCTACTAGTTTATTTTCATATTTTCTTAGTCTTTCACTAAAAAGATGATAATGGTTTTCAGAATCCTCTTTATTGCCCGTATCTTCTGTCATTTCTTCAATTAATATATAGACTAACTTGTTTAAATATTTTTCCTTTCTTCAAATCTTGTGAAAACATTTAAATAGGTTAAATAACCTAATTTATAATGGATAAATATAAAAATCGAAAAAAAGAAAGATAATTAAATAAAAATCTAAAAAGCAAATAAAATGTCTAAAGATATTATAATTCAAACAAAAGAATTGACAAAGTTTTATGGAAAAAGTAGAGGAATCGAAAATTTAAGCTTAGATATTTTTAAAGGTGAAATTTTTGGATTACTTGGACCTAACGGTGCGGGAAAAACTACAACTATTCGAATCTTATTAGATCTTATTCGGAGAACTTCTGGAGAAGCAAGAATTTTTAACCTTGATACTCAACTCGATTCTGTGGCAATCCGTCAGCGTACAGTTTATTTACCAGGGGAATTAGGTTTGTTTCAAGAAAAAACAGCTCGACGAAATATTGAGTATCTCCTTGGATTATATCAAAATGATATTCCAGAAAGACGTATAGATGAATTAGCAGCAGTTTTCGGATTAGAACTTGATAGGAAGGTAAAAGAGCTTAGTAAAGGAAATAAACAAAAAATTGGAATAATTCTTGCACTTGCTCCTGAGGTAGAACTTCTTATACTTGATGAACCTACTTCTGGTTTAGATCCACTTATTACTGCAGAATTTTATAATATTCTCCATAAGCAACAAGAAGAAACTGGATCTACAGTTTTATTGAGTTCTCATCTATTAAATGAAGTAGAAAGAGTTGCTCATCGGGTAGGGATCATCCGAGAGGGTACTGTCGTTGAGGTAGCGACAATTCAACAACTAAAAAGTATGGCTATGAAAGAGATTAAAGTTGAATTCACATCGGCACAAGGATTAGAGGAATTCTCAAAGCAATTACCATGCGAAAACTTAGAAAAAGTCATTTTCAATGACACTCACGCATCTTTTTTAGTACCTCGAGAGGAATTATCAAAAGTACTTAATCTACTTTCAGAAACTGATATAGTTGATACTGATATTACAAGTCCTGCATTGGAAGATATTTTCTTAAAATATTATGAAGTATCCTCATCTCAAAATACTGAAATCAAAAAAAAAAAGGAGTGGAATTCTAAATGAAACAGTATATAACAAGCCTGAAAGAATCTATCCTTTCTAAAAAATACATACTCTTAATTTTGGGTGGAATTATAGGATTATTAAGTTACTTTATCATCAATATGTTAGAAAGCTTAGATCTGGCAGCAATTGAATCCGTTATTAATGCTTTTCCTGAAGGATTTTTGGAATTTTTTGGTGATATCGAAATTTTTGCTAATCCCTATGGATTCTGGAGCTTAGAAATACTAACATTCATGTGGCTGTACGCAGGAATATATATTGTGTTTATGGCGAGTGGGCTTCTATCTCGAGAAGTCGAGGAGAAGACAATTGATCTTACACTCTCTAAGCCTATCACTCGATATAGTTTCCTAGGAAGTAAAATCTCATTTCTTTATATATTTATAGCAGCTACAATGGGAATCTTTTTTCTTATAACTATGGGAGGGATGGCCTTTTCCTCGACATTCCAAGGAGAAGGGTTATTTTTCGACAGGCTCTGGTTGACTTATATCAGCGTGATCCTTTTTTTAGGTGCTCTCGCAATGATTGCAATGTTATTTTCTACAATTTTTCTTACAACGAGAAAATCAATGGCACTAGGTGTGATAATTTTATTTTTAATGTTTTTCCTTGGTGAATTCTATGTATACATGGACGAATCAGTTCAAGGTATTAAATACATATCAATATTCTACTATTTTAATCCTTCTGAATATTTAGTTCATTCTGACTTTACACTTTATCTTCGTGATATCATTATTTTAGGTTATATAAATACAGGATTAATAGTTGCAAGCCTACTTGTTTTCGTAAAAAAAGATATACCTAATTAACCCATTTTTTTCCCATTTTTTTCTGTAAAAATCAAAACACACAAAATTTTATAAACTAAATTTTCTTTAATAATAAAATTCAAAAGTTTTTACTTTTTAATTCGAAAATTCAAGCGTTCTTCTATTAAATCGTAAAATCTTTCAGAATTGGTGGTTACTAATGTCAGATTATTATAGAAAAAAAGTCCATTCAAATAAGCTTATTGCGACATTTGATGATGTTTTAATATTACCTGGATTTACAGATTTTTCTCCTAGTAATGTTAATTTATCTTCCAGTTTAGGAGGAAAGTATCATTTTAATCTTCCTATAATTTCATCTGCGATGGATACAGTTACGGAAGAAAATATGGCAATAAGTATGGCATTACATGGAGGTCTTGGTGTTTTACACCGGAATTGCTCCTTTGAAAGGCAACTAGAGATGGTCCGAATTGTTAAAAGAGCCAGATCATTTGTTATAGATGATGTTGCAACTATCAATCCAAATGGAAAAGTCTCAAAAGCAAAATTTATGATGGATAATTATAATATTAGCGGTATCGTTGTCACCAATAATGAAAAGAAGGTATGTGGGATATTTACTAAAAGAGATCTTCCTTTTCTTGAACAAGATATTAAAAATGGAACTATTAAAGATTATATGACTAAGGATGTAATTTCTATTAAACCCGGTGCATCTCGGGAAGAAGCTTTGCAAATATTATATAATTCACGCAAGGAAAAGCTTCCAATTATAGATGAAAATGGATTTCTAAAGGGACTAATCACCAAAAAGGATTTAGCTCCAGAGTTTCCTTTAGCATCTAAAGATGAAGATGGACACTTATTATGCGGTTTAGGGTTATCTCCTAGATTTCCAGAGTCTTCACATTCCCAAAATTTATTGAAAGAAATAGATAAATATGTAGATATTTATTTTATCGATGTAGCTGATTTTTATAAGAAAGATGATATTGATGGCACAGTAAAATTAATGAAATTTTTAGAATCTGATTTTGTGTTAGGTAACATAGGTACATATCAAGCAGCAGAATATTTAATGACTAAAGTTGATTTTGTGGAAGAGAGATTTATTGGATTAAAAGTGGGAATGGGTTCCGGTTCAATATGTACAACTTCACAACAGACAGGAGTAGGTGCACCAACTCTTTTTGCTACAGCTCAAGTAGCTGATGCTATCCAAGATTATAACTCGAGTATATCTCTTATTGCTGATGGCGGGTTTAAGAATCCCGGTGATTTACCTAAGGCGTTTGCCGTTGGTGCGGATTTAATGATGTCTGGTCACTTTTTTGCAGGTACAGATGAATCTCCTGGTTTTATTGATACTATAATGGGAAGAAAAGTAAAAGTCTATAGAGGTATGGGATCTAAGGAAGCAAGGACATCAGGATATATCTCAGATAGATATGTGGAGGGATCAAAAATGTTAACTGAAGGAGTATCTAACTATGTGCCCTATGTAGGAGATGTTTTAGGTGTATTAGCAACTTTGAAAGAAGGTTTAGCAAATGGCATGATTTATGCAGGTGCTGAATCTATTCAGAAAATGAAAGAAGTATCCCTTGGAATCGTTTCAGTTGTAGGTCAACGTGAAACAGCCCCTCATGATCTTATTGGAAAATTTTAGATCATTTTTTATTTGTTCTTTCAGATTATTAAATCTCTATTAACAAATTTTTAACTACAACAAACTTTAGTTTGTTACTATCATTATAATCATATAAGAACAGACAGAATGATTGTCAATGAAAAAAATTGAGAGAGTAATAATTAGTGTTTTCGATAAAAAGGGAGTTTTAGATTTTGCTAAAGTACTAAAAAATGAATTTGATGTTGAAATTCTTTCAACGGGTGGAACCGGAACACTCCTGAAGGAAAGTGGAATTACTTATAAAAAAATCTCTGAATTCACTGAATCACCTGAGATGTTTGACGGAAGAATTAAAACATTACACCCAAGAATTGAAGGGGGACTATTATATCGCAGAAGTATACAGAAAGACATTGATGAAGCAATTAAATATAATATTAAACCAATTGACATGGTTGTATGCAATTTATATCAATTTCAAAAGGTTATTGAGAAACCAGATATCACACTTGCAGAGGCTCTAGAGATGATAGATATTGGCGGTCCTACTATGATTCGTTCAGCAGCTAAGAATTTTCCGGATGTAATAGTAGTTCCGAGTCCAGAATACTATAATATAATCATTAACGAGCTTAGAACAAATGAAGGATCTATAACTGATAAAACCCGGCTCTTCCTAGCCCAAAAAGTATTTTCGATTATGGCAGAATACAATGGAGCTATTGCAAATTACCTCCAAAAATATTACAATCCCGATGCAATATTACCTGATACAATCATAAAAGCGTATGAAAAAGTTCAAGATTGCAGATATGGGGAAAATTGGGATCAATCTGCAGCTTATTATAGGGATCTATCCGCAAAATTGGGATTGCATAATTTCAAACAATTAGGAGGTAAGGAGATTTCATTCAATAATTTTCTTGATATCGATTCTTGCATTCAAATGTTATTAGATTTTCAAAAGGAATACCACGTAACAGCAATTCTAAAACACACTTCTCCCAATGGTTTAGCCATTGACAAGAAAGACCAACTAAGATGTATTCAAATGGCATTCAAATGCGATCCAATGTCTGCTTTTGGGGGAATATGGGGCGTAAACAAGGAACTAACCACTTCCGTTGCAGATTTTATTGTAAATAAGGAAAACATATTTGTAGATGTTATATTGGCACCTTCATTTGAACTTGAAGCTCTAGAAATTTTGAAACAGAAAAAAAACATGAGGATTTTAGAATTTAATAACTTCCTTGATAAGAGAGATGAAATATATAATAATTTAGAAATTCGGTCTACTCTGGGGGGAGTTTTAATCCAGGAATATGACAGTAAACCTGTTATTAAAGAATGGAATGTAGTAAGTAAAAAAAAAGTAGATAATATCGAAAAGGAAGCATTAATCTTTGCGTATAAAGTTTCAAAATGGGCAAAATCAAATTCTGCATGTTTTGCCCAAATCCATGATAATGGCATTTATTCTATTGGTATTGGCGCAGGCCAACAAAGTCGAGTGCATGTAGTTAAGTTAGCTATCCAAAAAGCAATTGAATTTGGACATAAAGAAGAGTTAAAGAATTCTGTTATGGGAACCGACTCTTTTTTCCCATTTCCAGATGGTTTGGAGGCAGCTGTTGAAGTAGGGGCTAAGGCAATTATTCATCCTGGTGGATCAATAAGGGATGAAGAAATAATCAAACGAGCTGATGAATTAGACTGTGCTTTAATATTTTGTGGGAAAAGAGTATTCCGACATTAAAGATATTTCAGCCTTAATCAACTTTTCTTTTAAATTTTTGATGAAATCAAGCTTTCGGTCAATTACTTTCTGGAATAAACAAAGTTTAAAAAGATGTTTGCATAATTTTATAATACTTAAAAAATCAAAATTACTTTTTAAATGAGTAATTTACTTAAGGAGAGTACAATTAATTAGTTTCTTTTAAGAGGGGCTCTAGTAAAAATGGATTTTTTCTTGAATAACTTGAAAGACACACTTAACGCGATAAACAAATTAATTGATAATAACGTAAACCTCGTAAATACTAAAAAAATTAGAAGATGTGCTAACATAAAATCGTCAGATCGTTCTAAGATCAATTTTATATGGAGAGCCTTAAAATTCCTCGAACAAGAAGGAATACTAACATTGAATGGAATTACAAATCCTAAAACTTACAAAATTTTATCAGACCAAAAAATCGATATTGATACATTTCTTGCTCAGATAGAAAAAAGTAAAAAACGCTAGTTCTAAATCAAATTCAATTCACTTGATAATTCCATAAGTTTGAATCTTGTATCTTTATCCTGTTGATTGTTTATCAATCGTTTTTGGTAAAAGATTATATTTGGAAACTTTACTTCAATTCGATTAAATAATTTTACCCAAGCCTCAAAGTTTTTCATATGTTCATGTACTTCTTGATCTTCCTCAAAAGACTTTACTTCTTTTTTCTCACCAGTTGAGAACATTTCTCTGTATCCTTTTGTGCTAACACCTTGATCTCTCAAAAATTTCTTATTAAATCTACGAATAAAAGCGTCTAAACCACTTCGCCATTTTACATATTTTTCATTTATTTTGTCAATAATCTCTTGTATAAGTTTTATTTCTTGAGGAAATATAGTCTCTTCTTTTTTTGTAAGTATTTTTTTAATCCTTTCAAATTCAGACTCAAATATAAAAATGTAATTATTTACATTTTTCTCAAATTCGAATAGAACTGTATTGTAATCGTTGGCAAATATTACCTCGTCACTTGAAAAAGTCAAAGTTTCCTCATCAAATGTGCCTTTCAGTTTTCCACTTTTTACTAAATCATTAAAAACCAATCTCATTAAATCAATTTCTTCTTGGTTTAAATCCTTTCCATAAAATAGGTCATTGAATGAAAATATAAAACTATTTTCTAACATAATATTTCGAATTCCCCTTTCTGTAAAAAATTGTATTTCTCCTTCATCTTCATGAAATAGTCCTTTCAATTTACCATCCTTAAGTAAATCTTTTATTAATTCTTTAACTAAATCAGATTTGATATTTAAATTTCCAAGGATAATAGAGTCTTCCGATTTTGATTTATCCAGCAGCATATATTTAATATCATTCTTTGCCTCCTCGATTTTTGCTGGATCAAAAATGAATAAATCATCTTTTTTAAAGAAAGTAATCCCAATTTCATCAATAAATTTCATGAATGAATCCAAATCCATTCCAGTTTTCTCGAGATACTCGCGAACATTTATCTGTTCTTTTTTTGTTATTTCCTTAGCTATAAATTCTAAATTTTCATCAATTTTAGTTAATATCAAGTTTTCATCAATACCCAACTCATTTGCTAATAATTTTATTTGATTAGCTTTCTCTCCTTCATCGGATATCAATCTAATGGTTTCAATTTTTTCTGTTAAATATTTTGAGTAGTAGAAAACTTCTCTTCTTTTATCCCAAATACCACTTCTAGCATCAACAAGGTGATCAAATACATCTATTAGCAAAATCTGACTAATACTGATTTTTTTGGAATTCTTGTTTATATCAAAAAATCCAAATATCTTCGAGCTTTGGATTTCATTTGATATTTTAAGAGTACCTAAGTTAGTTAACCATTGAGTTCCTTTACGATAATTAGTTAAATATTCCTTAGGTAAATTTTTTATTAAGTCAATGAAATCCTTATCCCTCAATCTTTCTCTATATGATTTTAGATCAATTACACTGTTTTTTGCTGCTTCTACATTAATTTGTTCTTTTATTTTTTTTAGTGAATAATATGATTTTTCCTCTTTTCCTGATAGTAATTTATCCTTTTGGGATTTCTTGATATCCTTTATTATATTTCCTATAAATTCAGGAGGAAGGTAATTATATTTCCTTATATTAATAATGCCATTTTGGATTAGATTATTTGCCATTTCTGATTTAAAATGATCATATGAATAGAAAATCCCTAAATCTGAATAATATCCATTAATTATTTTTAAGTTGATTAACGTATTGATAAAAAGCTTTAATTCTGAATCATTTTGTATTATTTGAGAAAAGGTATCTTGAAATTCCTTTGTAGATAATTTCAATCCTTCTTTAAAAAAATTAATGAGTTTAATTTTTTCCAATTCATAGACAAATATTGAATTTTTTTTATTCCTTGTGTAAAAAAGAATTTTTTTATCATTTAGATCTGATTTTTCGATTTCTTTTAAATAATCCTTTAGTGTTATATTCGATTTCTTTAGTATTTGCGTAAAATTATGCCTTTTCATAAGAAACTGGCTATCTAACAATTCCAAAAGTTCGTCAATACTCAGAATCTCAATTTTAATCTCTTTCATTTTAGGGAAAAATTGAGTAATGATCTTAAATAATAGAGGGGTAATTTCTGAGTTCGTATCATCAGAATATGATGAAATTAATGATTTTGAAATTTCTCTTAGTTCAAATGATTGGTTAAAGTCCAATTCTTTGCAGAAACTTAGTAAATTAAATAATGATAATTGGTTTTCTTTATTTTTTTCTATAGAAAGACTATTTATTATTGAATCTTTAATATCCTCAACGAGATTTGGATTTACTTTTACTAATTCATGTAAAAAGAAATGAACATTATCCCTTACATCAACCGAATTATCTATCAAATATTTTGCTAATACTTTAAAATAAGTATTAACAAGATCTGGAGATGTCAAAAGTTTAAATCCAATAATCAATATTGAATTTACTCTTAATTTCGGATTATCGGAATTGAGGAGAGTTTCTGTTTTTTGTATAATTCCCTCAGTTATAAGTTTCGAATCATGTTCAACTAGTATACTTAAAATATAGGTTGTAGCAACAACATTTTCAGGTTGATTTAATAAAATCTCTAGCTCTTCTATTACTTTGATTACTTTTTGAGTTTTATTTTTGCTTAAAATTTTGTTAAGCTTATCAACTAATGGTTCAAGAACCGAATCGTTTTGAAATTCCTTTAGATTAAACATTTTAATTAAAAATTAAATATCTATAAAGGAATGTAATTTTTAATCTAATAAGAATTTTTTGAATGAGTTGATTTCTAATAAATCTTTCAAATCTTTAATTATGAAGGAAGGGTCTGAATTCTCAAGGCCTTCTTTAGTGCCATGACCCGACAGTAACGCAATACTTGCGACTTTTGCGTTCTTAGCACATTGAATATCATGAGGTAAATCACCTACATAGTATACATTGTTGTTTTCTATCGAAATATCAAATTTCTTTTTTATTATATTTAAAGCAGCAAATATTGGAAAAGCGCTTGGTTTTCTATATGGTGTGTCGTCTCGAGAAATAAATACAGAAAAATATTTGGTCAAGTTAAACTTCTCACCAAAGTGATTTAACCGAATTTTGCTTGTGTTAGAAACAATCCCTAAAATAAAGTTATGCTCTTTAAACTTGGTTAATATTTCCTCTAAATCAGGTTTTAAAGTCTCATATTTCTCATATTTAGGATATGCCCTTCTGAATTTCATAAAAAAAAGAATTCTTTTCCATAAACGGGGGATATACTGTTTATACACTTTAATTATTCCTAATAATGCTTTTATTCTATTCTTTGAATCTGCTTCTTCAAACATTCGAGCGAGGTCTATAAGCCTCAATTTTTCTATGTTTTTCCAATTATAAAAGCTATTTTTTAAAAAAATAGAAGCTGTATATTCTAAAGCCTTTTGGGTAATGATAATACCATCAAAATCAAAAAGCACTATTGGTTGATGAGACATATGTGTATTTAAAAGTGAGATTTAACTCTTAAATTTGATCATATAGATTATTTATTAAAAAAGTAAAATATTAAAAAAAATTGGATATTTTTTTTTATTTCTAAGTATCTATTTCATCAGGTTCAACCGACACGTGAGAAAGCAACCAATCAAGCTGCTTCTCCCTTTTGCTGATATTTAGAACTGTGGGTAAGATCATAACCTCATCTGCTTTTCCGGGCATGATTGTTAAGCTTCCGGCCCTAAGCATGAAGAATTCAAAGACATCAGGAATCTCTTTCTTAAATCTTAAACTCTTCACAGGGAATCTCTCAGCTGAACTAAAAATACCTTTTTTATGGATAATCTCGTTTCTTTCGACTTTATAGTATTCAAACCTTGTACTAAGTATAACTAATCCTAATATAAACGCTAAAATTATTGTCATCACCATATAGAATTGCCATGGTAACCCTAAATCAATTTCAATCCCAGTAAGAGAAACTGAGAAATTTGGCAAAACCAAGAAAATAACAATCATTAAAACAATTATAATAGCGAGAATTAAAACAAAGAACTTTGTTGATGAAAAATCAAAAGCAGTCACGAAAATGTTAACAAAGAACACAATAAACCAAGCATATCCTAATGCCACAGAATTTTCTGTAACTAATGCTTGAATTATCCATAGAATAAAGGATGTTATCAAAAGTGGCCAATAAAATATTACTTTCGGATAACTCCTTAAAAATATTTCAGTTGGATGTTTAACTTGTTTTTCAGACATAATATATCTTCTCTTCATCCTTTTTTTAATTTAAAGAGGATTATTAAAATAATAGATAGATGGTTTATATAAATATTAGTATCTTATTGTTATACCTTAAATATAGAATATTCTAACGGTGATCACCTTTACTTAAGGTTTCAAAATTGCACATAATTGACTACTAATTTCTGTTATCAACTCTATAACTTTTCATATTTACCAAAAGCATAAATAAGGCGAGTATTTTAAAATAGGGAGTACACTATGAATCTTTTAAATTAGGTGGCAAATTTATGGAACCAATTCCTATTGAACAAAGTATAATGATTGCAGTGATGATATGCCTAGGTACCATGATGTTTTGTTTTTATTATTATAAGAAAAAAGGAAACAAATTAGTTCTCCAAGTATCATTGGCTATATGGTTTGTAGTCCTCATGACGATTCTTGCAGTCCAATTTGCTGTAGGTGTATTTAATAGCAATTTAATCGCTATAATGACAGTAATTCCTATTGATTACTTAGCCGCTCTTTTTGTTATGCTAAGAATAATAAAAATAATCAGAAATCAAGACACTACTATTTCTGATATAATTAGAACATCATCAGAAAGTGCTATTAATGTTTCAAATATAGCTTCAGAATTAGCTGCGAGTGCTAGTGAAATATCTGCTTCATCCGAAGAAATATCATCTGCAACTCAAGAGGTTGCTGAAAATAGTCAATCTGTAATGATTTCGTCAAATGAATTACGAAATATCATGAATATTATCACAAATATATCAGAACAAACTAATTTATTAGCTTTGAATGCTAGTATTGAAGCAGGGCCTGCAGGTGATCAGGGACGAGGATTTGCGGTAGTAGCAGACGAAGTAAGGAAATTAGCGGAAGAATCAAAAAATACTGTTTTAGAAACAGGGGGGAAAATCAATGATATTATTCATAAAATACAAATCACTCATAATTCAATGGAAGAAATTAGTGCATCATCTGAACAGCAAACAGCTTCAATGGAAGAAATCACGGCGACTACAAATAAGCTAGGTGTTTTAGCTGAAGATTTGAAGAAAAACCTAACCGAGACAATTAGGCGTGAAGCTGTTGAAAAAGATAAACCAAATAAAAAGATTTTTAAAATCCGCTAATAGAAAGTGCCCATTGATTTAATCATTCTATATGAGAGTTCTACTGATTTATTTCCATTCTCGCTTATTCCCATATGACCGGGCAAAAGGAATTTTACATCTAAGTTATTCATAGACTTTATAGAATTTATTAATGTCGGTAACGAACCACCCGGAAAATCATATCGTCCAAAATTACCTCCGGTAAAGACCAAATCACCCGGAATTAACACCTTTTTTATTGGCTCGTAATAGCATATTGAACCTAATGAATGACCAGGAGTATAATAAATTTTAAATTTAAAATCAGAAGAAGGTTGAATTTCTTTAAGATCCAGCAAGTCAATAATTTGTAATGGTTTAATCTCAATACCAAATCTCTTTGCGGTCAAACCGAACATACTAGGCAAAATTTTCTTTTCTTCTCCTTTTTCTAGGATTTTTGCAGTTTCTCCATAAGCATAAATCTCTGGAGGATTATCTTTTAATTTCTCTAGTAATTTATAAATACCTAACACATGGTCTACGTGCTCATGAGTGAGAAACAGTTTAGTTATTTTTTCATATTTTAAGTTAAACTTTTCCATTCCTTTAAATAAACCTTCAAGAGAAATAGCATTCCCTGCATCAAATAAGCTTAAATCGCCATTATCCTTATTTTGAATAACATATTGATTACAATCAAGCATTTGATTTTCTGAGAAGTAATACAGATTTTTGATAACTTCCCTCCCAATTTTCTCAGAATCATCCTTTAAAGCAAACATGATTTAATACCTAATCTATTTTAAACAAAGAAAACTAGCTTGATTTTAATGTTTTTCTTTTAAAAGCTATAATTATTAATATCCAAAAAATAAATAATTATTATGGGTAAAGAACCCAAAATTGAGGAACTAAAACGTAAAATCAGCTTTGGAATCAAATTTTGGTTACGATTTGAGAATAAGAATATATTGGGGAGTGGGTGGGCGGATTTACTAAAAAATATTAAAAAAAATAAAGATGGCTCATTAACTCAAGCTGCGAAAGAGTGTAATTATTCATACAAATATGCATGGAATATTCTAAAGCGAATTGAAAAAAGAACAGGAAAGCCTGTAGTAGAAACTAATAGGGGTGGAGTTGGAGGAGGTGGATGGATTAAATTAAACGAGTGGGGACAGTATCTTTTAGACGTCTATAATAGGTATTATAAAGAGATAAGTAAAATTGAACATAATCTTGAAGGGAGCATGAAAACCAATTAATGAATAATTTTTAATTTAGACAATAATTTATTTCATTAAGATTAACAAAATGATATACTATTTTTTGGAAAAGGGTTTTAGATAAATTTTAACGATGGGGTTTTAATATGGGGGATGACCGTTTACAGAATTTTAGTAAAATCGAAGTATCAGAGATTATGAATAGAAATCCTCTTTTTACGACTCCAAATGAAAAGATCAGTAAAACAGAGCTTTTAATGTTGAGAAAAAAGATTGGAGGGCTCCCAGTAATTAAAGATCAAAAAAGTAAACAATTAATTGGAATTATTACTCAAAGAGATATACGATTGGCTAGGTTTGCTATGAGTGTGGAGACACCCAACACTACTGTTAAAGATTTAATGACCTCTGAGCCTTTTGTTGTTAAAAAAAATGACACATTAGAAACTATTTTAGAATTGATGTTTGCTAAAAATATTCAACGTTTACCTGTTGTAAATGATAATAACCAATTAATTGGATTAATCGTTCAAAGCCAAATCTTAAAAAAACTATTTGACTATATGAAAACATAATAAAATTATAAAAACTATAAAATCATAATTTTTGTAAAATAATTGAGAAAAAGTAAATTAAATAAATTATTGAATTAAAATGGCATTACCCTTACCCGGCACACCAATAATAATCGATATCGGCTCCGCTTACGTAAAGGTTGGGTTTGCAGGAGAACCGAGCCCTAGATTTGTATTTCCTTGCATCACAGGTACAGAAAAATATAAAGCTGTAATGGTTGATGTAAACGCAAGAGGTATGTATGTCGGTCACGATGTTTCTCGAATGAGAGGAGTGCTTAAAATCAAACATCCCATAGAGAGGGGCGCTATCATGGATTGGGATAGTTTCTACGAGATTCTCAATTATGTTTTTTACAGTTTGCTTCGAATTGAAAATCTGTCAGATTACCCTGTATTCTATTGTGAACCACCATTCATGAATAAAGAGACAAAGGAATATATCGCGAGACTTTTATTTGAAACTCATCATGTCCGAAGTTTGATTATGATGCCAACCCCCCTATTATCACTATTTAGTGTAGGATTAACTACAGGTTTAGTTATTGAATCAGGAGACGGACTTACTTGGGTTTGTCCAATAATAAACGGGCAAATGATTCAACATTCAGTACAAAAACTTCCTTTAGCTGGTGTTGATGTTAATCATAATTTAAAAAATCTACTAATGAGAGAAGGGATAAACATAGCATCTAGTGCGGTGGATGAAATTATTCAAGAAATTAAAGAAAAAAATTGTTATTTCGTCTTAGATCCGAATAATCCATCTAAATCAAACGACACATTTACTACGCCGATGCCAGATGGTTCTACAATAAAGATTCCAAATAATATTCTCTCTCAAGCTCCGGAAGTGCTGTTTAATCCTGGAATGTTAGGGTATAGTACTGTCATGAATTTACCTGATGCTATTATTACGAGTTTAAGGATATTAGACAATAATTACTGGCATGATTTATTGTCTCATATTGTATTCTCAGGAGGAAATCTTTCTTATAGTGGATTTGAGGAACGTTTTGAATCTGAACTTGGTAATGTACTCCCTCAGCTAGGTTCAATTCCAAGACCAAAACCAACCTTAATTGCTGTTAAAAACGAATTGATTCAACTTCAAGCAGCTGAAATGTCGAAGAAGAAAAACGATACTTGTAGTCATTGCGGAGCATATGTTGATCTTTCTTCTGGTATAGAACATTGTCCTTCATGTGGTGGAAGATTAGCTTTACCAGAAATAAAAATTGATCGATTATCTCCTAATGGAAAACAAGGATCACAGAAAGGAACATGTCCTTTCTGTAAAAAAGATATTGCAGACATATCCTCTATTTTTTGTCCATACTGTGGAAGATCAGTAGAAGGTATTAAGGAAACTGATGTAGAAGCTAGTGAAAAAGGTAAAACACCCGCACAAGAATTTACTGAATATATGGAAGCCTCTAATAAGGTTTTGAAATTTTTTGTTCCAGACAACTTACAATTTACGATTTTTAACGGAGCAGCCATTCTAGGAAGTTTACCCTCGTTTCAGAATCTTTTCATCACATATGAACAGTTTCAATCTAATCCAGAATTATTATATAGGGATATCAGTGATATTCTTTAAATATGAAAGATTTTTAAAGAAATACTAATCAAACTTATATTTAACTTATTTTAAAAGATATCTAATTAATATATTCTGTTTATAGATAATTTTTAATTTCAAGATAAATTTAAACAATTAAAATTTTATAATAAGCCTAGGTTTTATATTTGAAGAACAAATATCGGTACTTTACAATTATTTTCCTCGTGTTTTTTATAATATTGAATGTGACTCCTATTGCATTTGCTAAAACTCGAAGAACCTATTTAACTGATTTTCTTTTTAGCAATGAAATTCGCGGTGAAGGATTTAAAAACGGAATTGAAGCAACAAATCCTCTTAATGAAGCAACAGCTTATGCTCTAGAAATCCTAGATCAGTACGGTTTAAATGCTCACGAAATTACTGATCTTGAAACAAAATTAGAAACTGATTTAGAGCAAATGTTTAACAATGATGATGTTGAATTATATGATTCGTATTTTTTACTTAAATCATTGGCTCTCTTGGATTATACGATAGAGGTAGAATTAGAAGACCGAATTTATGATTATATTAACAAAACTGAGCAAATTGGTGGGGGATTCTCCTATTCAAATACATCCGCATTAGCAAGTATAAGTTCTACGTATTTTGTTGTTCAAATTTATGATTTAATTCTAAAACCCGTTCCTAATATTACAACTCATAAGAATTGGGTTTTACATTGCAATAATAGTGATGGCGGATATGGAGGTAATAGTAGTTTATCATCTACAATACTTAGTACATATTATGCTGTTTCTATTTTACATGAATTAGATGTTATTAATGAATTAGCAGATGAAAATCAAACCCTAACGTATTTGGACACCTTCTTTGTTCAATATCAATCAGATACGAAAAACTATGGAGGATATTTACCAGATATCACTGCGAATTACGCCTTATTGAGTAGTACATTCTATAGTGTAAAAGCTATATCTATCATTGATGAAACTATGTTACACGATGCCTCAACTATACGGTGGGTGCTTAATCACCAAAACTTTCAAGATGGAGGATTTGCTGATCTAACTCAAGGAACTGATCAACTAACCTCCTCAGTTATATCTTCTTATTATGCTTTTGAAACTTTAAAAATATTTAATTCCTTATCCAAATTAGCCTCAGAAGTTTTCATGGTAGAATTCAATTACTTTATTTTAGTGATTATAATGGCAAGTATTGGATTAATTGCAGGTATCGGGGTAGTCGTCTGGAGGAGACGACGAATATAAATTTTCTTCCTTGTTATTAACGGCAGGTTTTTAAAAGGTTAATAAAATCAGAGTGTATATTTAAGTATAATAGTCAACACATTTAATCATGAAAGATAAAATTTTAGATGGAAAAGCTTTAGCTGATAAATTGAATTTATCTCTTAAGGAAGACATAAGTAAGGTTGTAGATAGAATAGGTATTAAACCTAAATTGGTTACCATAATAATTGGGGATGATCCCGCTTCAAAAGTTTATTTGAATATGAAGAAAAGAACCGGGGCTCTTGTAGGTATTGAATCCGATATTTTAGAATTAGATGAAAATGTTTCAGAAGAGAAAATTGCAGAGGAAATCAATAAACTTAACTCAGATTCTAATGTACACGGTATTTTACTAGAATTACCTCTTCCAAAATCCCACGCTTCAAATGCACTAAAATACATCGAAATTATATCTCCAAAAAAGGACGTAGATGGATTAACTCCTGTAAATAAGGGTAAATTATATGATTACGACGAAAACCTAGCACCTTGTACTCCTACGGGAATTATTACCTTACTAGAATACTATAATATTGAACTAAAAGGAAAAGAAGTAGTCATCGTTAATCGTTCAAATCTTGTTGGTAAGCCTTTAATCTTTATGATGCTTAAACGAAATGCTACAATCTCAGTATGTCATACATCAACTATAAATATCGAAAACCATATGAGAAGAGCAGATATTTTAGTTGTAGCTGTAAGCCATCCAAATTTTGTAACTAAAGAAAAAATAAAAGAAGGAGCGATAATAATCGATGTAGGTATCAACAGAGTCAACGGAAAATTATGTGGAGATATAAATTTTAATGACGTTTATGAAAAAAGTGGTAAAATTGCTCCTTCTCCTGGGGGTATTGGTCCCCTTACAGTTCATTTTCTACTCCACAATACCTTTACGGCATATAAAAACCAAATAGGAGATATATAGCTATAATATAATTTGATAATAACCTTTTATAAAATTAAAAACAATTAAAATTATAATTAATTGAATTTTTTTAAAAAAAGATAGTAATAAAAACTTTCATTATTACTATAAAACAAAATAGCGAATTTTAATAATATTTTTAAGTTAGAAATAAGTTCCTTAGAAAAAATGGCAATTTTAGAAGTTGGAATTAATATCGGTATGAAAAGCTTAATTGAAATTAAGTATTATTCATCTTCGGATAATGTCTTAGATCCAAATTTACGTGCAGGTTTTTTAACAGCACTAGAAAGTTTTACAAGTGAAGTTTTTGGAGACGATATTAATGTTATCTCACTAGCAAGCTTTAAGTTAGTCTGTTACTGCGAAATGATACAAATACCAGGCAGTGAAGCAGAAAATAAGCAACCACTATTATCTTTTGCCATTATAGAAAAAGGAACAGAAGTTCCAGTAGTTAAAGAACAACTAGATGAAATTGTTACTTATTTTTTAAACCGTTATTCATTAAATGATATTTTTTCTAAAAAACCCAAATATTTCAAAGATTTTGAACCACGTATTAATGAAATTTTGGGAGATTTAAAACTAAAAACAGAGGATCGTTTTAGATCTATATTTTGAAAACATTCTTTATAGGGATTGAGTTTTGAGTTCGAATATTGGAGCAGATGCTAAAGTAAAGTACCAAGAGTATTTAGATGCAGGATCTTTAGAACAAAAAATTAAATTGCTGGGGGAATTCATCTCTTTAGTTCCTAAACATAAAGGAACTGAGAAAATTATAGCATTAAACAAATCTCGAATTGCAAAGATGAAACGTGAACTTGAGGACCGGCAACGGCAACTAAAAACCACCCAAAAAGTTATTAGCCCCTTTTCTATTAAAAAGGAAGGGATCCAGATAATAATGATAAGTGCTCATTATACTCCTGGTGTAGGTAAAACATCTCTTTTAAATTATCTTACTGGAGCAGCAAAGGAAAAAATAGGCAAGTTTACAGCTTTACCTGAAATAGGAATATATCATTTTAACAATATTCGATTCCAAATTGTTGAAATGCCTTCTATCATGAAGGGTGCATCAGAGGGTATAGGTAATGGGAAAGAAATACTTTCTCAACTAAGATCCTGTGATTTAATTTGCTTATGCGTTGATTTAACAAGACCTATTGAAGAACAAATGACTTTACTTGTGGATGAATTAACGAAAGCAGAAATTAGAATCAATATCCCTCCCCCTCCTCTAACAGTTCAAAAAACTGGTTCAAACAAAATTCAGGTTTTATACTTAACAGGTGAAGCTAAAAAAATTGGGGATATTGAAGACTTTACAGAAAAAGTTAAAGAAATTGTCCGTGAAAACGGGATCAGGAACGCTATAATAAAAATTCTGGGATTAATCTCACTTGATGATCTTGTTGATGCATTAACGCCATCTGTTGTATATAAACAAGCCTTAATTATAGCAACGAAAGGTGATCTCCCCTACACTGAGGAACCCTTCGATAAATTAGAACGAGAATATTTAAAAACATTTCCAAAAATCATGGGGATTAGCGTACAAAAACAAAATTTTCCCAAAAATTTTGGGGAATTAATTTTGAAATATCTAAAGAAAATACGAATTTATACAATGAGCTCAGCGAGAAGGATTGCAGAAAAACCATTAATTATGGATGAAGACTCAACTATTAAAGATGCTGCAATTAAGATCCATAAGAGCTTCTTTGAATCCTTTGAGCATGCTGTGGTGATTCGAGAAGGAGCTCGCCAAAAACGCAAGAAAGTGGGTTTAGATTATATTTTAAAAGATGGAGATATAATAGAAATACATACTACTTAATTTTCAATATTTAATCTTCTCAATCAAATTTGGGATCTCTTGCACTTCAACTTTGAATTTTTGTTCTAAATCAAAATTTCCCTCTAAAATATTTTTGATACTTTCTAAACTGTAGATTAAATTTTCAAGATACCCAATCATATCACCTTTGTAAATAACAATTTTGTATTCCTCATTGAAATGGTCACAGATTTCCTCTATCGATAAATTGTGCTCTACACGTAAATTCAAAATCATCTTTTCAAGGTTTAATCTACCACAATCACAATATGGAGAATCTTTGCATTTACAATTGAAAATTTCACTTACCCATTTCGAAATGAAATCAATGAATTCTTTAGAAAACGATTTTCGCTTCCGAACATATTCCGCATTCATAAGAGAAAGAACACTGCCACTAAATAAATTGTTGCTACGATACCTCATATTCACATTTTTTGCTAAATCTATGACCAATCCTTTCGACAAATAGACATTTTTAATTGGTTGAATGTCAAGAGCAATTTCTATGACTGACTTTTTCCTTTCTTTTACCTTCTTCACAATTTCTAAACATTGCTCTATTGTAAGGAAAGATTTTGCAATGGCTTGACCTAGATGCGTTGGTTTATACAAAAAGTTTTCTTTTATCCTTACTAATTTCTTCTGATTTAATTTCTTTAAAAACGACTCAAATTCATAATTATTATTAATTAAAAGATTAAAAAAACTGTAGATAAGGTCTTTCTTAATGCCTTCATTGAACATTGATATTAAAGCCAATAATTCTGTTAAACTTTTACTCTCATTTGGGGGAAGCTCAAAATCTTTGATCTTACCTTTTAATAATTTAATTGCGATTTCTTCTTCAGTTTCTTTCATTTTAGGAGAATAAATCTTTCCTGGTTCTACTAATAAATATGCTAAACCCTTTTCATGTTTTTTTAATCTACCACTACGGCCTAACATCTGTTCGAATTCAGCAACTGTTAACCATTTTATCCCCATTGCTAATGATTCAAAAATTACTTGACTTGCGGGAAGATCAACTCCTGCAGCTAACGCTGCTGTAGCAGCTACTCCAAATATTCTCTGAGAACGGAAATTTCCCTCAATGATTTTTCTTTCTTCATTAGTTAACCCTGAATGATACGCTGATATTTCTATTCCCTTCTCCTGTAAATTTGATGTGATTGACTCACACTTTTTTCTTGTGTTCGTAAAAATTATTGATTGCCCTTTAAATCCATATTTTGATTTTTTAAAATAAGCAGCTTTAACCAATTTAGAAATGTGTTTATATTTTTGCGCTTCACTAAGACATAATAATAGGTGTCTCTCAATTGGCACAGGTCTATTGTTATACATTATCAGTTTACAATTTAATTTATCGGCTAGAAGTTTTGGCTCTCCTAATGTTGCACTTAGATATAAGAACTGAGCTTCTGTATAAAACAATTTCAAACGAGTAATAAAACCATCTAACAAATAACCTCTCTCTGAATCAATTAAAGTTTGAATTTCATCAACAACGATGGTATCAACATTTCCTAAAAGTGCTTTTTGTCCACTTCTCAAGATGTAATCTATTGCTTCATAGGTAGCTATAATTAAATTTGCATCTTTTAAATTTTCGGAAGGAATTTGCTCACTCTTGTCGAATAATGATTCCCCTACCTTTTTTAAGATTCTTAAGTTTAAAGATTTATATCTTTCTTTAAACTCTTCTGTTCGTAAATTAGCTAAGGCAACAATAGGTACCAGATACAGCATTTTTGAGGTTTTGTCTCTTAAAACTTTTGAAATTCCCGCTAATTCGCCTACTAACGTTTTTCCCCCTGAAGTAGGAGCCATTATTAATTGACTTGAATTTTCGTTTAGTAAACCATTCTCAACAGAGAGAGCTTGGATTGGTAATAGAGAATTCAATTTTAATTGTCTTAAAACTTCTTTAAAAGGTTGGGGGATCTCTATGTCATCAATTTTTTGATTTAGATATTTCTTACTAATCGAAGGTTTTTGTTCTATATCATAAAGTGTAATATCTTTATTAATAACAGGATTGAAATCTGCTTGAAATGTGCTTAAAACTTTTTTTACATCTCTAAATTTCAAGATCATATGAGTAAAAAAGCCTTTCAATTTTAGATTGATTCGATCTTGATTGATTAATCCTCTAAGTTTTGCTTGTCTAAAAATGATATCAAAGGCGCAATCAGCACATATTATTTGATCTTTAACTGATTTGATTTGAAGATTTTCATTTAAAATTGTGAATTTCTGAGTACTTAAACAAGATTTACAAAAAGTTAAATTTTTTATTTTATTTTTCTTAACCTGGAAATTTTGAAGCATTTCATTAATAGCTATCAGATCTTCAGGAGAAGATTGGCTTGAAAATGCAATAAATCTATTATTGGAAGAAAATAAAAATCTTTCAAAAAGATGAGGGTCAACTGGATTGTATTTTCCATCTTTTTCAATTTTACTGAAACTCAAGGGACGAATTCGGTTTTTAAAGTCTAAACCAAAAAGAACTATACCTCTAAAAAAAGGCTCGTTGACATAGGAAAATCTAAAAGTTTTTTCCTTATAGTTTTTAAGATAAAAGAAGTTAACATTAAAAATTAGGTCTTTCTTAGACTTTTGTGCCCTATCTAAAACAATAAAAAAATCTCTTGAAGTTAAGCTCAAATATCGTACCTTTCAAAATATTAAATTATAATTAAAACAAATAAAAAGTTGCACTTCAATTTTTCTATAAAAGAGATGAAAGTATTTGAAATTAGGTTAATAAAAAAGAATAGAAATTTAAAATCCAAAAACTTGCTTGATTTTATCATAGACTTCCTTAATCTGTCTAAGCTTTCCTTCATCTCCTTGGTTTAAGAAGTGTTCAACCCATTGCCCAAAAGCTCCCCCTTTAATCCATTCTAGAAAATATTCTACTGATGTACGTTCCTCTGCTGACATTATTTCACAATTTTTCTCTAATTTAGGTTTTTATTATTAATTTATATAAAACTAATAAATTATATCATTTTATATTTTAATAATTCTAAATCAATTAAATAAATTTATTGAAATTTTTAATTTAACGTTATATGTGATGATAAAATGTCGATTCGAATTAAAACACCTAATCTTGACGAAATTTTCGAACGATGGAAACAAAAAGCAGCAAGAATAGATCGGAAAAAGATGGAAAAACAGTTTGGAACCAAAGGTGCAGCTTTCTCATTAGAGGCAATTAGTGCTGCAGAATATGTAAAGGATACAATGAAAGAAGCAGCTATATATTTTGCTGTAAAAAAGTCTCTTGGTCCAGCTCCAAAAGGGAAAGAGGAAAATTTAGTTACCCCTCCTAGAGTAGGCAGAGAACAATTCTATTCTTTTAAAGGCGCAACCAAAATAAACAAAGAAAACTGGAAAGGAGATGAGAAGGTTCCTCAGTATGAATCTATTCAAGCAGTTCCATGTAAAAATTGTAAAGGTAAAGGATACTTAGAAGATAGATGTAAGACTTGCAAGGGAACTGGAAAAATAGAAGAAACTCTTACTGTTTTGGTAGGTGAAGAACAGAATAAAGAGAAGAAACAATTTTCTTATTCTTGTGGTGCTTGTTATGGAACTGGAAACAAAACTGAACCATGTAAAGAATGTGGGGGCCATAAAAACATGTATAAATATGATATCCTTCCAGTTCCCTTTAAAACGGTAATAACTGGTGTTCCAATACTACATAGTAGTGCACAGACGAAATATGAAAAAGAAATTGGAGATGATCTTCATAGTATGATTGAAGATGTAGAAGGGATTAGATTTAGTGATTTCAAAGAACTAGAATCTAAATCAGAAGCTTCCTTGGGTTATATGAACAAAAATATAAGCAAGACAATTGGTGCCGCTAGAAGTGACTATAAAAAACATGAGAAAGATAATGACTCTCAAATCACTACGCAAATCTATTTATTCCCGATGATTCAGATGTTTTGTGAAACAAAACGGGGTCAAAAATTTGAACTCTATAGTCTGGGTTCAGGAAATAAATTTATGACCTATTCTAACTTTTAAAATTAATTTTTATTTTTTTCTTTTGAAGAAAAAACTTTGTCAAAAACCTGTGGTAGGTTATCAATTATGGGTTTTCTTGCAGTAGCAATAAATATAAGAGCAATTACACCCCCTACACCAAATTGAATTATACCATTTAAAATCAATTCATATACTGCAGCCGGAACACCAAAAATGAATATCTCGTACAAAAAATACCCATATGCCATTAAAGATCCCCCAGCTAGAACTGCTAAGATATCTCTATAATTAATTTTTTGATAATTTCTTTTTGGATTCGCAATAATGCCTACTAAAAAACCTTCTAAGCCTTTAATAATAAAAGTTCCAGGAGCATATATTGTATATCCTAATAAAACATCAGCAAGTGATGACCCTATTCCTCCAGAAAGACCCCCAATAACTGGGCCAAACAATAATCCACAAATCATTACTCCAGCATCACCAATATTAATAAAACCTTGAGTAGCAGGAATTGGAATAGATATAATTATCGTTAGTACGCAAATAAGCCCAGAAAACACACCAATTATTGAAAGAGAAAGGATAAATCTCGGTGTAAGGTGCTCTTTGAAATTACCATTTTTAGATGTTTTATTGTTTTCTATTATTAAAATCGCCTTTTTATAGTTATCTAAGAATCTTGAATTTTTAAGCCTTTATAAAATTAATTTACTCAATAAGAAAGGAAATTCAAAAATAATTCTTTTTACGGTCAATTTGTTATAAGAAAAGTTTAAGAGTAATATTCTCTACTCGTTACTTGATTTACGAAGGATCGTAAATTTTTATTAAACCAAGGTGAAATAAAATTCTTATCTGGATTATCCTATTTAGCATTATGGGCAGTATTGGTGCGATAGCCGCAGCAGCGCTTTTTATGGCATTAAAAGAGGATGTACAGAAAAAACTAGTACCCTCTTTATTATCTTTTGCCACAGGAGTATTACTTACTGCATCTTTATTGGGATTAATACCTGAAGCTATTGAGAGCTCTGGTGGTGAACCTCATTTCATTATGCCAACTGTTCTAATCGCAATTATTGGATTTTTCTTTTTAGAGAAAATTATTACTTGGAGAAATTGTCGTGATACCACGTGTGAAGTTCATTCCCATGCTTCAGGACCAATTATACTTTTAGGAGATGCATTACATAATCTCACTGATGGTATTGTTATAACTGCTGCGTTTCTAACCGAATTCCATCTTGGAATTATTGTAGGTATAACAATTATTTCTCATGAAATCCCACAGGAAACAGGGGATTTTGCTATATTGTTACACTCGGGATATTCAAAAAAGAAAGCGATATTATTTAATACCCTTTCGAGTTCTACCACAATTCCCGCTGCAATCGTTGCATATTTTCTATTAGATCCCTTAGATGTTTTCGTTCCGTTCTTGTTAGCCGTTTCAGCAGCAAGCTTTTTATATATAGCCTTATCTGATTTAACTCCGGAGTTACATAAAAATACTCAATTAAAATATATTATTCAACAATTATTACTTATTATTGTTGGAATAGCATTAATGTGGGTTTTGTTATCTTTAGGTATGCATAACCATTAAAAATAAAAAAGATTTGAAATGATTGATATAGATTATATTGTTGTCAAAACTTTACTAAAATCGGGAAAGAGTTTAAAAATTGGAGAGATTAAGCAGATGTTAGATAATGATCCTTTTTTAAGTCACTTAGACGTATTTCATAAGACTGGAATCTCTCATTCTACGTTGGGAAGTTGTATTAAAAGGCTTAAAAATCAAGGTTATGTAGAATATAAACCATACCATGAAGTTCTATTAACTAAATCAGGTTTTGAGCTTGCAAAAGAATTGAATAGGCATAATCGTCTTCTTGAACTTTTATTATTCAACGAATTGGGATTAAATCCTGAAGATGCTCACAACGAAAGTGAAAAATTTAATTTACTTTTCTCATGTAATACAATCAATAAAATCTGTGTTAAATACTCCCACCCAAAAATGTGTCCCTGTGGAGAAGAGATTTCAAACTCCTCAGATTGTTTCTGCCAAGGAAAAATTTAGGATATTGAGCTTTGCAAATTTATTTAGGATGTGGTTCTGTCAAAAATTAAATCTCTATTTTTTTTAACTCTAGTAAGAAATAATTTGACTTCCCTAGGTGATCTAAGCCTAATAAATTGTATATTTGAATAATCACCAGATTTAATTAAAGGTTCATAGAATGGTCTGAACTTTCTATAAGATTTTATCATAAAAAGTACAATAGAATCCTTGCTAAACAAACTCTTTAACGCCTCCCTATTTCCAGTACCAGGCCAGATTTCTTCCCTTGTAATAATTCTTTTAATTGCTCTATTAACTGCTTGATACAATGTACGAAGGAAACTAAAATCAAGCCAAATAATGGTAGTAACACTTTCCCATTTTATGGGGATGCTTCTTGTATAGTTTCCATCCAATATCCAACTGTCCCCTTTTAAAGCTAAACGTAATTTTGGAAAAAATTCTTCATCAGTAGGTAAACACCAATTTGGGCCCCAGAATAGTGCATCCATTTCGATATGGAGTATAGATAAAATCCTAGATAATTTCCTACAAAATGTTGTTTTCCCTGAACTACTTGTTCCAACCACATTAATTTTTAAATTTTGTTCCACTCTTTATCTCTCTTTACAGAACGATATTAAAACTAGGGCTCGAACTTTTTGCCATGAATCAGTTTCTCAATCGCAATAAGGCATGCTTCTTCCCAATCATCATTAGGATCAATGCTTTCACTGCAATCAGGACACCAATCATCAGAATAACCTTCATCGAAATCTTCATTTTGCATATTACCATTTAGAGTGCTACCGCAATAAAAACAAACACCATCATCATATCTGTCTAGCACTTCAGAAATTAGATCTATTTTTTTTTTTGCATTCATCTTAAGAATTATGATTTTGTTTAAAATATAATAGAATAAGAAAAAAAACAATATAAGTATTTAACGTAGTTTGATAGGAAGTTAAAAAATAAATGAATTAGCTTCCTTTAACCTTTTTTCAGCAACCGTAACAATATCATTAATTATGTGTTGCACATTATCTATTGAATTAATAACTCCAATACTTTGTCCTAGAAGAACAGCACCCTCCTCAATACCACCATCATACGTCATTTCATAATGTTTTTGGTCTTCCATTACCATTTGGGGGGTGATTTGAGCTTCTAATGCCATTTTTTCTTCTTTAGATGACACAACTCCATGATGTAATGAATATTGATTTTTCCATAAACGAATCGGTCCTAAAACTCCTGTCACCCATGTAGTATCACTTGATTTTGCAGGGGGTACTATGTTTTTGTATTTATCGTGAAATTCGCTCTCTTTCGATGCGATAAATCTAGATCCCATTGCAATTGCTCCTGCACCCATTGCTAAAGCTGAAGCTAAACCCTCCCCACTTGCAAACCCTCCACATGCTACAACTGGAAAATCGGGGTGTTTTTGTTTAACTTCTTGCAGAAGAACTAAAGAGCTTATTTTTTCATAACTCTGGTGACCACCACCTTCCCAACCAGTAACAACCATCCCATCAACCCCGGAAGCAACACATTTATCCGCTAACCATAGAGCTGGGGCTACATGGAAATGTTTAATATTTGAGCCCCCTTCTTTCAATTTCTGGTAAGGTTTTGCTTTTGGAAGTGTTTTTGAGGATCCTGCGCTGGTAATAGCATATATACATTGTTCTTTGAGTTTTGGGTTGTCCATAATGAATTTTGGAATTTGACGACAAAGATTTGCCGCATCGAGTTGTAATCTAGCAGTCCTAATATTAAATCCGAATGGTTTATCTGTATGTTCTATCACAAACTCCATATCTCTCTTCATTTCTTCGATACTATTCTTTCCAAACATATTAGTATGGCTTAAAACTCCTAATCCTCCCGCTTCAGACACCGCTACTGCCAACTCTTTTGTATAAAAGGGTCCCATAGGTGCAGCAATTATTGGATGTTTAATCCCTAACATTTCTGTAACTTTTGTCTTTATAACCATTTCCTTAAACAACTATTATTATTTTAAATTTTATTTTAATATTGATCCTATAAGAAATGGAAAAAATAAAAAGTTTTTAACTCTTTAAAAGCATTGCTTAGAAAAGAAGGTAAAAGTGACCTAACAATTTTTTAATTATATCAGCTGTTTTTTGATTCAAATCGATTCATACTCAGAAGGAAGAAAGCTTGTTCTAAATAAGTTTAAATATCTGTATCCTATTTTGTTTTTAAGAATTAAATAGTAATTAAGAAATGACCTAGACACCTTTCAAAATTTTTACAAATTTATAAAAATTGCTTTTCTAGATGATTAATCGATTGGCAGACATAATTAACTTAAAACTGATTGTTCTTGGAAATGGAGAAGTAGGAAAAACGGCTATTATAAACACTTTCTTAGGAGAGGAATTTCCTGAGACATATATGCCTACAATTGGGAGTCTTACATTTAAAAAGGAATATTCATTGAGCACAACATCGAAAATAATTAGATTAACTGTATGGGATCTGGGGGGTCAAAAATCCTTCAATCCCTATAATCCCGCTCATTACTCTAATGCCGATCTGGCTTTACTCGTTTTTGACTTAACTAAACCAGAAGTTACCTTACAGAATCTTAAAAAGGACTTTGAGGAAAAAATAAATAAATCGACAGATGAATGTATTTCACTTTTTGTTGGCAATAAGCTAGACCTCTTTGATGAGAATGTTGGTATTAAAAATCTCCTTCAAAATTTCTTTAGTGAGAGGGATCATTTTATTCTGATGTCTGCAAAAACTTCTTTGAATGTTAAAGAATGTTTTGAACTATTATTATATACTTATCTGCAGAGAGCAGAGTTACTAACACCCGATCTTATTAAAGAAAATTCAGCTGAAGATTTTTTAAAATCAATCCATAAAGATGAGAAATCTTTGAAGAGTAAATTGATTAACCTAAAATCCATTGATTCTGCATTAAAATCAATGAAGATAAAAACTGAACACAAACCTAAAGATTCAACTGATGAGGAAATTAATGAATTAAAATATAATGAATTTATCCAACAAGAAATAGATAAAGTTAGGCATCAGAAGGATAATATACTCGATCAGTTTTTAATAAACCTTTCTGAGTTAGAAAAAGCTTTGGCTCATATAAAGAAGTCTAATATTAAATCAACAGGAGAGGTAATTGATACACTAGCAGCTTTATTAAATTCATCTAAAAGCGATTCTGAACAAAACAGTGAATTGCTTCAAAAATTAAATAGAGAGGAAAATGAGTTAATGATAATCAACTCTCAACTCAAAAAAGAAAATCAAGAAAGTAATAAAGATACAATTCATCAAAATAATATATATAACGTGTAATAGACTAAGGAGGGATTTAAATTTCAAATTCAGAAGAAATTCCACAAAAAGAATTACAGGGATTGAAGGAACAGATAAAGAAAATTGATCAGAAGTTGAATCAACAAATCAAATCGCTTGATCAGAAAACTCTTGATCAAGTGAATAAAACTGATAAAAAATTAAATGATCAATTAAAAAAAATTGGACAGAAGATTGATGATGAAGTAAATAAACTTAATCAGAATTTAACTAGCCAAATTAATAAAATTGAACAAGATTCATCTGATAGATTAGACAAACTCGAGGAGGGATTGAAAGAAAAAATTGATAATATTAACAAAAAGATTGAAGATATTACTAATATCTTTGATCAAGAGTTAAAAGAAAAAGTCAATACCCTTAAAGTTAATATAGATGGAAATTACGCAACTATCACAGAGGAATTAGGAAACTCATCTAAAAAACTTGAGGATACTATTAAGAATCAATTCAACAATGTTGAAGACAAAATCAAAATCATAATTGAAAGCATTCAAGCAGTAAATAGTGACTTTTCACTTAAATTTCAAGGGATGAAAGAAGAGTTTGATACAAAAGAAGAAGTACTTAGAGATATGTTAAAAAACTTCGAGGAAGATACCACTGAATTTAGAAATAATCTTAAACCTAAGCTGGAAGATCTTAAAAGTCAACAGGATTTGATCAAAATAACAGTAGATGTGCTTAAAAAGCAGATATTTGAGAACGCTAAAGAATGGATTAATGATGAAATTAAATTAGCATGTAAAAATAAAGAAAGAGAAATTTTAATGAATTTATGGGTTGACGAACTGAAAGATGTTATCGGAAATTTAGATAAATTAAAAGGAACCAACCCTAAAGAATTAAAAATACATTTAAATGAAATTTCTTCTACAATTGAATCCTTTCGCCAAAAATTTGGGTAAATCGCAAGCTCTCATAATCTTATTCTCTTACCTTTTTAATACGTTATGAAAAACTAATAAGTTTATTTTAATTAGTTGAAGAAGATTATAAATGAAAATAAGAACGACCCCAGATATTATTTCAGTTGGTGAATTATTAGTTGAGATTATGCGGACTGAAGTTGATATACCTCATGGTCAAATTGGATCTTTCTATAAGGGGCCCTTTCCAAGTGGAGCCCCCGCAATTTTTATTGATTCTGCTGCTCGTATGGGAAAACCATTTGGTATAACAGTAGGATTTATAGGGATAGTTGGTGATGATGAGTTTGGTAATTGTATTCAAGAGAAATTAATAGAAGATGGAGTTGATATTTCTCAGATACAGGTAGCTAAAGATAAAACTACAGGGATAGCTTTTAATCAGTATAACTCTGATGGCACTCGTAAGTTCATTTTTGCTGCGGGTGCTGCGGGAGATACTTCTCCTCTCAATGTGAAAGAGAATTATTTTGAGAATATAAAAAATCTTCATATAATGGGGAGTTCTCTTTCAATCAGTAAACAATCTCGGGAAGCATGTTATAAGGCGATTAGATTAGCCAAGGAGAAAAATCCAAATGTACTAATCTCATTTGATCCAAATCTTAGGCCCGAGATGCTAGACATAGAAATTATATTGAATATTAGCAAACCTGTGTTGGAGAATACAACAATCTTACTTCCAAGTGGAGAAGAAGCAGAGATGTTAGCTGGGGTTAAAGGGGAAAAAGAAGCCTGTATTAAATTATTAGATATGGGCCCTGAAATAGTAGTTTTAAAACAAGGTAAAAGAGGATCGATGATATTTTCAAAAGACCAAAAACATGGAACACACATTCCAGGATATAAAGCTGATGAAATCGATCCAACTGGGGCAGGAGACTCATTTGGAGGGGCTTTTATCGTAGCATATTTAAATAAGTGGGATTTAACAAAAGCAACTAAATTTGCTAATGCTGTAGGTGCATTAAAGGTCCAATCCTTTGGACCAATGCCAAAAACAAGTTATGAAGAAGTCATTAACTTTATGGATTTCTATCAATCAAAATAAGGTCAAGCATATAGGAGCTTTTATGTTTCCCTTTAAGATTGAATTACAATAATAGAGTTATACATATTTACATATACTCTTGAAATTCACACTAACTCAATGTTTCAATAATAAATGAGATAGAAAAATCCCAAGTCTCAATTCTGTATCGGTAATATTTAAAGTTATCCCTTTAATTTATCCAAATTCACAGAGAAAAAAGAAAAAAAATCAAAATTTAAATAGCTAAAATAAGTATTATGCATAAGAATAAATTGATGTGCAAAATAATGTTCTATTTATATCGAAAACTATTTGAACAAAATAGATTTTGCAACTGCAATAATTAAATATTATAATTTCTAATTCTAATTTTATATGAGTAAAGATATTTTATTTCCAATATTCAAAAAATGACACTATGACAGACGAGATTGAAAGAGAAGAAAAGGAAATTAAACCAGAAAAGGATACAGAGAGAATAGATAAGGAGTTTTTATCTAAAGCTAAAAATTCCAGAGATATGATCGATAAAAAATTGAGAACATTTGAGAGTAGTATTGAAAATATCTCAGAAACTATAACTGATGGTGAATCAGAAGAAGAGAAAGAAAAAGATAAAAAACCAGTAGAAGAAATAAGCGAAGAATTAAGAGAGGCACACCTTAGACTTGACACAATAACAAAAAAAATTGATGATAAAGAAGAATATTTAACCGCCATTGAAGAGACAATTTCGGCACTTGAAGACAAGTACAATCGAAGAACTGAAGAAATGAAAAATTTGGATGAACGATTTGAAATAACTAAAGAGAGCAAAGATAACCTAGATGAGGAGTATAAGGAATTATTAAGAAATAATGAACAATTAGTCAAAACATATGAAAGTAGACAAGTTGATTTAATTGTTCTTACTGACTCTGTAAAAGAAAAAGTTTCCTCTCAAGATGAACTGAGAGGAAAAATATCCAAATTAAATCAAGAAATTTTAGAAAACGAAACTAAACTGGAAAAACAAAGGGAAGAATCAGAATCTCTTGAGAAAAAGATAAAGAGTCAAAGTGCAGAAAACGAAACATTACGATTTTATCTTAATAAAAATAAAGTAGAATTAGAACATTCTAATTCTGAAATACAAGCAAAGGAAGAGGAAAAGAAACTTCTAACAGAACAAATTGATAAAAAAGAAATTAGGATAAAAGATGTCGAACAAAGAATCGAAGATTATCATGATGGATTTCCTGAAATGGAAAAACAAAGAGAAACATATGAAGAACTTCTTGCTAAATATAAAGTACAACTCGCAGATAAGCAACAGCAATTAATTGACATGGAATCTCGAATTCAAGAATTAAAAGACTCAACTGAATCTTTTGATGAACAACTAAATGGTAAACAAAATTTAATTGATATAAATGAAAAAAGGATTGAAGATCTAAAGAAAGATATAGAAACATCAAACACAGAATATCTTGAAAGAGAAGAGCGTCTAAATGCTATAACAGAAAAATTACAACGTATGGAATCCGATCATGAAAAATTAAGAAAAGCTAAAGAAGCAATTGATGGTAGTACTAATGATTCTCGTCTCATACTTCAGCAGCTGAAAGAAGAATTAGAAAATCAAGAAAAGGAAATCAGAGATAAAGAAAGCCGGATTCATAGATTAGAAATATTATCTGCTATTTATAGAGCTTCAAAATTTTTTGGTGGAATATTAATAGGAGCAGGAATATTTTTTGCAATTTGGGTCATAGGAATATTTTTTAATTTAATAGACGTAGGGGAAGTAAATATAAATACCTTTTTAATGGTGGTCTTCCTTTTAATTGGATCTATTCTATCAATTATTTCCGGAATATTCCACCTTGAGAAATCATAATTTAGAACTGTATTCAAATTAAATTTTATGACATTAGGATTATTTTAATGATTTAGATTTGATTGAAAAAGAACGAGAAGGAATCACCTCTTCACGAACGATAAGTTTATCCTCAGGAATACTTTATGGAATTGGTTGTGGAATTGGAGGCTCAGTCTTTATACTATTAGGAACAGCTATTGGGCAAGCTCAATCAGGTGTTTTAATTGGTCTAATTCTAGGTGGAATATTAATTTTCTTCACTGCCTTAAATTATAGTGAATTATCAACTAGCTTACCCGTTTCTGGAGGTGCTTATAACTTCAGTAAGGAAGCCTTAGGTGGTTTCTTGGCATTTATAATAGGATTTTTCTTATGGATTGCTAATATCGGAACATTTTCTTTTTCTGCTCAGGCGTTTTTTGTGGTTATTAAAGCCTTTTTTCCATCCCCTATCATGCAAAATTTTTCTATTGTAATCGCGGTGCTATCAATATTGCTTACTACTATTGTTGTATTCAGAACTCAAAAACTTGCGCTAAGGGCTTTAATTAACCTCACGATTATATTATTGATAATTTTTGGCATCTTCATTATATCTGGGTTTATAATTGCCCCTATTACTAATTCTTCGAATTTTGATACAGGATTTTTAATTTCAGACACGAATTTTTTACTGGTAATTCTTATGTTCTCATCTCTCTTTATTTTTTTTACCGGTATCACTTCAAATTTAGCCTATTTAAATGCTGATCTTAAAAATCCTTCTAAAAATATCCCTAAAACAAATATTTATGCGATTGTAATAACCCTTTTAATTTATTTATTGATTACGACCGTTTCTATGATTAATATTGGTGATAATCCCGACGAATCTCCAATTTTGTTAGCTTTGATTCTTAATGATGTTTTGGGGCCTTTTGGATATTTACTAATGGGTATAGCCGCCACAATTTCGACCTTCATTGCAATGAATGTCGCTTTAGGGTCAGCAGTGAGTGTAATGCATGCTTTAGCAAGAGATCAATATGTATCTCAGAAACTATTGAAAACAAGCAAAAAAACGAATATACCATATTTAGTTTTGATAATAACTTCGGGAATCGCGATTGTATTTACAATTTTAGCGATAATATTCGCCAATGTAGGTTTCACAGCAAATATAACAACATTTATTTATTTTTTTGGATTAGCGTTCGTGAACTTTGCTGCTGTTAGTCTTAGATATAAGAGAAAAGAACTAGATCGTCCATTTAAAGCCCCATTTTTTCCATACTTACCTCTAATTGTTGGTTCCACCTGTTTAATTTTATCATTTGCCTTAAATCCTAGTGCCATTCTTTTAGGACTATTTATTCTTGTTATTGGGATTGCTTATTATCTATTGACTATTGCAGATCGACATTCAATAATCTTTACTTTTGCAGGTATAAAATTTTTTGCTCTTATTCTTGTTGGGATTTTTATCTGGATTATAAATAACTTAGGTATATTAATATCTCCCACACAGGGATTTACTACCATATTTTCTTTTGTTTTAATCCGTGCCTTAATATTTGTTTGCATTTTTTCAAGTGGTACAATTTTCTTTGATATTTTTCCTCTTAAAGAATTAGTCTATTTTTTCATAAAAAGAATAAATAAAAAAGAAGTGGCTATAGATGTAGGAGTTGGTAGAATAATAGAATTAAGAAGGATCAAATCCAAATTTATCTATTACATTAATTTATTAATAAGTCTTATTCAAATCGCATCTGCACTATTTATTTTTTCTTTAGTCACCTTACTTATTTTAGATATTATTTCTATACAAAGTATCACCATTGGTAGTGACGTAATCCTAGAAAAAACAGCAGAGTTTCTTTTCAATTCGGTTTTATTATTTTTCGGTATAATTTTATTATTCAGTGGTATATTTAGTCTATATTTAAATCGAGAAACCAAAACACTTGGAATTTAGATAAAGATATAATCTATTTCATAAAAGAGAAATTAGTTATGAAAAATCTTCACCCTCAAATTAATCTTCATATTCACTCAAATTTTTCTGACGGAAAAAATAGTATAAAAGAAATCGTTGGAAGAGCTTTAAGATCCGATTTAGATTACATTGCCATTACAGATCATTTCACAGATTCCTGGAAAGAATGGGTTTCAAAATTAAAGAATGAGGACAAAATCTCGGAATATTTGACAGAGATAACACTTTGTCAAAATTATCTAAGAGATAAAAAAAAAAAATTAAGAATTCTTAAAGGTCTTGAGGTTGATCTTTCGAGTTCTGAACAGTTTATTAGAAAGATTAAACCTGCAAATTTTGATCTCATAATATTTGAATATCTTGAAAATGTGGAAACTCTCGCATTTTTAAGGAACATACTAACTTATTGGAAAAAAATTTCAAACGATTTGAGTGATTTTCCCATTTTGGGTTTAGCTCATTTCGATCCATCCTATTTCATTTATGATAATCTTGATATTCTAATTTCTTTTCTTAAAGAAAATAATATTTATTTTGAATTCAACTCAAGGTATCCTGAATATTATGCACGTAAAAACCAATTATTTTTCGAGGAGTTAAGAAAAGGAAAGGTGCTTGTTGCTATGGGATGTGATTCGCATAACATCACTAGTTTAAATGATATTGAAGAACCAGAAGAAATGATCTTTTATTACAATTTAGAAGACAATTACCAGAATCTGATAAGTCAGATAATTAATAAATCTCAATGTTGATGTTGATAGAAATAATTAAGAAAGAACCTGAAAGCTCTTTCAAAAGAAATATCAATCAAGTCTTCATTTTTATCTTTAGGATTTGATGCCATTTTCTTGATTATTCTCTTACCAATACTAAAGATTTCTTTTACTGCATTTAATCTTTTTCCTATTGGCATGTCTGCGATTTTGCTAACGTTTTTATCATTTATGGATTCCCATTCTCTTAAAGCATTCAAAGCAGCACCATTCATAGCCTGTTCTGGAATATTTATGAATTCACAAATAATTTGTGCTATCCCGCGAATTAACTTCGCTTGTACCTCTGAACACACAGTCTTTTTGTAATCTTGTTCTATGGTTTTAAGAGCACTTTCATCAAATTTAACTACTTGTGAGATAATAATCCTCAACTCCTAATTTTCTAAATAGGTAACCAAATATCTGTTATTTAAACCTTTTTTAAAGCAAAACCCATTATATGTCAAATTCTAACAACGGGCAAGTGAATCCACTGTTTTTTCATTTATATCAATATATTTAAACTACTTTATTTTCACCATTCAAACACCTTTAAAGCATTTCAAAAACCTTTTTATATCCTCTTTATTTAATGTTTTTTATGAATTTAGAAGAAAAAATTGATCTAGCAGCAAAATGGATAGCTGAGTCTGAAAGATTGGTTGTATTCACCGGTGCAGGGTGTTCAACCGGTAGTGGTATACCTGATTTTCGTGGTCCAGATGGCTTGTGGACTAGAAGAGATAAAGGATTGCCTCCCCCAAAATCAAAAGTTCCTTGGGATCAAGCAGAACCTAATGCTAATCATTTTTCAGTAGTAGAATTATTAGAGATGGAAAAACTAGATTATGTTATTTCTCAAAATATTGATGGGTTACATGCTAAATCAGGAATCCCTTTTGAGATAATGAGTGAACTCCATGGTAATCAATTTTTCATGAAATGTCTTTCATGTAATAAAAAGATACTATTTGAAGAAGCAGGATGGGATAAAGCAAAATGGGGTCGTGGTATGAGACAAGCTGGTGTCAAAGAAGGTCAACCAAAATGCCCACATTGTGAGGGAAGACTAATTAACAGTATCGTGGATTTTGGCGACCCGCTTCCTTATGATGAATTGAGCGAGGCCATTCGAAGATCTGAGCAAAGTGACGTCTTTTTCGTGGTTGGCTCTTCTTTAGTTGTCTCTCCTGCAGCAAATATGCCTGGATATGCTAAGCAAAGTGGAGCTAAGTTAATTATCATCAATAAAGGTGATACACCTTATGATACGGTGGCAGATATAAGATTCGACGAACTAATTGAAGATGTTTTACCCCCAATAATGGAAAAAGTAAAAAAATTGACAATATTAGATTAAAGAATAAAAATAAAAATACCTAAAATGCTATAATGATAAAAATAAGCCATAATCTGTTAAAAACGATAAAGAACTTCATTTTCAATAATGGAAGACTTCTTGAACGTAAGTTATTTTCCTATTTCTTTGAAGAAGGGAGAAAAGAAGATGTTATTAAGAGCTTGCTTTCATACCAAAATGTTGATGGAGGATTTGGAAATGGCTTAGAACCTGATCTATTATGCCCAGATAGTAGTGCTATTGGTGCTGAAACTGCGATGTATATTCTTGATATTTTGGAACATGTAGATAATAAAATCACAGAACAGCTATTTCAATGGATTATTACAGAACAGAAGGAAGAGGGATATATTTTTCATCCCCCCAAAAACATGAGTAATTATCCTTTTCAAGAATGGTGGGGTGGTCCTGATGAGTTAAGAATATTTGCTCTATCAGGATTTCTTAAGAAATGGGGATTAAAAGATACAACTTTTTTTAAAAAAGTTAAAAATTTTTATTCAAACAGCTCAGTTCCAGAGGAATTTGCTCTCTATGAGTATCCTTATTATGTATATTTGAAATACTTAGGAGAAACCAAAGAGGAAAAAATAGTACTTCGACAGATTATTAATCAACTTCCAAGTATTTTTGAAAACAATAAGGAACATTATCTTTTATTTGGACGACACTGGTATCACTCTCTCGATCATGTGGATAAAGAGGTGTTAGATCGTGAAGCAAGTAATTTTCTTAATGGTCTTAAGGACGATGGAGGCCTTAAAATAGTTTATCAAAACTTACCTTGGTGGAGACCTATATGGACTTTAGATGCTTTAATATTATTAAAGAAATCAGGTATGGTTGAATTCTAACTTATTATTTACATTATTTTCTTTTAGCATAAATATCCTTCTTTCTATCAATTTCTTTAAGAAGTCGTCGTCCTTCTTTATTTGATAGTGAAAGGTTAATTTCACCATTTCTACTTAAGGATCCTGTGAAAATCTCTTCATTATTGGCAAATATAATAATATTTTGACTCGCATATGAAGGAACAGCTCTTAATATAATTTTATCCTTCCCTACTTCGAGGTCGAGATTGATTCTTTCTTGTTTTGATTTACTCTTTCTAAAAGAGGAGAGATCCCCATATTTATCTGGTTGAAATTTTGATTTTTTAGGACCTATTGGATTAATAACGATATCTTGACCAAACGAATATATTTCATACTCTAACTTTCGCGTCTTATAATCTCTTACTTCCACTACCGGTCTTGCTAAATCTCTATCTCTAAATCCAGAAGGAACTTTAACAGTCATTTTAATTATCAGAACGGTTGATATATCTCCCCCCTCTATGAATATTATTGTATCTATTATAGAAGGGAGCATACCAAGTTCTATACGTCCAATGAATCTTTGTATTGCATCAATCGCAGAAGAAGAGTGAACAACACCAACCATTCCAACACCAGATAGACGAAAATCTGCGTAGATCTCAAAATCTTTTGTAGTCCTCACTTCATCAAAGATAGTAAAATCTGGTCGTACTAGCAAAAGAATATCCGCAGAATTTTCTAGATTCCCCTCCAACTTAGTGTATTGAGTAATTTCAGGTCTTACTTGTAAATCTCTTACACTTTCTAGTGTTTTCACAACTTTATTTTGGTTTAAATAATCATTTGCCAATGCTGCACAAAACGTACTTTTACCTGCTCCAGGGGAACCACATACAAGGATCCCTTCTGCCTTCTCCAATCTTCTTTGTAATTTAGCATCAATGGAATAATCAGATAATTTTAAACTGACAAGTGGACGAACCGCAGTAATCTCTACATCGTTTGAAAATGGTGGGCGAGTAATGACAATTCTAAATTCTCGTAATTGGGCAACAACGGCGCCCATTTTTTCAATTTCAATAAAAGAGCGATCATCTTCCCTTACATTTTCTATTACTTCAAGAGCAATATCTTCTATCAGTTTAGGGCTTATTATTTGCTCATCAATTTTCTGAAGAAGCCAGTTTCCAGGTGATCCTTTCTTGGCATATGGTGGAAGATTTCTTTTAAGATGAACACTCATTGTTTTATCATCAAAGTATTCAAGTAACTTTAGGGAAAGCGGTTCTTTTGGCTTATAGATTGCTCTTTCTTTTACATAAAAAACCTCTAAACCTTCAAATACTCCTACATCTCCTTGGATTCTGTCTGCTGTAATAATTACTGCGTTATTTTCTAGAGCAGTATCTCTAATAAGAGCATCGAGTTCTCCTCCTGGTGCCATTTTAATTTCCTCTCTAGTAGGACGATTTCCTACTATTTCTAATTTAATTACCTTCTCATCATTTAGCTTACGTAACTCTTTAAGAACATTTAACCCATAAAATCCGATTTCCTTATGAATATTTGTCCTATATTCAATTTCCGCGACAACAATATTAGAAATTAGTATTTCAGGATATTCCCCTAATTCTCCCTTCTCAATTAAATCGAGAATCGATCCGTTGAAGATAACAGATGTATCACATACAAACTTATCCTGCATTACCCTACTCGCTATTTTCCTCTTTATTTGATAATTGAAATTTCTTTACACTGTAGTAGATAGGCTTGCTCAACCTGTCCACTGTTGCCACAATTAAATCTTTACGGGAGCTTAAAGCGACTCGAGAAATTTTATCTAAATCTCTTAATTCGATGGGATCACCTTCAAATACAGGAAATATTAAGAATTGTGCAGTATCTTTCTCAAAATCAGCACCTCTCTTAAAAACACGAAATTCTATTCCATTACCATAACCCATCCTAACAATATACCCTCTTTTCCTTAAATCCATATAAATAATATACTTATGCCATAATCGATTGTCAAATTTTGTAAAGTAAGTCAGTAAACCTTCAAAATCATATAATTGTTTGCTCTTATCATTATCCTCCCAAACCAATATTCTGTGCCTTTCGATTAGGAGCAAAACTTCCATAGCATCAAAAACTAAAATGTCTTGTTCTTGACTATCTTGTTCAATAGTTCCAATATAAGATGGCCTATAAAATTCTTCAATCCCTCTTTTGTCTGAGACAATAATTTTATCTTCTTTAATTATTCCCTCTAATTGAATCTTTTCCGTTTTCTCATTTGATTCTTCAGTCATGTAATACTGAATTAAAATCTATAATAATTAATGAATTTATCCCTATTCTCCGTGATTAATGGAAAAATCAAAAAGAATATGAAATTCAAAAAAATAATTACGTATAAGAAATTTTCTTTGTTATGAAGGATTTTTTTAACAAATTATTAGATATTCTTGAAGATGCGAATAAAGTTGTATTCATGGGTATTGGAGAGGAAAAACTCTCTGATGATGGAGTAGGACCATATATAATTAGTGAACTCTTAAATTTTTCAAATGAAAAATTTTTGTTTATCAATGCGGGTGTTGATCCTATGAATAGAATGGATGAAATTGTTAACTTTCAAGCATCACATCTAATATTAATAGATACATGTACATTAAAAAAATCTCCAGGAACGATAGCTATAATAGAACGTAAACATATTCAAGAATCTGTGCCAATTTCTTCACACACCATTCCAATTCATGTTGTAATTGATTTAATAGCTGAGCAGTTACCTGAAATAAAGGTTGCTATGATAGGATTTGTACCTGAAAGTCTTGAGGGTTTCACTCAATTAAATTTGTATAAGGAAAATGAGATTACGCTAGAAGAGAGAAGTGAAAATATAGATTTACCATTCTTTGCCTTTAATCTTACAAGCACAATTCAAAATGCTGCAGAACAGGTAATTACAATTTTAAAAAAAATTGTTAATTTGAGCTAATTTCTATTTTCCTTTCTCAGAAAGTTTTGTTATATAATTAGTTATAATTTCAATTACATTGGTCACATGGATTTGTTCCTCACCGATTAGTTGATCTTTTAGATTTTCTAGAAATTGAATCACATCTTCAGCCTTTCTTATGCTCCTAAGATAATCAGAACCTTCTTTATTAAGCGATCCTCCCCATGCCATTTTATACACCATATTTTAATATTTAGTTGAATTAGTATGAAATTTTGACTTTGTACGATTAAATTACGTAAATATACTTAACTAATTAGTCATTCATCTAATTAAATAGTCTTTTATTTATAGATTTTTTAAAAAATAATCAGAAGATTTCGAAATTTTAATGACGGGATAAACCTTTTTTTGTGTGAAACGGTCTATTTTTGTTGAAATCCAATCATATCATATGTTGGAAAACAAAATCCTTACACTTAAGGTATAATACATAGTTTATCTTACAAATAATATTTCAAAAAGAGATTTTAATAAAATTCCTCAGAAATTTTAATAAGCTCTTTATAAATATAATACTTCTGATAGTGTGTTTTTATGTAAAAGTTTTATAAATGATTTTTTGATTAAAATAACTAATCGTTTAATTTAATAATTGAAGATTTAATTTATTAAACTTTGAATTTTCTTTGAATATAGTGATTCAGAATGGTAATAGAAACAGACATTACAAGAATGTTAGGGATTAAACATCCAATTTTAAGTGCTCCAATGGGACCTTTTTATACAACTAAATTAACTGTGGCAGTATCAGAAGCAGGAGGATTAGGTGTGTTGAGTCATGTTACGGTACACGGGACTGTAACTCTGGATGAAATGAAAAAAAGTATGGAATATGTTGTTGAACACACCGACAAACCTTTTGGGTTTAACATAAGAACAGCTAGATTACAACCAGATGCTATAAAACTTTGCCGACAACTTCCAAAATTTATCATGGAAAACCCAAGAATTAAGGAACAGTGTGTTTATTTAATCACAAGCGCAGGATCTCCGAGATTGATGTATAATAAACACTATGAAAAATTAAAAGAGAGTGGTTCAAATATCAAGCATTTTCATGTCGCACCTTCACTCTATCTAGCACAAAAACTTATTGATACTGGTGTTGATGGATTAGTTATTACAGGGACTGAAGGTGGGGGACATCAGTCATATGAAAATATAAGCACCTTAGTTTTATTACAGCGAATAATGAAAAGTCTACCAAATGTTCCGATAATAGCCTCAGGGGGTTATGCTACTGGTGAAGGATTAGCATCTGCTTTATCTATGGGTGTGGGTGCTATCGCAATGGGTACTAGATTCATCTCAACCAAGGAATGTGAATTTCATGATAATTATAAGAAAATCGTTGTAGAATCATCTGCTTCAGATACTGAGCTGAAAACAGGAATTTTTGGGCCCGCTAGGGTATGGAAAAATAAACTGGCTGACAACCATAACCTTGTTGAAAGTAAAGAAGAAAAACAAGCTGCTGAGACTTCAATGGCAAAAGTAGAACGGGAATTAGCTGAACTAGAAAGAACATATGAAGGAAAAATTGAAGAGGGTGTTGCATTTCTAGGTCAAAGCGCTGAACTTATTGATAGTGTAGAGTGTGTGTCGGATATAATAAATAATATTGTATTCGACGCGGAAAGATGTTTAACAACTGCTTTTAACAATATTAAAAAAATACCAATTGAACAAATTATTTAGAAATCAATTTTATTGTATTTTCTTTTTTTTCTTAATTATTCGTGTTTAGAGGTTTATTTAGAAGTAAATAAATTCTAGAATAAAAGTTTAAAAACTAATTTTCCCATAAATTATGTGAGAAATCTTTCAGAGTTACAGTTTCTTTATAAACTCAATAAGGATATCAAAAAGTTATCTAAATAACAGGATTAATATGATTCAAGAAATAATGATAATAAATAAGGCTGGTATAGCTTTGTTCTATCATAATTTTGTAAATGTAAATTTAATTGATGATCATCAATCATTAGCAAGTTATTTTGATATCATTTGTAGATTTACAAAAAATAGTTTCAAGGAAAGTTTAAGGATGCTAACTCTTGATAACTTTATCTTTTTCTTTTATACCGCTAGATCCAATTATCATTTGGTTCTCAAATGTGGTAATAAAAAAATAAAAAAAGAATTACTGGAAGATATTGCAGAAAGCATACTGACCGCTTTTCTTACTGAATTTAAGAATTCATTGGACGATTTCAACGGGGAAATTTCAGAATTTAAACCTTTTTCAGAAATAGTTGAGGGTTTGGTTTCTTCTAAACTAAATGAGTATGGAGAGCCTATGTATATTGAGTATTAAGACTAGAATCAATATGAAATTCTAAAAAAAAATAAAAAAGAAAAAGTGGCCAGCTTTTTTCTCTTATAAACCCCGTGTTAACCCCGTTATACTCTTATTAAATTGATGGAATGGCTACCTTCCACCAGCTTGTGTAGCCATTACGGTAATAACGTCTTTCTTTGGATGAATCCCTATTTTTGTGAACTTTAATTGGTCAGGTAAAACTTTTCCTTTAAAAATAAATTGAATCGCTAAAATAGGGTTTAATTTATATTCCCTTTGGACTGTTTTTTTGATCTCCGCTATTGAATTATTAGGATCTAGCTCGATCAATTTTATAGCCTGATCTGGGGGTACTCCCGTTAATCTAAATCTGAATTGTGTCATATTATTTCAAACTATTTTATTAAATTTTTTTTTTATGTTCTATTAAAAAGATATTGAGAGAGCTTTTACTTAAGGTCTTCGGTATTTTACATCAAACTTCAGTTTACATGAATCAGTATAATTAAATCAATGTTATAGCAAAAATTTTTCAATGTTAATCAACTCGAAAAGGTTCTGAATTATTAAAAATTCACATCAGACTAATTTTTCTTGAAAATATACTTTTTTTATGAATATTGGTATTTCATAATTCTTTTAGTATAAGTATAGAAAAAAAGTATAGGTTTTTATACTTAGACTAACTTCTTATTAGTATGGAAAGCTGGAATATTTCAAAAAAATTAAAGAATGAGTTATTAAATAAATCGAGTAACATTGAGGATAATAGTAGGAGAATATTATTTATCCTTAGAAATTTAGGTCCACAGAGATTCACTAACTTAATAAAATATTCGAATCTAAGCAGATCGACTGTTTCCAAATATCTAAATTTTCATAGAGAAAAGAAAAACGTAGAGCAAAGAATATTTACAGACAAACAGACCAATAAACAGTATCAAGGATATATAATTACAGAACGAGGAATTGAAAAACTTGGAGAGGAGCCTTTAAAGTTAAAAGATGAGCTATTTATAGTTAATGAATTAAAAGACAATGTAAGAAAACTCGAGGATCTTATCGATTTCTATAAGGAAATAAGTGTTGTAGATGCTTTTATAATCCACATTGTAAGAATCATCTCTAAAATTGGTGATAATTTCTTTGAATTACAGCAAGACAGGGATTTGTATCTCTCTCTTTTTTATATCTTTTATAACTCAATCTTAGGACAGGGAGCATTCGCAAGAAATTACTGGCATTTCGATGAACCCACCCCTCAAAAATTTGTTGGATATAAATTAAATTTAGAACAATTCTGCGAAGTTTATAAGGTATCGAGGGAAGCAATTAACTACTTGGCCAGATCGAAATTAATTAAGAGTGATTTTGGATTTTATTTAATTCAAAGAGGAGATACTGATTTCTTCTTTCATGAAGAAGATTTATTGGGAACTACAACTTTACGACTTATAAAAGACAAATTAATTGATGAAATAATTAATCTTCAAGAAGGGATCTACGATATGATCTACGATTTAGACATTATTGCCGAAGAAATAACTGATCATTTAAAGGAGATGGGGTTGATATGGGACGCTATTCAAGTACAATTTCAATTATTAGTATTAAACCAAATAATTAAGAATGCTATTGAGATGGGTTTCTTAGATATGGAAAGAGAAAAAATAATGGAAGGTATCACTCAATCGAAAAAATTATTAATGTCTAAAGAGGGTTTAAAGCTCAAGGAAAATATTTTAAGTGGCATTAATATTGATATTAATTTGAATATCCTTACTTTATCATCAAATCAAGAATCCTAGTTAGTGTCGCTTTTTATAAGTATTGGACATCTATAAAAAAATATCTTCAAAATAACAAAAATCCTATTTTGTGAAAGAGATGCTTGAATTTCAAAAGTATGGAATATTCGCTTTCGTTTTTGTTATCTTCTTCTTAGCAATAAGACAAATACCTTTAAAAAAAGAATTCACAATTAATCAATATCTTAAGCTAAAACTTGAAGGAGGAAGAACTAATATCTATGTGAATAATCGAAGATTTATGCAATGTATGTATCTGTTATTGAATATATCTACTGATAGAATCGAAGAGTATGATGAGATTGAATCGATTGATGAAGCTGCGGTTAAACTCAATCGCTCTATGGAAAGGAATCATGGTAAAGTTCCACCAGAAACAGAATTTTGGGGGCATTGTTCAAACATTCAAACATGGGCAGAGAATAATTATGATACAAGAATACTTCATCGCAATTTAGCATTTCCTTTGTTAAAAGCTCTTGTTGATGCCGGAGATCCTATTGCTAAGCGAAAATTCAAAGAGGAAATTGCTTTGAGATATGCAACAGGACACCCAACAGTAATTAGATTCCTAACTCAAAATGGTTATTTACATTACCTGACAGAAGATGAATTTGAAAGCATGCTACTTGATATAAACTTTCCAAGTATCGATGAATACTGCAGGAATGTTATTCCAAAACTTAATAATACTTTAAATCCTGAATCTATCAAAATTATTAAGCAACAGACTTCTTCCTTTATAAACAGATTTCGATTTAAATATAAATATTTGATCTTACTGAAAGCGATTGAAAAGATTCCAGAAATCAAAAGGCAGGATTTTGTAGAAATAATTTATAATAAATATAAGAGTGTGAGAAGTTTTCCCATTCTCAAATTTCTAAGTAAAGCTAAAATCAATTTTTATAATTTAGATCTTAAAATCATAACTTATAATGATAGATTAATAGGTCTTATTTTAGATTCAAAAATTAATTTAAAGAACAGAATGATTGAGAAGATAGAGGATATCAAAGGTTTTGAGGAGAATTCTGAGAATATTGAAGAATTGGATCTAAGTAGTAATAGAATAAATAAGATAACAAAACTTGATAATCTTACAAAGCTAAAGAAATTATATTTAAAAAATAATTATATAGAAAATATTGAAGGAATCAAAGAGCTTAATAATCTAGAAGTCTTGGATCTTTCAGGAAATATTAATATTGAAGAAATTCCAGACTTTCTTAATAGGTTACCCAATTTGAAGACCGTTAAATTAACAGGTTGTAGAATTACTAAGTTTTCAAATTCCGTTTCAAGGTTTTTTTGGATGGGGCAAAACTTTAGAAATTATACAAATTACTCAGATGAAGATATTAAATATTATGAAAAAACTCATACTTCAAAAGCAAGTAATGGCGGCAGATTATATAAAAATTTTGTTAAGTGGCTATTTAGATTAGAAGAAATTAAAAAGGAATTCAAGTTTAACCATAAGGATATCAAAAAATTTGAGGAACAATCACAAACAACCGCACTTTTATCAGGAAAACCTTCAAACGCTTTTCAAAGATATTTATTTAATAGAAACCAAAAGAAAATCACTAGTTTTTTTTAGTTAAGAATATTTTAACATTTTTTCGATCGGTTCTATAGCACGCTTTGCTATTTCAGAAGGGACTTTAACTTCAAAAGTTTTATCATCCAAATTTTCTAAAAGATACTTAATCAATTCGAGATTATGCTTTTTCATATTATAACAAATCAACTTATCTTTTGCGAGGTGAAATGTTTTATCCTGAAAATCTTGAGCTATACGTTCTACTAACCCCTGCTCAGTACCGATAATGAATTCCTTTTCATCTTGAGAACTGTCCTTTACTCTATTATACATATGCGCAGTAGATCCCACAAAATCTGCTAAATCTCTTACTTCTCGAACACATTCGGGATGAACAAGTAGTTTTGCTTCAGGATAACGTTCTCTCCCAATTTCTATATCACCCACAGTTATCTGAGAATGCACGTAGCAATGACCGGACTTTGGCATTTTTATTGTTTTGATTTTCGACATTTGTTCTGTATAATCCGCTAGATTCGCATCAGGGCCAAATAAAACGCTTTTTACATTAAATTCTTTACTGATATTCTCAGTTATTTTCACTGCATTTGAAGAAGTGCAGCAAATATCCGATTCTGCTTTTACTGCTGCGGTAGAATTGACATACACAACCACGGGTAATCCGGGATGTTTTTGCTTAAAATCTATAACCATTTCAGGAGTAAGAAATGCTGCCATTGGACAACATGATTCATAATTCGGAATCAACACATGTTTATCCTGATTTAAAATTGACGCAGTCTCAGCCATAAAATCAACCCCGGCAAATATAATATAATCTGTATTTGTTTTTTCATTAGATGTTCGAGATAATCCAAGAGAATCTCCTATATAATCAGCAATTTCTTGAATTTCAATTGGTTGATAATAATGAGCTAAAATTATTACATCATTTTGCTTTTTTAGTGTTAAAATTTCTTCTTGCAGTTGTTTGACAGTCATTTTTCCGGAAAGGAATCAGTGTTTATTATATTATTTAAGGATTTAAGAAAAGATAAGTTGTTTGATTATAAAAATTAAGACGCCTTATTTATTGTAAATAATAAAGAATAAAAAATTTTTAAAAATCGATTTTTTATAAAATACCCGCATCTTTTAATATAAGTTTATGATCAAAAGCTAAATCCATATTTTTGATTTCTGCAATTGGGATAGCTTCAGTAGCAATGGCATCATCTCCACCTTTCATTCTGGAAATATCTTTTATAAGACGACATCTAAATGCTGTTGATACAATTCTCCCACGTGGATCTCGACCTTTTTGATCATATGTCCCTATTCTTTTTATGATCTCTATAGCAAGATTCGTTTCTTCTCTCACTTCTCTGATTATAGCTTGTTCTGGATCTTCATTGTATTTTATAAATCCACCAGGAAGTGCATATTTTCCTTTGTAAGGGGCATATTTTCTTTTAATTAATATTATATTCTGCTTATCATCTTGAATAACAGCGTCAACAGTATGTCCCAATTCTGAAGCTTTTAACTTATATCTACTATATGTAAAATAACCAATAGTTATTAATAAGGATGCTCCTAAAATTATTGAAATTAATCCATGTATTATAGGTGACGGTTGAGCTGTTTCTTCTAAGCTAAAAGCAATTCTTATTGTATTGACAAATTCTACTATAAATCCTGCGCCTAATAATATATTCAGGAAGTAGAGAGCTTTTTTGGTTCTTTTTTGGTTTTCTTCACTTCTTTTTAAATATAATTCCTGCATCGAATCATATAACATCTTGAATTTGTTATTTGTTCTTCTCACAATCTCTTCAATACGGAATTTTCTTATCAAATGGGTTAAGACTCTTTTATAATGTTGACGTGGATTCCTATCCAATTTGTTATAGATAAGACTCATCTTTGTCTGAATCATTCCTCTTAAAAATCTCAGATTATTAGTTTTTTTTTCAATTCTCTCTAAGCTCATAAAAACATCCGAATATCTCTTCATAAATAAAACATCAAGAGAACGATTGATCGTCATTAATGCGAATAGCACTGCTCTCATTTCTGGGGTTGGTTCTAAAAGGTAGTCTTTTATATATAAAAATTCTGTTTCATAGTTTCTTTCTGTCATGTAAATAAATCCAGAATTTCTCTTAATATAGTGCAATTCAGATAAACGATTTGATAGATTTTTTTTAACTCTTCTTTCAAATAGATCTTCACTATAGTCACGCCATTGACCAGCATAAATTTGTGTCCAATATCCGAGATCATTTTTATATTTATTTATATTTTGTTCATTCCATTGAACTTCAATAGGAGTTGTTTTAGTCGATATCACGAATACATAAATTGGACTCTCCGTGTCAAGAAGTAAAAATTGATTTTCTTTTTTTGTACTGAATTCTTTAAGAATATCAAGAACAATATATGGTACTTGTTGTATTAAATCCGGAGTCACTTTTTCTTTATTGTATGGCTCATTTTTAAAATATTCTACTTCCAATTTGAAGTAACCTAATGTATTATACACTAAGTCTTTATTATCCTCCGTATAGGGATTATTTTCATCAGTATAGGGGAAATTTTGGAAAAAAGGTTCCCAATCACATTCGATTGTAATAGATTTAGTCATTTCCATTAATGTATTTCTCTTTTCTTCAGCATTAGGATGTTTTTCTAAAAATGTAATTGTTTTTTCTAATTCCTTATCACTTAGATTTTTTAATCTTTCTAATAATAGAGCTTCTATTTCTTCTGCTTTAGTTTCTCCAATAATCTCACTGGTATTAATAAATGCACTGATGTACCAGTATTCTTTTTTATATATAAATCGTAAATTTCCTTCCATTTCTATTTGCCCTTAATTGTTTAAAGATGGATTGATTGGTTAAATTATTATTAAAATACTATTCTATTTATTACTTATTTTTTACAAGTGATTTTTGATAAATTTTATTTTAAATATCTAATTTTGCATACATTACCAAATTTGTAATTTCAAAAGTTTTTTATATTAACAATGTATTATTCCAGGACCGATTAACTGTAAAGACATTATTTTATGTTTTAAACAATAATAAGAGAATTACAATAGTAAATTTGAAAACTATTAAATAATAACGGATTCTATTGAGTCGTCATTCGCAACTTTAACTATAGTTTCTGGAGTTATATTTTCTATATATGATATTAATGGAATAGATACTATGTGGTACTATGTGGTATACAATTGATGATGGAGTAAGTAATACAACTTTTACTATAAATAAGTCGATAAGTCAAACCTCATGGGCTAACATGTTAAATGGGACAGTAATTATTAGATTTTATGCAAACGACACAGCAGGAAATATTAACTGGGAGGAAATATCTGTTAGAAAAGACATTTTAGGGCCAGAAATTACGATCAACGTCCCAACCCATAATCAGGAGTGGGGAGGTGCCCCAGGATATGAGATCACCATCATTGATGGGAATTTAGATGCATTTTGGTATACATTAGATGGAGGTGTTACTAATATATCGATCACAAGTTTAATAGGAGTAATTGATGAAGCAGTTTGGGAAGAAATTTCAGAAGGTTCTGTTACAATCAGATTTTATGCTAATGATACTATGGGTAATATTAGTTGGAAAGATGTTAATATAACAAAAAAAATTATTAACAGTGCTCCTTTCGATATTTGGTTTTTTATAATAATAGGTATTTCCATAATAACTATAGCAGCTATTGTTTCTCTTGTTGTTATTAGGAAGGGCATAAAAGGAAGAGGAATTCGAGTTTTTATCAGTCATGCTATGAAGGATTTTGATAAATATCAAATCAGTGATCTTGTGAAATATTTAGAATCTCAGAAAGGGATTTCAAAAGTTCATTATTGCGAGGCGGATATGGTGGGAGATATAGATGATTGGATGGATAAAACAGTTCCCCGGAGTCAACTAATAATATTCTTTTCTTCACAGAATTCCATTGATTCAAAAGATTGTGTTAAGGAATTAAGACTAGGATTTAAACACAATATACAAATCATGCCAATATTAGGAGAAAACATGAAATGGGAAGATTTAGAGATGAAATGGGAAGATTTGGAGTTAGATATTAGTAGACAATTCGGAAAAGAATTTGATTCTGAAGAATATGGTAGATTTCGTGAGGAATTATATGATTATATCATTAAAGTGAAAAGTGATTTAGAAGAAGAAATTCGGGGAAAGAAGAGACCAAGTAAAGCTAAAAAACTTAAATAACAAAAAAAGCTTCTAAATCTAAAAATGTAGGGATTTTGGTCCTGAATGTCGTACTAAAAATCACTGAGAATTTGCCAAGTTGGGTCATTGATTGGTTGAATGGTGAAAACATTTTTCTTGATTTATCCATGTGCAGTAAATTTGTGAAAATGCTGATTGTGAATGCGATATTTCAACTTGTAAGATCAGTTACAAAAGACAATGAAGCTGAGGAGTTAAAATATCTGATTTTAATTGATTAGGCTCACGCTATCTTAGAAAAACCTATTACCAACAACAGCGATGATGCGGATTTCATCATGAAAGAACAGATAGCAAAAATATTCTCTGATTTACTAAAAGAATATCGGAGCCGAGGGATTGGATTTGCTATTGCTGATCAATCTCCTGACAACTTGTTTAAGGATGTTACTTCTCAACCAAGCACAAAAATCATCTTTAGAGAAGACTTTCCGAATAATACTCTTTTTTCTGAAGATTCTTTTGAGCGACAAATATTGACACAATTGCAAAATAGATTTTTTTAAGAAGATATTTTAGCTGATCCCCTCAGCTTTAATATGCAGATTAATAATGTAGTATCTCTCGAATATTATGTTTTTGTGTTTATTTATCTTGGCGTTAATGGATTTGGATTATTATCAACTGCATTTTTTGTCGACATCCTAAATTTCTTCAGAAATAAAACTTGCGCGTAAACATAATATTCAAATTACTCCTATTTTAGGCATTAATATGAGGTGGGAAGATTTAGAAAAATTAAACGTGAATCGGGAACTCGGTCAAGAATTTGATCCTATGGAATTTGAAAACTTATGTAAAAGTATTGCTGATTATGCTTTAAAATTCAAAGAAGATTTAGAGAAGGAAATTCTTGAGAAGAAGAAAGAGAAAAAAAGAATTGAGAAATAATTGAGTAAATTTTAACTTTAATTTTTTTTATTTTTTTCTATTTTATTGCTTGGTTATTTGAGTTAGGATAATAATCCATAACGATTTTTAATTCGTCGGCGTAATACTAAATGATAATAAGGAAATTAGAAGTCCCATCAACCCGTCAGTATTGTGATTATAATATCCAAAAGGCAATTTCAAAAGAAATCTTCGACGAAAAAACACATTCAATGAAAACAAAAGAAATCTCCTTCGAAAACGATATGTCATTAAATCAAATCGAAAGCGAGGTAAGTTCTATATTAAGGCAGAATAATTTTCATATTGTAGAAACAGAGTTGGACCCAATTAATTCCGAATTAACAGGAGTCAAGGGATTTGCTGAAGGCAAATACGATAAGCAAGAAATTGCATTGATTATCAAGGTTAAAAAAGTGACTGAAGGAAACAATCTTATCACTATCGTGGCTATGAGTAAGAAAGAATGGGTTGCTAAAGAGGTTTTAAAAGATATCAATGTAAAATCTAATAACTTGAAAAGTACTCATGAGTTACTCCGAGAATATTCAGAAAAAATTGAAGCTGTAATGGAGAAGATTGCTGACCTGGAAGATTTTTTAACAAAAAATCTTGGTCCGGAATTAGAAAAATTGCGAGATGTTCTGAATAGATATAATCAGGCTGAAATCTCTAGATCAGAATTAATAAATAGAGGTGCTGATTTAATCGGTAAAAATTTCTTAACTGCATTCATTAAGAGATACTTTTCAGAAGAAATGAATCTACAAAAAAAGGAATAACAAGTGACAATACTAAGTATTTAAAGAATGCTAATAGAATATACTTAATTTATATTTTTTTTCATTTCTTTTCTTTTTCAAAACTTTAATATTGATGGTTTAATTCTTCAGATTCAAATAATACCGAATGGTGAAGAAATATAATGATTATACCCAGTCCAGAAACAGGAAAAAAGCCTGATATTCATGAATCTGCCTACATTGCTCCGACAGCAGTTATTATTGGGGATGTTGTTATAGGAGAAAACTCTAACGTTTGGTTCGGAGCAATTCTTCGAGGTGATTGGGGCTCAATAAACATTGGAAAAAATACAAGTATTCAAGAAAATGTTACCATCCATATAGAAGCAGGAAGTTATGTAAACATAGGAAACGATTGTATTATAGGTCATCATGCAAATCTTTGAAGAGTTGACTTCAATCAGCAGAATGATTCACGGACCTTGTACAATAGAAGATGGTTGCGTTGTTGGAATAGGATCAAATGTACTGCATCGTTCAAAGCTAGGTGAAGGATCAGTACTTGCAGCAGGAGCAGTACTTCTGGGTAAGGAGATACCACCTAGAAGCTTGGCAGTTGGAATTCCTGCGTCGATAAAAAAAGAAGGGATTTACAAAGGAAAACTTGAAGGTGCAAAAACATCCAAACTCTATTCTAAAAAAGGGCAGTTATTTAAACAATTTTTTGAACAAAATTTAGAATAAGGAGACCTAAAATCTCCCCTTTTTTTCTTGAATATCATTTAGAACAAAAACAAGCTTCATTCTTAATAATATCTATTATGTTAAACCTTAAATCTAATAAATTTACCATCAAAACTTTATTTTCAAGATTCGGAAGCCCTAGAGCTGTCTTGATTACTTCCAAAGCCTGTAAGGTACCTAATATGCCTGGAGTCACACCAATAACGGGTAAAGGGCCCTCTCCTTGAGGTGTATCTAAAGGTTCAGAAAAAACACATTGATAACAAGCAGACTTCTTGGGATTTATTGTTATAATTTGACCATAAAAATCTTTGATTCCCGCAATAACACATCTTAGGTTATTTTCCAATGCTATTTTATTGACTAGAAACTTAGTTTTGAAATTGTCACTACAATCAACAATGAAATCATATTTATTTTCGGCTAGATATTTCTTAACTGAATTTTGATCTATAAAATCTTTATATGCGTTAATTTTGACTTCAGAATTAAGTCTTGATAATACCTCTTTCGCAGAATTAACCTTATCTTCACCAAGTTGAGATTCATTATAAAGAATTTGTCTTTGCAGATTTGATATATCTAAAGTATCATTATCTATTAAAGTCAATTCATTAATTCCTGCTGCAGTTAAATACATAGAAAACGGTGATCCTAATCCTCCACAACCAATCTGAAGTACTTTTAACTTAGAAATCTTTTCTTGACCCTCTTCTCCTATTTCTGGAGAGATAATTTGCCGTGCATATCTCTCTTTTTGATTATCAGTTAAGATCTGTCATCACTCTTTTAATGTATTCTTTAAATTTTTAATTATTTCTTCAATTTCTATCAATATTAAACCTAAATTAGCATTTAAATTTAATAATGAAACCAAAATTGTTTGTTCATCGGCAGCCATAATAATAAGTTGAAAATCATTAAATTCTACTGTTAAATTAGTGACTGAATTACTTCCCAATGTTGATGCTGCTGTTTCAATAGCACCAAACATAGTCGCTGCCATCGCACAAAATTTTCGATCTTCAATATCTCTTGGTAATTTTGAAACGATCAATAGCCCATTGCGGTTTACAATAGCAGTCCCTATGATATCGCTGATTTCTTCCAACTTATCTAATTCATTGTTGAGATGTTGAATTTTTAGACTATTCATTTAAATTCAAAATTTGGTTTCGTATTAATTTCAAATAAGCTATGAAAAATATAAAGATATCTAGTTGAAATTTTAATAATTAATAATATCTCTTCCTACTTTAAGAATAAGAATTTATAATAAAATCAGTAGATTAAGCTCTAACTTTTTTCTTGTTCATATAAAAAGCTTTATGACCATTGGACGGACGAGTTCTATTTCGCCATGCATATTGACGTAATTTTGCAGATCTTCCAAAACCGCAACTTGCGCAAAACTTTTTTCTTCGATGGTATGAGTGATTACCACATCGACGACAGGTTTTATGACTAGCTGCTTTATTCTTCTTTCCTTTACTCGGTGTACCTTTTCCCATTTTCCTTATACCTCTTCACTTTCTTCTCGATGCATTAAATCCTCTTCTGCACCACCTTGGAAAACTAATCTTTCACGATCCTGACCAATAAAGATAACGCTGGCACCCCTGATCATTACAGTCCCTAGCTCTTTACTGCGTTTTCCCCCACGACCGAAATATATCTCCTTGGCATCTTTAACAATTAAATTCATATAGTTATCGAATTTAACTAGCTTCCCCGTTAAATAGGTGTTCCAAATCTTTAATTTAATATTTACTTCTGGCTTTAATATAGCCTTTGATAAGGTCCTCGATACAGTGGGTTGGCTTACGTTAGGTCACCTAAGAGCAAAATTATCGTTAAATTAAGGATTAAATAAAAGCATCAAATAAATATTTTTTTAAATACTTGAGAATTTAAAAGAAGTAGTATTAGATAAGGGATATAAATGAAAAAAATTGCGTATTTCGACGCCTGCGTCGATACACCTGAAGAGATTATTCTTGCTGCGGGTATGACACCTGTGAGACTTTTTGGAAATCCAAAAATAGGAATAGATAAAGCAAATGAGCATGTACCTCCAACTCATTGTGTCTGGGCACGAAATATTCTTGAACAGGCTATAAATGGATTGAACAATGATATTAAAGGAGTTATTACAACGCATGGATGTGATTGCACAAATCGTGAGTTTGATATTTGGTTAGAATGCGTGAATATAGAGTTTCTATACTTTTTGAATGCACCTTTGAAAAGAAGTGAAACTTCATTAAATTTTTTTATTCAAGATATGAACGAGTTAATAAAACAAATCGAAGAAAAATTTAATGTAAAAATCTCATCTGAAAAAATTCGTGAAGCCATAAAAAAAATGAATCAGATTAGGGGATTGTTAAGAAAAATTTCAAGATTTCGAGAAGAAATGATATTAAAAAGTTCGGAACTTCATGCTTTAGTTAAGTATGTCCAACAATCAGATAAAGATGAAGCCTTGAAAAAGCTTAGATCAAAGTTGGAAGATTTAAGTGAAAGAAAGCCTTTTCCGAATGAAAAGCTAAAAAAAGTACTACTAACAGGTTCAGTTATAGATGATACAGAATTCATTCAATTTCTAGAAAATATTGGCTTTCACATTGTAATTGATGATTTATGTATAGGAACTAAATATTTTCATGATAATATTGATGAAGACGGAGAACCTATCAAAGCTATAGCTAAATATCATTTAAACAAGCCAATCTACTCAACTAAATTCCCCTCATATGAACGATTCGAGATAATAAAGAATTTAGCACACACTTATAAAGTAGATGGTGTTATCAATATCGCTCAAAAATTTTGTGAGCCCGTTTTATATACCCATCCATATTTTAATAAAAAATTTAAAGAGTTAGAAATTCCGTATCTTTTTGTTGAGATGGAATACAATAGAGAATCATATAATCAATTAACAACTAGATTTGAAGCATTTCGAGAAATAATTTAATAAGGAGATTGAAAATGTCAAAAGTGAAGAAAACTGGCAAGATGTTAAATGCAACCAATAAACTAAGGAATGAAATGGGAAGACATTTTTTAGCAATTGAACAAGCACATCGAGAGGGAACACCAACTGCTTGGGCAACTGCAGGAACACCTGTGGAACTTTTATATTCTATGGGTGTTCAACCAATGCTTCCAGAAAATTCAGCAACGATTTCAGCAGCCCTGAAGAAATCTCAAAACTTTATTGAACTTGCTGAAGATCAAGGATACTCGTATGATTTATGCTCATATTTCAAAACAAACATTGGCGCCGTGCTAAGTAATGCTGAAATGAGTGAAGGTGGTACAAGAAAACCAACATTCATGCTTTCAAGCGATGTAATATGTGATACACATGTTAATTGGTTTCAAGTTCAATCTGAGAGAATGGGTGGTGTGCCCCACTTTACCATCGATATTCCACACGTAGTAAGTAATACTACTAACAGACAAAAAGAATATTTCAAAAAATATATTAAAGAACAGCTCTGGGAATTACTAGATTTCATAACTGAAGTTACTGGTAATGAATATAAT
>JAGXNO010000149.1 GCA_019894975.1 Promethearchaeota archaeon | reverse complement strand
GCTGAATAAGATGGAAAATGGAGAATTCCCTCATATTAAAGTAAAAAAAGAAGATGCTCAAGCTCTTATCAAGTTCATTGAAAATTATTCAAAAAAAACGTCTATCTTAAATAAAAAATATAAAGTCATTAAAGAAAATGAATATATCTTTTTTCCTTTGAATTATATGGAACTAAATAATGAAAAAATAATTGATTCAACAACTATAAAGGTAAAATTTGAAATTGTTAAAAAAAGGGGAATTAGAAATAAAAATTATAAGTATAGAACTTTAGAGGAAGCATTGAAAACAAAAATTCCTGAAAAATTTATTGAATTAATTCCCAAATCATTTGACATTATTGGAAATTGTGCAATAGTGGAATTGGACACTTTTAATGATTTTAATATTAGTCTTAATATTAAAAAAAAGATTGCACTCGCTATTCTTAATGTAAATAAAAATGTAAGATCAGTTTTCGAGAAAATAAGTGAAATAAAAGGAACATTTCGTCTAAGAAAATTAAAAATATTAGCAGGAAACAATAATACAGAAACAATTCATAAAGAAAATAGCTGTTTTTTTAAACTTGATGTTGAAAAAACATTTTTTTCTCCAAGATTATTATCTGAAAGAAAAAGGATTTCTTCTTGTATTAATATCAAACCAAATGAAAAAATTGTTGATTTATTTGCAGGAGTAGGGCCCTTTTCCATACAAATAGCAAAAAAAAAAAATGTAGAAATATATGCATTTGATATAAATCCTCAAGCTATAAAATATCTTAAAGAAAATATTAAATTAAATAAGTTAAAAGGGGTTATTATACCAGATCTCATAGATGTAAACAATTTATTGAAGAACTCTAATCTTATCGGAGTCTCATTAAAAAGTAAAGTAGATCGGGTTTTAATGAATTTACCAGAGAATTCTCTTAAGTTTATAAACATCGCTTGTTATTTAATAAAAGAAAAAGGAGGGATAATCCATAATTACCAATTTTGTGATAAACCCGCATCAATTGAAAAAGCAATTAAGAATTTTGAAATTGAAATAAAAAAAAATAATTATAAATTGCATAGAATTGACCATTTAAAAATATTAAAACAGATTTCACCCAAAAC
>JAGXNO010000148.1 GCA_019894975.1 Promethearchaeota archaeon | reverse complement strand
ATATAAATCACTTACTTTATCCTCTAATTCTTCTTTTGTTTTTTCATCTGAGTGAAAATTATTTTGTTGAACCATCAAATCACATTTACATAAGTTCATTGTGTCCATAAGCCTTACATTATCAACAATCGCACCTGTTCCAGATATTAAAAATCCTTGAAGTTTACTAACCAATTCTTCAATAGTTGCCTCAGTATTATTAAGATCCTTATTCTTTAATGTTTTAAGTAGAAAATCCTCTTTGCTTAGACCTGCCATATGGAGAATTGGCATAATTGAATCTGCCAATTGGTCATTTACTGATCCAGTTTCATTTTTAGGAATATTCGTCGCAATATTTTGTGTTAACATCCATTTCCTAACTTCATTTTTATTATATTTTATAGAATGGCTGCCATTCTGAACATAAGGTATTCCTAAACGCCTCCAATTATTTGCTGTATTAGGGCTTATACTAAGCCATTTGCATAATTCTTTAGTACTTATTAATTCATTCATTCCTTATCACCTCGTTTTTTATTATTATCATTTGATACTAATGTTATACCAATGTTGTACAAAAGTCAATAATATATTTATAAATATTTCAAACAAAATAAAAAGAATATAACCTGTATAGGCCATATCCTTTAAAATGTTTTTATATTATATTATCTATTATAAATAATGCTCTTATCTATGTGATACCCTCATTTATTGCCCTTTCCTGTGGATAACTTTATATCTCTTTTGTAATAGATAAAAGCCTATTGTAAATGTTTGCAATGTAACATATAGTATAATAAGTAAATGTTTATAATATGGACGAATGAGGTGAAGTTATTATTAAAAATAAAATTGACAATTTAAAAAATAAACTAAATATAGTTCTTGAATATGGAGAATACAGTGAAATATTAAAAATAAGCCAGGAGCTTGATATATTAATAGTCAAATATATGCGTAAAAATAGTTTTACTCTTTTCTATGAAAGAGTAAGGTTTTTTATAAAAAGAAACTTTATTAATATATTCTCTTATAATTTCTTGTTTTTTACATTTTTTAGAAAATCTTTTAATTAATTTTTCTGAAGATTCTCCTATTTTTAATCTTACTTCTACATTACATACTTT
>JAGXNO010000146.1 GCA_019894975.1 Promethearchaeota archaeon | reverse complement strand
GTTATATCATAATTCTTATGGTGTACCCTCAATAATTACTCGTGGATTTAACCATGAGGGACCGCGTCGAGGTATACAATTCGTAACAAGCGTCGTTCATAGGCAAATAGTCGAAATATTAAATAAAGAAAGAGATAAAATTATAATTGGAAATCCTAATGCAATTAGAGATTTTACTCATGTTAAAGATACGGTTAATGCATATATTTTAGTTAGTGAATTGAAAAAATATGGTGAACCTTTTAATGTCTGCTCCGGTAAGGGTATTACTATTGCTGATTATACTACACTTGCGAAAGATTTGTTTAATATAGACGCAGATGTATTTATAGATCCTCTTAGACTACGTCCAAGTGAAGTTCCTCTATTAATTGGAAGAAATGATAAAATAAAAGATCTGGTAGGGTGGTTACCTACTAGATCTGTTTTGGATATCATAAAGGAAGGAGTTGAGTATTTTAAATCTCATCCAGAACAATTAGGGGTAGAAGCCCATTAAATTTTTATTTTGTCCACTTTTCTTATAACTAAATTTGTATAAATATCATTGTTATATTTAGCTAATTTACTGAATTGAGAAGTTTTATGATTAAAACTATTAAAAAAATTATTGGGACTAAGAAACTTAATATTATATTCAGAATTTTAAGGAAAATTAGTCCTTTGGAAAATTTGTATTATTTTCTTAAATCAGAGATAATAAAGAAAATATCTCTAGAATATCCACCATATTCTCTGAAAATTCACAATAATATAATAAGTACCTCATGGGATCCCATTAGATATGGAACGATCGCTTTAGCAATAAATACAATTAAAACTGAAAAAATTAAGGGTCATTTTGCAGAACTCGGTGTTTTTCAAGGAAATACAAGTAAAATTATCCATCAATTAGCACCAGAAAAGCGATTATATTTATTTGATACATTTGAGGGTTTTCCTGTAGAATTCTTAGAAAACAAAGGAGATTCAAACAGATTTAAAAATACTCAATTGGAAAGAGTAAAAAAAAATATAGGTAATTTAAATAATATTATTATACGAAAAGGAATCTTTCCTGAGACAACAGCGGGTTTAGAATCTGATACATTTGCTTTTGTGTACCTTGATGCAGACCTATATAAATC
>JAGXNO010000145.1 GCA_019894975.1 Promethearchaeota archaeon | reverse complement strand
TTTAATGATGACCAGGGTTGGCGAATTGAAATTAAAGAATATCCAAAACTAACTGCTATTGGCTCAAAGCGAAAAGACAGTCAAATTGGAGGTTTTTTATCAAAAAACTATCGAGGAATCTCACACAAGGGTTTTTATACAGTTGAAGAAGTCCGTGAAATTATTCAGTTTGCTCAACAAAGATATATTCAAGTCATTCCCGAAATAGAGATCCCGGGACATTGTTCAGCAGTCATTGCATCCTATCCTGAGTTGAGTTGCACCGGCAATCAAATTGAGGTAAAAACCAAATCTGGAATTTATAAGGATATCTATTGAGGGAAAATATGATAAAAAAAAATAATAATAACGACCCAAAATAATAATATATAATTTATAGTTATAAAAATATAAAAATCGAATAATTCAGTCATTGTCTACTTGAACATTAATTCATATACAGGTGGTCTATAAAATGCAAACTACAAATGAAACTTACGATATCATTGTTGTTGGAGCTGGAACTTCAGGTTCAATTGCCGCGAGATTTGGAGCCCAATTTGGATTAAATATTTGTTTAATCGATGCTTGCGAACAACATCAAATTGGTAATAAAATATGTGGAGATGCTGTAGATCCATCTATTTTTGATTATTTAAATATTACTATGGGTGATGAGATTTTGACTTTAAACTCAGCGCTTCGATTATATGCTCCAGACGAAAAGAATTACTTATCCTTGGATATACCAATGTGCTTTGTTGACCGAGCAAGATTTGGTCAAAAATTACTAAAGGAAGCAATTGATGCTGGAAATGTCCAATTTATGGATAACACTAGAGCGATAGATTTAGTTTATGATGAAAAATGCGTTACTGGAGTCAAAGTTAAACGAAAATATGAGGGGAAAAAAAAACTTAATGCAAAAATTATAATCGATGCGAGCGGATTCCATTCTCCTCTTAGAAGAAATATAAAAAGTACCTACATCTCCAAAGAAGTATCCAAATGGGATTCAACTATATGCTATAGAGAGATTATAAAATTTACTAAAGAAAAAACACCCCTTCCCGCTTACTCTACTCTAATTGTCGATCCAGGACTACGGACTCCGGGGGGATATCTCTGGTTTTTCCCTAAAAGTGATA
>JAGXNO010000144.1 GCA_019894975.1 Promethearchaeota archaeon | reverse complement strand
CTTTTGTTCTATGAATATTACCGGGTTTAGGCCATCCAGATAATTCTAGTAAACTAGCTAAATTAACACATCGAAGCAAGTCATCAATAGTTTTAATTGATAACTCTAGATTTTCTTCTAAAGACACGTTTAAAATATAGTTTTTAAATTATATATAATTATTTTGATGAGAAAAATAACTTAATAGTATGCTAATTCAAGATTTTTCTTTTCTTTTATTACATACCCATCTTTATTAAGTTCATTCATAGCTATAGGTCTAAATTCTCCTGAAACCCCTTTTTTATGTAAATATTTCTTTAACCTCAGCTTAACTACTCTTTTAGATAATTTAAAAGGCGCAATTACTTCAAGTTCCATGGCATTTCGGGTAATTTGTAGCTGGGGCAAGGCTTCAGTTAAATATCTCATTAAATCAACAACTAATTGGTCACTCTTAAAGCTAAGATCTTTAACATTTATGAAAAGTTCTTTAGTACTTACTTCTATTTGACTCATAGTTTAATCACTTTGTAAGATAATTAAAAATTCTATAAAATTTTTATGGTTTTTAAGCTTTAATTTTGTTATATAGTACTCCATGTGAAATTTTAAAAAAAATATAAATTATTCAATAAAAAGTAGGTGAAAAATTATAGTCGATTATGTAAATTTGAACTATGTACCAACAGATAAAGATTTACTCGCCATGTATTATGTTGATAAGGCACCAGAATGTAGCAGTTTAGAATCTGCCTGTATGGAAATTGCTAAAGAAAGCTCAATTGGTACTTGGACAAAGATTTCTACGCTTTCTCCAGAAATTGCAGAAAAACTTAAACCTGCCGCGTTTTATATTGATGAAGTCAATCACATTATTAAAATTGCCTACACTCAAGACCTTTTTGAAACAAATAACATGCCTCAGATACTCAGTGCAATTGCTGGAAACATCTACGGTATGAAAGTTCTGAAAAATTTAAGATTGTTAGATATTTCATTTCCCAAAGAAATTCTTAAAGCATATAAAGGACCTAAGTTTGGAATAGATGGTATTAGAAAATTAACAAATATTAATAAAAGACCGCTTCTTGGGACAATAGTTAAACCTAAGGTAGGGTTGAATGAAATTGAGCATGCTAATGTGTGTGGTCAAGCTTGGAAGGGAGGGTTAGATAT
>JAGXNO010000143.1 GCA_019894975.1 Promethearchaeota archaeon | reverse complement strand
CTCTGGGTTCAGGAAACCATTTTCTTGAAATTCAGAAAGTTGACAAGATTTATGATGAACAAAAAGCCAAAACATACGGTATTGAACACGAAGGACAAGTTACTGTAATGATCCATTGTGGATCAAGGGGTTTTGGTCATCAAGTTTGTTCAGATTATCTTCGAGTCATGGAACATGCTGTTCATAAATATCACGTTAATGTTCCCGACAGGGAACTTGCTTGTGCTCCCGGAAACAGTGTTGAGGCTAAAGATTATTTCGAAGCCATGGCATGTGCAGTCAACTATGCTTTCTCGAATAGGCAAACTATTATGCATTGGGTGCGTCAAAGCTTCCAACAAACTTTTAATCAAGATTCAGAAAAATTTGGACTAAATCTTGTTTATGATGTTGCCCATAATATCGCCAAAGTAGAAACACACAAAATTAATGGTAGCCAAAAGAAAGTCTGGATTCACAGAAAAGGCGCTACTAGAGCTTTTCCTGCTGGTCATGAAGAGGTTCCAATAGATTATCGCTCACAAGGACAACCCGTACTGATTCCAGGTAGCATGGGTACCAGTTCTTGGATTTTAAGTGGCGCAGAAAAAGCTATGGATTTAACTTTTGGTTCGACTGCTCATGGTGCAGGAAGAACTATGAGTAGATCCGCAGCCAAACGGAAATGGATGGGTAAGGATGTGCGGATAAATTTAGAAAAACGTGATATAATTGTTAAAGCTGCAAATCCACTAATTTTAGCTGAAGAAGCAGATGGCGCATACAAAAACGTAGATATTGTTGTTGAGGTTAGCAATACCCTTGGCATTGCGACAAAAGTTGCGAGACTAGTACCAATGGCTGTTATAAAGGGTTAATGATTATCAAAATAATTCCTTTTTCTTACTGATTTTTTCTTCTCTTGGTCTGATTTTCTGATTACACAATCACTTATTGGATTTTAAATTAAAGATGAACTATAGAAAACCTTTCAAATCCAATAGCAAAATTCAATATAACAAAAATTAGATATTGGTATCCAAGGTCGAAATACTGTTGACTGAGCATATTGTAAATCTGAAAATAAAAGAAGCATTTGTAAAACTAAAAAAATTGATATTGCTCAAAGGTTACTCGATAATAAAAGAAGACTCCCCTTCTAATCTTACATTTGAACAAGGATCAATATGGGGA
>JAGXNO010000142.1 GCA_019894975.1 Promethearchaeota archaeon | reverse complement strand
GATTTGAGTCACTCAAAGTTGCATTTAAATCAAATTCGGCTTCATCACAAAGGTTGCCATAAATATCGCAATCTGCAGCAGTTTCTTTAACGGTTGATGCTAAATCATCGTAAAATTTGTTAGAACTCATTTAAAAACATTTGTAACATTTGTAATTTTGAATATATTGATAATTAAGATGGTCTAATATTTTAAATTTTTGATTAAAATGCATAATATTATATATAGATTAAGTTTTTAAGTTAATTTATTTTATTTTTTAGACTTTTATGTATTTCTAATGTCATTTAGATAATAGTATTTTATTGCTTATAACCAAGCATTAAAAGTTAGTTTAAAGCGTTAAATTTTCTAATAAGTTCTTAAAATTCATAATTACACGATTAATTGTAATCATTCTTGTAATAAAATTTAATAAAAATGAAATTAGTGATGAAATTAGTGATGAAAGTTGCTCTTACTTTTGATATTGAAAGAGATAATCCTAATTTTTTAGATACGTATTATGGAGTTAAAGTAGGATTGTTGAAAATATTAAAAATTTTAGATAAATATCATATTAAAGGGACTTTTTTCTGTACAGGAAATGTTGCTGAGCATCTACCAGAATATATAAGAATAATTGAGCGTAAGGGACATGAAATCGCTTGTCATGGTTTAAATCATGAACGATTAACCCAATTTAATTTCAATAAATGTCAAGTTAGTATTTCAGAGAATAAAAAGATTTTAGAGAACATATGTCATAACACTGAAATACTGGGTTTTAGAGCGCCCTATTTAAAACCCCCAAAATTCTTATTTAAAGTATTAAATAATTTAGGATTTAAGTATGATTCTTCAATTAAACAAAATAAAGAATTGTACCGATATCAATTAAAGAATTATAAAATTCAAGAATTTTCTCCCTCAAATTTCAGCATCTTTTTTAGATTACCCATGAGTTATTATTATCTACGAAAGAGGATATTTGAAAAAGATGTTGTTATATTGTATTTTCATCCTTGGGAAGCAATAAATATGAATAAAATAATATTCAATCAATCAAATCTATTGAATATATTAAAAAATATGATATTCAGACCAGATCGTAGAGTTTATACAGGAGACTCATTTATCGAGAAACTCAGTAATTTTATCAATGAATCTATTTCTAAAAATGTCAAGTTTGTTG
>JAGXNO010000140.1 GCA_019894975.1 Promethearchaeota archaeon | reverse complement strand
CCATATAATTTTACTCCTAATGATTCTATAATAATAGCGTTTCCTAATATAATTTGACTTGGACTTGTTAATCGTAATTGAAAATTATCTATTTGAGATTGATTTAATAATAAATTATTCCATTCTACATTTATCCAAGTATAAGTATCAGCTGGAATATTTGGTATTTTTACTTCACTCCAAGAAATTCCATCATAGAAATCAATTCTAAGAGTATTACTAGCTTGGAAATCTCTATAAACATAAAAATCTACTATTAATTTAGTTATAAGAGTAAAATTAGTAATTGAATTAAAAGAATAAGTATCTATTTGATTTGGTATTCCACTCCAAATATAAGCAGAATCTACACTTGGATATTCATTAATACATTCAAAATTATCTATTTCTAATTCAGGTGTCCATTGAGTAGAAATATCATTATTAGGTGTTATATAATGAATATAACTTTCACTACTTTCACTTATTCCTTTATACATATTATACTTAGAATCATTTAACGGAATTAAATCTTGAATTTGATTCTCATAATATCCATTAGACCAAGAATAGTGAATGTTATCAAAAACAGTAGAATAACCACTATTAATTGTATGAGTAAGAATTTGTATATATTCCATTTCAAAAGGATTTCCATAATAATCATAATTTCCATAAAATATATCATTAATTGTTATATTCCAATGAGAATTACAATCAAATTCAATTTTAATAAAATATAATTCATTATCTATTGCCGAACAAATTGTATGATAACTAATATCATAATATTTAAATACGTTTGATTCAATTCTAAAATTAATTTCATTAACATTTAAGTCATCTGAAATTTGAAACATAGTTCTATAAAGTGTTTCAGTTGATTTTATAGTAAATTCTATTATACCGTTTTCAATTGGAATAAAAGAATCTACTATTTTAGCTTCTTTAGTATTAGAATTATCAGTAATATTTAAAAAATTATTATAATAATTACTATTTTCTTGTATTGAATATTCTATTCCATAATTATAATCTACTAAAAAATCTTGTTCTAATTCTGTTTGTAATCCATAAGAATTAGTGTTATCTTTTTCTGAATAATCATTTAATCCAACTATTCCAAAAGCATCTAAATATTTAAATTTAGAAATATCATTAGAATAATCTACAAAACTTATTTTATTTATACCAATACTCATTTCTACACTAA
>JAGXNO010000013.1 GCA_019894975.1 Promethearchaeota archaeon | reverse complement strand
GATATAACCCGATAAAAAAATTGTGAGCGTAAATAACTCTATATTAGGAATATATGCCAATAAATATCCTAAAACTATTCCTAGTGCGGTAAATGTGCTTATTAAGGCAATTCGAAAAGATTTCTTCTCAAGCCAAACTGAGGAATTTTCTTTCTCTAAATCTACAATTTCAACTACTTCTTTGACTTCCTTTATAGATTGCGCTTCCACGTTCTCCAATATAATTCTCTTAAAAATGGTTATATTTTTAGGTTACAGATATTAATCTTTGAATTTTTAAAAATATATAGGTGATGTTTCCTATATTTCTTAACAAATCTGTCAAATAATATTATAATATTGAACCTTAAAGACTCAGAGCTTGACCCTCTTAGTGAGACAATTGATCTTAAAAATTAATGTAAATCGAAATCTTAATAAATGGGGGAGAATTTTTTGTTATAGGATAAGTTTCCTATAGTTCCTTACATTCTTGTCAAGAATATAGAAAATCGATGGTAATAAATATGAAAAACCCAAAAAAAGCCCTATCTATAATTGGATTACTTTTATTGATACAAATTCTATACCAAAGTTCTATTCCAATTGCGAAGGCTGACTCCAGTATTCCTGTCTCATATTCTCAAGACTTAGACATAAATGGAACCTATGTTTATAATATAACTCAATTTAATACAGAAGTTGGTTGGTATAATTTTGCAGGCGGATTTGAAGGAAATTGGAAAACTAATGCAGGGGGCCAAATAAAACTTAATTTAACAGGTTTTTATGACAAAGATCCTTATGATTGGGGTAATTTGTTTGAGGATCCAATACCATGGTTAGACATTGAAATTTTAGAATATAATCTTGGAATACTTTCTACAAATTTTACTTTAAATAATAGGTCTAATAGCGAAATTTCGAGAGCACTAACACTTGGTTATAATGTTTTTCAACCAGGGTTTTTGATACCTAACGATAATCTAACATATATAAAAAATTCTGCTTTAGGTCAAGCAGATCCTGGAGGATTATATGATCTTGCAGGGGAAGTTAATGTGGAAGAAACTCATAATTTTCTCTATATTGGTTTTGATCAAATTGGCGGAAATCAAAAAACATATATGATATATGATAAAGGGACAGGACTTTTGGTATGGGCAAAAACTAGTGTTTTTGGTTATTTACTTGAAATTAGATCATTAAACTTCACTATGGATGATAGGTTTATCTACAATGTCATTCAATTTAGTGGAGCAACAAGTTGGTACAATTTAACATTTGGACTTGAAGGAGATTGGAGAACAAGTGCGGGTGGACAAATTAAACTTAATCTAACAGGTTTTTATGACAAAGATCCTAATGATTGGGGTAATGTCATCGATGATCCAATTCCTTGGTTTGATATCGAGATATTGGATAATAGTTCAGGTATTTTATCAACTAATTTTACTTTGTCAAATAAATCTAGTAGTGAACTTTCTTGGAGTCTAATTTTGGGGCATAATAACTTTCAACCTGGGTTTCTTATACCGATTATAGATAATTTAACTAAAGTAAAGAATTTGGCATTAGAAGAAGCATCAGGGTTTGTAAGTGGGTTAGTTTCTTTTGAAGAAACACACTTAACTATCAGAATCTCATTTGATCAAATCGGTGGTGGTCAGAGAACTTATATGATCTACGAAAAACATACAGGGCTATTACTTTGGGCTAATAGTTCAGTTTCAGGTTATTTACTTGAAATGACACTTGAAAACTATATTCCATGGGAACCATCTGGAGAAGATATACCTCCCCCAGATAATTTATTCCTTAAATTCCTCCCATATATAATTATAACCTCGTTAAGCATAATATTAGTATCAGCATCTTTACTTGTTGCAAAGTTAAAATCTAATTATAGGAAATTTAACAAGTACGCTTTGATTGCAATTTTGGCTACTGCGAGTTTTGCTTCATTTTTTGTATTTACTACTAGTATAGAGATTGCAGATGTAAATAAACCTTTAAGAGAAGTCCATAATTTAACCTTAATTGTCGATTATGGGAATGGAACAGTTAAGACAATAGAAAACTTTGAGTTGACTGACTATAATACAACTGCTTTTGACGCTTTGATAAATGGGTGTCAAATAGAATATAAAGATTATGGTGAAATGGGTATCCTTGTAGAAGAAATAGACGGAGTGAAAGGGAACTGGCGATATTCTGTTAACAGTGATTTTCCTGGAGTTAGTTCTGATAAATACAACTTGAAGAATGGAGATATTGTTAAGTGGGTTTTTAGTTAGATTTTTTTTAAATTTAACTTAATTAAAAAAGAGTATCTTAATAATTCATATTTTTGATTTGGATTTTTTTTAAAACTGGCTCAATTTCTTTAAAAGATTTCCTTATTTTATGAAAGTAATAGCCTAATTTATATCCCTTTTTACAATTAGTAAATAACATAAAATCATTGTCCGCATCACCTACCAGAATAATTGTATATCCTGTAGCCCCTGTGATAACGACATCTTTTAACTCACCTTGCTGCAAACCTTGACTAATCTTTTCCCCAAGAGAAATCAACGTTGCTGGACTTGCACTATAAATATCTAAGCCAAATTCGGAAGTTTCTGAACTAGCAATTCGTAAACCTGTTTTTGAAACAATAGCAGTTCCTTCCAAATCCGTTGAACTTTCTAATTGTTCTAAAGCTCTCATTAACTCATCTAAAATTTCTTGGTCGATTTCAATTTCAGAATCTTTAGCTTTTTCCAATTTTCACACCTTTATTATTATTATTATGAATTTTTAAAATTTAAATATTCTTTAGATGAAAACTTCTTAACTCTTTTAGATAAACCGGATCTCCCTTTTTTACTTCCTTTTCATTATTTTCATACCCAATTATTACAGCACCTTTAGTACCAAATGTGTTTAGAACTTTTGTAAAGGGAACTTCTAATTTCCTACCGACTATTTTTTTAGCTCCAATACTACTCTGAGCTAATCCGGTACATATTATGCCTTGAGAGTGTTCTGGGTTTTTGATTACACCTTTTTTAACTTTATATTTATAAAAAAGAGGAGAATCTCTGTGAATTTTTAATATTTTTGCCGATCCTAATATTCTAAGAGTTGAAGGAGGTAAATCTAATCGACTTATAAGTAATACCATTTTATTCTTTCTAATTAATACCTTCTCTTTTAAGATCAGTAAAGCTTTGAATCCTTTCTCCTTACCTGAAACACTACTTTGAATTTTTTTTTGATCCTCTTCATAATAAGGATAAAGATTTCCTACAGTGGTCAGCATTCCAATGGTAACATGCACTTGTGTTCCAAAATTAGTTTTTGATTTAAAAAGTTTATGATTATTTACATCTACTTCTATAGTATCACAAAAATCAAATGCATCACGATCACTTGTTGCATAACAACCGCGATATATTTTATTAACATCTATACCTTTTAGATTAATACCTATTCGGTCACCTGCTTTCGCAGAATCTACATTTTGATGGAAGATTTGAATACTCTTTACACGTCCAGAAGCATTTATAGGTAAAATATCTAAATTTTGATTTAATTTTAAGGTACCACTTAGTAATGTCCCTGTTAAGACTGCTCCCATACCTTTAATTGGGAAATGATGGTCTATAGGGATTACTATTTCATCTTCACTATCTCGTTTAATGTCTATTGAATTTATTACCTTTAAAATTCCCCTTTTCAATTCCTTAAATCCAGATTCAAGTTTTGCAGAAACAGCATAAACTGGTACGTTTGAACCATAAGATGTAGTATTAAAAAATTTCTTTGTCTTTTCTGTTTCTTCTTCAATATCCCCAGAGAAAAGATCGATTTTATTTAAAATTACAATTATTTTCTTAATTCCTAGTGATTCAACCATGATAATATGTTCTCCCGTTTGTACTTGAGGTCCTTTATTAATATCAATAACGATTAAAGCATAATCAATGATTTCAACTGAGGAAGCGCTGATTTTGATAAGATCAGCATGCCCTGGACCATCAACTAGAGTAATAAGGTAATTGTCAAGAACGAAACTCGTAAAACCTATATCTATTGTAATTCCTCTTTCCTTACTTTGAGGATGAGCGTCAATACCTGCTGTAGAGATAATTTCGCTAAGGACTTCTGCAATCTTAGTTTTCCCGGAATCGATATGACCAAAGATCCCAATATGTATAGGAACTTTTGTTGTAATATCCATCTTTTTCTAAATTAGTATATGATGTAGTATATTAATTCCTTATTTTTTGAATTTTAAATTAATTGGGCATTCCATTTGAAAATATCTAAATTTAATTATGGTTTATTTCATCCTAACTGTAAACTTTTAAAAAATAATGTGAAAAGATGAATGATCTATGAATAGTATAGAAAATTTCATGGAATGGGAAGATCCTGGAGTGGCTTTAATTACAGGTGCTTCTTCAGGAATAGGAGCTGAATTCGCTAGTCAATTAGCTTCTCAAAATTTTGATTTAGTTTTAATTGCACGCAGAAAAGAGAAACTGGAACAATTATGTAAAGAATTACAGAAAAAGTTTTTTATAAAAGCAGAAATAATTGTTGGAGATTTATCAAAACTGGAAGATAATCATAAAATTATCTCAAAAATCAAAGAAATCGATAATCTTGATGTACTCATAAACAATGCAGGTTATGGTATTAACAATACGTTTCTACAAATAGATGTAACAGAACACATTGATATGATCAATGTTCATTTTACAAGCGCTGTAATGTTTTGTCACACTGCTCTTCCAATTATGGTAAAAAGAAAACGAGGAGTTATTATAAATACTTCTTCTACTGCAGCAGTCCATAAGAGTTTCTTGAGCGTGATGTATACGAGCACTAAAACAGCACTCGCCGTCTTTAGCGAAGTTCTGCAGGAAAAGGTAAAAAATTCTAACATATATATACAAAGTCTGTGCCCCGGATTCACCTACTCGGAGTTTCATGATACAGACTCGATGCGTGGCTTTCAGCGTAGTTGGTTTCCTAAGGAATCTTGGATGGTGTCAAATGAAGTCGTACGCTTATCTCTAGAAGCTGTAAAAAATGGGGATGTCATATTTGTCCCGGGAGATTTAAATCAAAATTATACCAGAAAAATACGTGAATCTACGATCGAGCAATACCTAAATGGAAAAAGATTATAAATTAATAAAATAAATTTCCTTGAATCTTTAAAAATCGGACTCGGTTAATTTTATTTAGTAAAGTCATTTTAAATATAATATAATAAGAATTTCTTATGTGAAGCCTATGCCCAAGTTTTGTCCCTATTGTGGTTCTCCAGTTAAAGGATCTGATAAATTCTGTATTATTTGCGGAAAACCTCTTCTTGCAGATATCCCAAAACGAGAGAATGAACCTAAAATTAAAGAAATTAAGAAAGAAGTGGAAAAAGAGAAATTAGAAGAGAAACCAAAAGAAGAAATATCAAAGGAAGTTGATAATAAAGACATTCTAGAAGTAGAAGATAGTGAACAGGATAAAAAGAAATCAAAAAAATCAAAAGAATTAAAAGATGCAAAACCTCTTCCCGAAGATGTTAAAGAACAAATGGTATATTATATCGAATATAATGATATCCAATTAAATAAGAAAGTTCTTATGGAAAAACTCAATGAAATTTCACAACAAACTAAGGATTCAAGATATGAATACGAACTAGACTTTAAAAAAGAAGTCAATATAAAGCTTGAAGCAGTAAAAACACTCATTAGCGAAATGAAGCAAAAAGAAGTAGTAATTAAACAAAATTTAGAAGAACCATTCATTGTTCAAAGAATAAATACAGATATTGAAACCAAGGTTTTCCAGCTAGAGAATTTAAGCCGTGAACATAAATTACACAAGGTGGATAGAGACACTTTTGAAAAATTAAGAGATAAATATAAACAAGAAAAGTCGACTCTAGAAACAGAAAGAGAAGATTTAGTCGCAGGAATGAAATTATGGATTCAAGATTTAAAATTAGAAAAAGCAGAGATATCGAGTGGGCGAAAACTCAATAAAGGACAATTTCATTCAAAAGAGATTTCAGAAGAAGAATATACAGAAAATGATAAAGAGTTTGATTTACGATTACAAAAAATTAATACTAAAATCACTACTTTAGAGAAATTAACAAAATAAGGATTTAGTAAAACTATTTTATAAAGTAGTATTTTTAAATTCGATAAACATGAGAAACAAGATATTGAGTATTATATTACTTATTATTGCAATTTCTTTGCTAACTATAGGGATAGCTCAAGGACAACATAATATAATAAAAATTCTTTATGATAAAATGGCTGGAATCCCTTAAATCTCCCATTGTCCCTTTTTGCGAGCAAGTGAATCATCCAGAAATCCTTTCTTCTGAAATTTTTTTTCTAGGGATTTTTTAAATTTGTTAGATTGAGCATAATGGGGTTTACATAAAAATATTCTACGATTAGTACTGTCTTTAAGTTTCAAACCTGCTTTTTCAATATACTTTTTCCAGGTATTCTCTGGGAGAGAGCGAATGGCATTCTCTTGACATTCTTTTACTGAACATTTTCTAGTTTTAGCAGTTACTCCCATATCTCTTTTATCTTTTATCTCCTTCGGAAGTTTCATAATTAAACACTTGGTAAAAACTTTATTAGGAATAAATATTATGTTGTGCAAATAATCAATATCTTAAAATTTTTTCTAAAACAAATGGATTCAGCAAACTTAATTTTCAACGAGAATTCGTTAAAAAAGAAAATTTATCCCTGCGATTCTTCTTCAAGAACATCTCTTAATGACAGTTTCTTTACGAAAGCAGCTGTTCTTTTCTCAATAATCCCCCATGTAAATAAACCTTATGAACTTATTTTAATTCACCGCTCAAATATGGGTACAAGACATCGGGGAGAAATATCTTTTCCTGGAGGAAAATTTGAACCGGGGGAGGATAAAACTTTAAAGGATACGGCTTTGAGAGAAACTGAGGAGGAAATAGGTGTATCTAGGAACCATATTAGAATTATAGGGTGTTTAAATGATTTTCCAACTATTTCAAAATTTATTGTTACTCCATTTCTTGGGCTTATAAATAAAAACCAAGAACTCATAAGAGAGGAGAGAGAAGTTCAAAAAATCCTAAAAGTCCCAATTGATTTTTTCATCAATAAAATTAATTTCTCAGAGCAAGAGTTTAGTGTGGCTGATGACAAATTCCCTGTTTTTTATTACAACTATTTTAACGAAGAGAATGAGCAAACCTATACTATATGGGGGGCTACTGCTTTTTTAATCACACATTTCCTTGAGCTTGTCTACAATGTTCAAATTGGGTCAAGGAAAGCGAAAAGACCCTCCCTTGATGATATAATAAGAAGACATCAATATTTAAATCAATGATTTACCACATGGTTTAATTTATTTGACTGAGAAGTGTTATTATTACTGACCTTATTCTTCTTATTTTATTTTCTCTAATTTAGTATTGTATTCGGAACAAGTTTTACAGTCGGGAATTTTACATAAGAAATTAATTTTCGGAAGTGAACAAGCTGGATAAAATGGACACTCAAATAAATTAAGAACTTTGGATAGTTCTGTTTCACTACTCATAATATAATCCCATTTTTTTAAGATTTTATAGAAGATAACTGTTAGTCATTTATAAAGAGAAAAACAGTTCAAATTTAGTAAACCACTATTTAAATTAGGTTTACTTAAAGGAAGGTGAATTATAAGACATTATAATATCATTTCTTCAAAAAAAAATAAGAATAAAGTTCAATTAAAACTGTAAATTTTATGAATTACAAATAAAGAAAATAATAAAGGAATGCAATATGAAGTATAGAAAGATGGGTTCACTTGATTGGGACGTTTCTGCTCTCGGTTTTGGGGCAATGAGACTTCCAACGAATCGAATGATGCAGGTAGATGAAGAAGAATCAATAAAGATGATACGCTATGCAATTGATAACGGAGTTAATTATGTTGACACAGCATATCCTTATCATAACGGAGTAAGTGAAGTAGTTGTTGGTAAAGCATTGCAAGATGGCTATCGTGAGAAAGTACACCTCGCAACAAAATCACCTTTATGGATGATTAAGAAAACAGAAGATTTTGAGACTTATCTCAATGAACAAATTGAGAGACTACAAACTAATCCTGATATTTATCTTTTTCATGGACTCAATAAAAATAGATTAGAGAAAATTAAGAACTTAAACCTAATTGAAAAGATAGAAGAAGCTAAAGCAAAAGGCTTAATTAAACATATCGGTTTCTCATTTCATGATAACTTTGAAACTTTTAAGGAAATTATTGATTACTATAAATGGGATTGCTGTCAGATTCAATATAACTATTTAGATGAAAATTATCAAGCTGGAACAAAGGGAGTACAATATGCGGGGTCTAAGGGTATTGCATTGATAATTATGGAACCAGTTCGAGGTGGAAAGTTAGCTATTCCTGACCGTGTTTTGGATAGAAAACCTGAAATTAAACAGGTTCTTGAAAAGTCTGAAAAAAAAAGGAGTATGCCTGATTGGGCATTACAATTCGTTTGGAACCATCCAGAAGTTTCAGTAGTATTGAGTGGAATGAGTGATATGCAACAAGTTGTAGAAAATGTTAAATCTGCAGAAAATTCAGAAATAAATATCTTAACAGAAGAAGAATTAAAAACAATTTCAGAATTACGTGAAGCTTATAGTAAGTATATCATTATACCCTGTACCAGTTGTGGTTATTGCCTTCCATGTCCTAATGGAGTCAGTATCCCCCAAGTTCTTAGATTGGTAAATGATCTCTATTATTGGGGTGATCGGGGTAAACCTAGACTTGCTTTTTTTTATGGTAGGATGGCAAAAACAGAAAAAGATCTGGAGAAAAGGAAGGTTGATGGCGAAGAAGTTGAAGGAGCAGCAGCTTTATGCATACAATGTGGAGAATGCTTAGATAAATGCCCCCAACAGATTGATATCCCCAATTATATGGAAAAAGCAAACGAAATTTTTGAACAACAAAAAAGTGTATCAGAAGTATTTGATTAATTCAATGGCCCTTGACGGTTGGAGTGGTCTCTGACACTGGGCTTCAAACCCAGTTATCCTGCGAAGGGATAGGGGTTCGATTCCCCTCGAGGGCCGCCAATTCCCTCCCATAAAATTAATTTTTTTCTTTCCTCTATTATATTTCCCATTATGAAAAAATAGCAAAAGAATTATTTGAAAAAATGCCTTATTAATTTTATTTATAATGTATCAATTGAAAGTGATTTTGAGTGGTTGATTTTAATAAAATAAGTGAATTTTTTAAAAATACTCCTATACCTCAGAATATGTTAGATAGAGGGCAAATAGTTCTTAATAACTTCATGAGACCAATTAAAACATTATTTGAACAAAAGAGTGTTCCGCTAAACCCATGGAGTGATCAGCAAATTGAATTTTTATTAGAAACACTTTCAAATATGGATACCGATAAAGACAGTGATGCTGCAAGAGTAGGGGAAAGAGAAGCTAGAATCGCATCAAAACTCCATTTAAAAACATCAGCAGGATTCTGTCATGGGGTTGGAAGAAGTGGTTTTCTTACGGCCCCACAACCGAAAGCACCGGGAGGGTCTATAATGTATGAGATTTCTAACTATTTAGCTCGAGATATATTAAGGAACTTTGGCTTGCCAAATATAAAAGAAGCAATAGTAGTCCCATTATGTACAGGGATGTCTTTATCATTAACATTAGCAGCTTTAAGACCCGAAGAAAATGACACCTCAAATATAAAGAGAACAATATTAGTTCCTCAAATTGACCATAAATCAATATTAAAATCAATAGAATTAATGGGACTTAAACCTAAAATAATAAGTGGTAAAATTTATGGAGATGCTGTCAGGATCCCAGTAGAAGATATAATGCCTAGTATAGATGATGATTGTTATGCAATACTATCACTAACGAGCTTTTTCCCTCCTCGAGAACCTGATAATTTAAAAGAAATAAGTAAAATCGCAGAAGAAAAAAATCTTGTCCATATAATTATTAATGCTTATGGAGTCCAAAGCCCAGAATGGATGAAACTAATACGTTCAGCAATAGATGCAGGGAGAGTTGATGCGATTATTCAATCAACCGATAAAAATTTTCTTACACCCGTTGGAGGGGCTTTAATTGCTTCACCCATTAAAGAAAATATAAGAAAAATTAGTCAATCTTATGCTGGACGAGCATCAGCTACTCCAGTTGTCAATTTTTTAATATCTATGCTCTCTTTAGGAATTAATGGATATCAAAAATTAATTGAAGAACAACAGCAAAATCGAAAATTACTTGAAGAAAAATTGTCAATTGTGGCGAGAAGTATTAAAGAGAGGATACTCGAAATTTACAATCCTGTAGCAGTAGCATTATCTTTAAAAAACCTAAAAGAAGAGCATTTATTTGCAATCGGTGGAGCACTATATAATCTAAGAGTTACGGGACCTCGAGTGTATAATCCAAAAGAGAGTACATTTGGTACATGCTGTGAAAAATATACTACACCTTATATTGTTATGAATGCTGCAATAGGTTCAAAAAAAGAAGATATTATCTCTGCTGTTGAAAGATTTGAAAAAGCTTATAAGCAAATAACTCAAAAGTAGAAACCATCTACAATTTTAAAATTTCTACTTTATCAGAAATAACAATAATTAAAAACTAGAAGTACTATATTTTAATAAAATTTGTTCTAACTGAATATTTACAAATAAATTGCGAATAGTTATGGAAAACCGACTTTTATCACAATTTAATGGGGTTATTACTTCTCAGTGGCTCTCTAAGCATATAGAAGAACCGTATGCTTCTTTAATCCCAAGAGAATTGTTTGAAATCGCTTATCATACATGTAATTCTGTGGTTATGAGAAGTATTCATACTAAATTATCTTCCAGCGAAGATCAACCGGGTTCTAAAGCAATTTTTTATTCCAACACAAAAAAATTTACAGCTATCGAAGCTTTAGAAGATGGTGTTAGAATTACAAAATATTTTAATCAAGGAGATACAGGGGATAAAGTTGTATCTGAAATTCAACCAACTCTCAAAAGAAGGAAAGAGCTATTTGTTTCTAAAGATCAAGATTTAAAAGATCAAATATTAAAAAGCATCTTAGTTGAGAGAAAACTTGATGAGTGTGCTAATTTAGTAATGTTAAAAGAGAGTAATCGGAGAATTTATTTTGCAATTGGTGATGCTAGAGAATCTGCCGCTGTTGTTCCAATTTTTATGGAAGCAGAAGGCGCTAGTTTGGTACAGCTAGCATTAAATAAATGGATGGAAACAGCTCAGAGATTAAATCACGAACAAAATTTTCCCGAGAATCTTATCCCTGGTATAATTAAAAATCTTACCCAAATAAAGAAATGGTTACTTGATCTAATTAGTACCAATTTGGATAAGTAAATCATTATATCATTTGTTTTTTACAATTAAATCTTCAATACCTTAAAATAATATCCTAATCCATATGGAGGTATTTCTCCAAGATATATAAAAAAACGTGAAATTGATGTTTCACGAAGTTTTTTGACTCTAAAAGTAAAAAGAAGATAAAAATGGGCCATCGGGGATTTGTTCTGATGAAGGGAATCCCAATCATCACTTGAACCCCGGATCTCAGGTTTTTACTTATTACAGACACTTTGTTAATACTTTTTTGTATGTCTGTAGGTCATTTATAAGACCTGCGCTTGTTGGCCAAGCGTACTCAAAAACCTTGATAACCAATTTAGAAATGGGAATAAATTTCCAATTTTGGCTAAGCAAATGGCCCTTATTGTTATTTGTACAAACTCAGTTTTTCAAAGTATTTGGTGTTGTTTCTCCTTTATATAATTAATCGTTTCGATGGCTATTAATCTTGTTTGTGTTTATATTCTTATTAAATAAGAAAAAAGATAAATATTTTTTTATTGAATATTTTTTTATTGATGTAATCTGTTATATTTATAATTGAAGTAACAAAAAGAGACATTAGTAAATTACCAAACTAAAAGTTAAAAAAGTTGATTATGTATGGCTGAGATGTTAACCGACCTTCTTCAGAATATTTATAAAAGGATTGCACAATTGGGCGCTTCAATACAAACGCTTAACGAATCACTTAACCAGCTTAATACAAACATCGAAGAAAAAATTTCAAATTTGACAGAGAAATTAGGAGAATTTTCTAATGAAATTAACGTTACACAAACTAAACATATTGACGCAATGAAGGAAATTGGGAGTGTAACAACTAAGGAATTAAAAATAATACAAGAAGGATTAGGTTTAGATGCACTTAAAAATTTAATTAAAAAACTTGAAGAGTTTTCCAATCTCTCTGAAGGAATTCTTAATCAAGATACAGTGAATTTATTATTATCAGAAGCTATCGATTCTGTAAAAGTTTTAAAAGAATCACTTAATAAGGAAGAGGTAGTAGAATAAGTAAATTTTATTTAAAACAAATAGGTGATAGAAAAGTGGCAGAACAATTATTAGATCAGATGATTCAAAAAATTAATCAAATAATGAGTTCATTAGATGGGACGATTGCCCAAATTGGCCAGATGAGTCAATCAATTACTCAAATGAGCCAAAGTTTTTCTGAACAAACTGTTTCAATGACAGAAAATATTAGATTGATTGTAGAGGTTTTAAAACAATTCAGAATTCAATCAAGTATTAGTTTAAAAGAATTATCTGAAGATTTTAATACAAAAGTAAAAGAGTTATGGGATAAAAAATCGATTGAAGTAATTACAGAAGATGAAAAGAAAGCTATTGAAACAATAAAGCAGGCATCAAAAACTGTTGCTGATAATCTTTATTTTGCTCAATTGTTAAATATTATCCAAAGTATTAGGGAAGAAACAAATAGAATAATTAGTAGTACCCAATCCTAAACTACAAGTATTTTGTTATAAGAACTTGTTTTAAATTTAAAAAACTAAGAGGTACATGATTTAAGATGCCAAACGGTTGTTTTGTAGTATTACTCCCAACAGATTCAGATTATAAAGTAATGGGGTATTATTTTAAAGAAGGAGAATCGAGATTTGAAATAACGAATGATTTATTTCTTAGATTGAATCTGGATCATTCAAAAAATGATTATAATTTGCTAAAATTAAAAGAAGACCGAGTTTTTTCTTATATCTATAAGCTAAAGGGTAAATTAGCTAGAAAAGCTTCTGGAATTATTATAGGTTTATTATTAACTGAAGAAAATGAGCCAGAAAAATTTCGATCTTCTCTTAAAGAAGCTGCTGAAGCACTTGAGATGCCTAGCCTTAACATTATAGGTAAGTCAAAGGAAGAATTTGAAACAATCTTAAAAGATATTTATTTTGAACATTTAGAGCCTTTAATTGATATTCTTCAACCTGAAGCATTGAAGAATAATATTATAAATATAACTAAATTCATGTTAAGTGGTGGAAAGAAAGAAAGAAAAATAGCTCAAGACCTTTTAGGAAAAATTGAGAATGGTGAACATACAAAAGTTTCTGATTTATATAGAACAGCGGAATCTGCAATTAAATCTCTAGAGTATGAAAAAGCTGCAAAAAGCTATAAAAGAGCAGCCGAGATAGCAGAAGAACTCTATATAATGGATATAGCTGCTTCCTTAAAAGAGAAGGGAGAGTTTTCTCAACAAATACCAGAATTGTCAAAAGAAAGAGAAAAGATTGTTCAAGAAGCTCGTTATGCCTTAAGAAACGAAGACTTCCATACAGCCTATACCTCATACAGAAAAGCAAGTGAAATTTCTAAGAAATTAGTACAATTTGACAAAGAAGAGGAATTTAGGTTAAAATCTAAAGCTCTTGAAGATTTTTACAAAATTGATCAGAAATATAGGAAAGAAATACCATCATAAATTTTGTGTATATAGTAGCAATATAAAGTACTCCTAAGAAGAATTTAGTTACGCTTGTAAAAAAATGGAAAGATATATTGGGTTAGTAACTGATTTTGGACCAAGAGGTCAGCATTATGTAGCTGTAATGAAAGCAGTCATCTTAAAAACGAATCCTTTAGTAAAAATAATAGATCTTTCCCATACTATCTCCGCTTATTCAGTAGGAGAAGCATCATATATTTTAAAATCTACATATAGATATTTTCCTGATAAAGCAATATTCATAACTGTAGTTGATCCCGGAGTTGGAAGCTCAAGAGAAATTATCGCTTTGAAAACCAAATCAAACTTCTACTTCATTGGACCTGATAATGGTATTTTTCCAAATTTTCTCGAAGCAACAGAAATTTCTGAATGCATAAGTGTTCAAAACAAAGAATATTTCAATCACCCTGTTTCAACTACATTCCACGGGAGAGATATTATGGCACCAGTAGGTGCTTATATTGCCAAATATGAAGATTTTCCCTTATCTGATCTAGGTCCAAAATATAATTTTAACAATTTAAAAAGAAATCCTGTAAAATATGAAATTAATTCGGATAGAAGAAGTATAACCTGCCCAATTCAGTATATAGATTCTTTCGGAAATGGGATAACTCCAATCCAAATAGTTGATAATATTATTAAAGATTTAAATATTGCATTAGAAGATGGAGCAGAAATCACATTAATTATTAATAATGAAAAATACAAAGGAATCTTCAATACTCATTTTTCAGGTGTTCCTATTGATTCCTTACTATTCCTTGTTGGTTCTACGGGATTTCTTGAAATTTCTATTAACCAAGGAAATGCATCTAATAAACTAGGATTTAAATCAGGGGAAATTATAACTGTACAAATATAGAAGGAGATATTTGAAATGAAAAAAGAAATTTTGGCTTGTATTAAAGAAGAAAATATAAAATTTTTGCACTCAGGTCAAATTTCTAAATATATTTTTCCAATGGAAAGAAGCTTAGCTCACGAGAAAAATATTACGCATCTCATAACCCGATTTTTTGTTATATCAATTTCACCTGAAGGGGAAATTCTCTATTTGGTTCAAAAAAGAAGTAAAAATAAAAGTTCCTTTCCAGGTTATTTCACAGATTCTTCTTCTGGACATGTTCTATGGGCAAAGAATCTAAATCTAATTAGCATTAAAAAGGATGCCTTGAGAGAGCTAGAGGAAGAATTTGGAATTCCATCAAAAACGATTCAAGAAATAAGGTTTTATGAATTAAGTGAAGAAGAAGACAATGGTACAAAAGAAATATCTTATATTTTCTTTGGATTAGTTGATTATAGAACCCCCTTAAATCCAGATCCTAAGGAGTTAGATTTTGAACATAGCAAATTCTACACTAAAGAAGAATTAGAAAATCTATTAAAAAATGAGAAACTAGTTGATCATAGCGAAGAAATTTGGAGATATATTCTAAATTATGATATTAATTCTCTTTTCAGAGAAAAAATAAAGCAAAAAGACTCTCGTAAAAATACAGCGTTGTTTATTGGGAGATTCCAACCTCTCCATCACGGTCACATCTATGTTCTTAGAAGTATTTTAAAAACATATAATAATGTAAAAATTGGAATAGGGAGCTCTCAACTTGCAAACACATTCAATGATCCCTTTACAAACAGAGAAAGAAATGAGTTCATCAAAGCAGTTTTTAAAAAAAGACAATTATCTCCTAAGAGATATGAGATTTATGAAATTCCTGATATTTTTGATGCTAAAAATTGGGTTGATCATGTAGTTTCCATAGTCGGTGATTTTAATGCTATCTTTTCTAATAGTGATTGGATTAGAGAATTATTCCTGAAAAAAGGATTTACTCTTGGGAAAAAATATGCAATTTTTAAACGAAAATTCAATGCTAGTAATATTCGACGCTTGATCGTTAAGGATGATAAGACTTGGAAATCTTTAGTTCCACAAGAAGTAATAAAACTAATGGAAGAGTTTGATGGTATAAATCGAATAAAATCGTTATCTTAATTGATGAAATATGACTCAAGGAGACAAATTAGAAATTGATGGTTCCTTTGGGGAAGGTGGAGGGTCCATACTTAGAATCGGAGCAGGATTCTCTAGTTTATTCTCACGGCCTATTCGAATAAAAAATATAAGGGCAAATAGACCAAAACCAGGGTTAAGAATGCAACATTTAATAGGATTACAAACACTTGCGAAATTAACTAATAGTAACTTATCAAAATGCCAGGTTGGGTCAAAAGAAATAACATTAATTCCCAATACTGAAATTAAATCTAATATCGATGTAAACATCAATACTGCCGGAAGTATAGGATTACTACTACAACCAATACAGATAGCATGTTTAGGTTTTAGAAACTCAGAAATAATTAATATTAATATACAAGGAGGGGGAACTTTTGGGAAATGGGCTCCGAGTCTTAATTATCTTCAAGAGGTCACCTATCAACTATTTAGAAATTCAGGATTAAAAATTGATGTTGAAATAAAGGAACATGGCTTTTATCCGAAGGGGGGAGCACAAGTACGATGCACCCTTCATTCCTCTCAACATGAAATTAAACCCATAAATCTTATTGAATTAGGAAATCTCGATATTATAAAAGGTGAAATTATCGCCACAAATCACCTTAAGAATAGAAACATTGGTGAGAGGATAAAAAAGGTCATATATCAACATCTTAAAAGAAATTTAAAGATTGATCTGGATGTAAAAATTACATATGTTGACTCATTAAGTTCAGGCGTAGGTCTTTCTTTATGGTCTCTTTCCGATACAGGAGCAATAATTTCTACAGGAACAATATTAGGTGAAAAAAACATGAGTTCAGAAAAAGTAGGTCGTTTAGCTGCAGATGAAATGATTAAATATATCTCTAATGAAATTCCTGTTGATAATTATTTAAGCGATCAGTTAATTCCTTTAATGTCATTTGTAAAAAAACCATCAAGAATAAAAGTTGGACAAATAACAAAACACACACTAACGAACCTAGAGTTAACTAAATTATTCACTCAACGCGAATATCGTGTACTCAAAAAGAAAGATTATTCTATCATAGAATACGTATGAAATATTACCCCAAGTAAAATTATTAATTTTCGAATTAAATGATAAATAAAAAGAATCTGCTAAATAATTAAAATCGAATCCAAATATATTAACGATTTAAAAGAAATTTTTATAAGAATAATTTATTATATGTTTAATATAAAAAATTAAAGAATGTTGTAAAAAGAATGTCTCAAACAGTAGCAGCATTCCAACGTTGCCCCAGATGTGGAAACGAGAATACTGCTGATAGTTTTGCCTGCGCTTTCTGTGGTTTTCATCTAAAAGTTGAGAAGATTGAAACAATCCGTTTCTTTAAAAGATATGAAGCAGAATGGATAAATCCTTATCCCTGGTATTTAAAGATCTTATACCTTTTTATAAATCCTTCCCGTAGTTTTTGGGACATCAATCATAAAAGAAGTAAGGCTCCCGGTTGGTTAATTTTATTGTTTAGTTCATTACTTTACGGACTTATGGGTTTAGCTTTTTTCTCTCATTTTAATATTACAGGTGTTGGTACCTATTCGCTCATCCGATTTGTGTATAATTTAAGTATTTTTGCCACTTTTTTCGTGTTTGGATTCATATCTCAGTTAGTGTTATTTGCGGTTTTAATCTGGCTTTTTACTAAAGGAGCAAATGTTGCAGTTGGATTCACTCAGAGATTAGAAACACGTTTTGGGGGATTACAAGATACTAGGGATAAGTATAAAGAAGCAGAGATCAGCCCTTTTAGTATCTATAAAGGGGGAACAATGCTACATTTAGAGGGTTCATATAAATTCAATATGATGCTATCTGCGTTTGCTCCATTCTTACTCATCAATGCGATAAAAATTCTTATAATTCTCGTAGGATTCCCAAATGTAACAGCATCACAGGCTACTCCATATGATTTTACTATTTTTGATCAAATGTTTGCTTCTGGAACTTGGGCAGTTTTAGATGTGATAGACGCTCTTACCGTTGCTATTTGGGTACCCATTTTAATGACAATATCTATTAGGGAATTAAGTAACTCTTCTACCACCCGTGTATTAATTCCAACTCTAATAATCGGGATTGTTATAGCAATATTATTTTACTTTTTACGACCAAATTTATTAGGGTAATCTTCTAAATCAAGACTTCAGAATTTAAAAATATTAAAAGAAATATTAAGATGGTAGAAGAAAATAATTTTCAATCAGAAACGAAGTTGGATATCGAATCGGAGCTTTATGCTTTTATTAATACCATTTTAAATGCATATGAAAAATTTAAAAAAGGAATCATTAAAGATAATTTCTTTCAGAAAAAAGTTAGAAACACAATTAATGATTTGGTAAAATTCAATATATATTTGGATGAAAATAAAATTAACCTTTCTAAGCTCCTTAAGAAAATGAATTTTATCACCCAATATTATAAAGCTATTGAAATTATTAACAAAATATCCGCACTAGAATTTTCTGGTGCATTACCTGAAGAATCAAGAAGTGAGAAACTTCAAGATTCAAAAGTTATAAACTCAACTGTACTAGAATTACCAGGTATTACTTTAGAAATTACTTCAACCTTCATTACATTAATGGATGCGCTAAAATTGAAGGGCTTCCATGAAATTGAACTTGTTAATAAATTATTTTACGACTTAAACGGTTTTTTGAAGAAGTTTCCAGGAATGGATGATCTCAGAAGAAAGGTTAAAAATATTCATAAACGTATGGTAAGTAAATATCAGGATATAGAAAACGTTAATCTCTTTATTGAAGAAATTGTTGATGAACTATATCAAACCTTTAAAGAATTCCAAAACAAATTGAATCTAAAAGGGTAATTAAAACAATAAAATTAATATTCTTTCTTTGCTTTAAAATTATATTAGCCTAATACAAACGCTTTAAAATTATAGTTTAAAGGTAATTATTATTCCACGTCCAGGTTTAAGATCCAAAGCTCAAGCTAGGAAAAAAATAAGAACTCCCGGGAATGAAAATGTAACCCACTATTGGCGAAAAAAACCTTCTAGAGCACAATGTGCTATTTGTAAAAAACCCCTCCAATCTATTCCAAGAGTACGGCCCACTGAGATGGGGAAAACTAACAAAACTGCCAGAAGAGCAAATAGAATGGAAAGTGGTAGGTATTGTGCTAACTGCTTGCAGACATTAATAAAAAAGGCAGTGTGGAATCAGTAATCTCTTTTTCATTTGGTCTTAATTTATTATTTAAATACGATTACTTCATTAATTGATTTGAAATAAAACTAATACTTTAATTTAAAAAAATGTTTCTAATAACAATTTCAGGACTTCATGGAACTGGAAAAAGCACAATAGGGAAATTGATTGCTCAAAAACTAGAGATCAAATATTACAGTACTGGACAAGCATTTAGAGATCTTGCAAAAGAAATGAATTTAACTTTAGAAGAATTCTCAGAGCACGCAGAAAAAAATCCTGAAATCGATAAGAAATTAGACGATAAAATAAATGAAATCGCACTAATAGGTAATGTTATTATTGACAGTCAATTAAGTGCTTATTTTCTGAAATCAGTAGCAGATTTAAAAATCTTATTAACTTGTCCACTAAATATAAGAATCCAACGAATGATTGAGAGAGATCATACCTCATACGATGAAAAGTTAAAAGAGACGTTAATGAGAGAAGAATCAGAATTAGAGAGATTTAAAGAACTTTATATAATTGATCTGAATGATTCTAAGAAGAATTCAGAGATTTATGATTTGATAATAGATACTAGCAACTTGACTATTGAAGAAATTGCAGATAAAATCCTCACTAAGCTAAAGAAAAAAAAAAAATGATTTGAACTTACTAAAAATCAAAAACAATTTATTTGGGGATAAATTTAAAATCTTACTAAAAAATTGAATAATTTACTGGAATAACCAAAACCAGTTATGATTTAAATAGTTTGGTGACAAATTATATGAGCGTTTATGATATAGGAAGACTCTGTGTCAAGACTATGGGAAGAGAAGCGGGTCATTATTGCATTATTGTTGATGTTATTGATAAGAATTATTTATTAATTGATGGTTTAAAGGTTAGAAGAAGAAGAGTCAATTTCAACCATATTGAACCATTAACAGATACAATTGACATCAAGAAAGGCGCTAAACATGAGGATGTTGAAGCTGCTATTAAAAAGGCTAAATTGGATAAAAAGATGAATGAAACCATTTCCATTCCTATTAAATAATATTTATATTTATTATTTTTTTTTTTTTCTCAAAATCGTTCTAATCTCAATTTCATACTATCATTATCTTGCTACTATAATAAAATATTAAAATTTTAGAATGTTATATTGAAAATGTAGTAAATAAAATTAGTTTTAAATTTTTGCAGACATTGCCTAGCCTGGTACGGCGCTGGCCTGGAACGGAATTATTCCCTGAAAGCCAGTGTGTGAATGCACCCGAGGGTTCGAATCCCTCTGTCTGCGCTTTTTTATATTTTGGAACACTAATAAAGTTAAGATTTAGTTTATAAAATTATAATTAGTTACGGTTAATTATATTAATCGGGAAATTCCAAACCTTTAGCTTTCGAAGTGCCCATCATTTGCCCCATTCCTCCTGAAGCTTGAGTTTGAAGTCCAAGGAGTCTTTGAATCAATGTATTAATTCCTAATGAACACAAGAAATACCACGAAGTAAAATTTAACCAAACCTTACCTGAACTTATGAAACCTCCTATAATAGGAACATCATTCGCATGCATAGGGCTGAGAGCCACATGTGCACCTCTAAATATTGCATTTAATAGACCAAATATAATAATCATTGGAAGAAACGTTATACACGTAGGTTTTAATCGTTGGAGAGACATCTTTTGTTGCGTTTGCTTTAACATAGTATCTTTACGCTCCCATCTTTTACGTTGTTTCCTATAACGCTCAGGATCAACTTCTGCTAAATCAATTATTTTTGCTTTCTCTTCGTCGTGCCCCTTAATTTGTACTTGTTTACGTGAGACTTCTTCAGTATCTACTAACCATTTTGTTAAACCAGCACTAATTAGAGCTGTAGTCATCGCTAATACCAACACGAAAAGCATTGAACCTGGAGGAGCCGAAATCCATTCTTCAAAAGCATTTTTAAAAATTAATAACAGCATATCTAATATTACATTATATTGAAAACATTTTAAACTTTATAGATGGATTCTGATTTGAATCTGAAACTTGAAATCATGATTAGATTCTAATTTTTTTTACTATTTTTAAAAGTCAAAAAAGTTTTGAAGTAATACACTAATCTTCTTATTATAATTATTTAATTAAAATTAGTTTAGTGTATGAAATGAGTCTTCAAGAGTGTTTAGCAAGGCGTAAAGATTGCTCAGGTGAAGGACGCGTATTGCAATTATCTGTTATTAAAGAAATATGTAATTCTACATTTCAAGCAGCACCTTCAAATTCTCTATTTGTTGTGTTACCTAATGGGGAAGATTACACTGGAGGGATATATAAATATAATAACGATGGTTTGGTTCGATTAACTGATAAAGAAAAAACTAAATCGACTATGGAACTGTATCCCGAATTGTTTTGGAAGGAATCTATTGAGTTCGAGGATTTAATTCGGGTAGGGATTACATGGCAATACCTCTCATTAAAAGTGGATAGTATAGGTTTGGGTGTATCTCAACGGGCAAGAGCGCCTAAAAAATATAATAAACTCGTTAACAATGTAACAAATCAAAATTACTCCTTCTTATATTCGGTAGCAGTTCGAGAAAGAGATAGGGCAGCGTTAATGAAAGATACTGCAGAACCTCTTCAAAAAAAAGTAGCTGAGGGTACGATCTTACTCGACACTCCGACTTGCTACAAAGATCGCGCAATCTATGAGAATACGTATAAAGGCATTCAACTAGATGATGCTATTTTTAATCGGGTTGATGAAAAGTCACCGAATCATACAAATCTACACCAAATCTCTCAACTGCTCTGGGCTTGCCAAGGGGAAAACGATCATGCAACTCATGGAAATCGTGATGCTTTAGAGAAAAATGGTTTTGGTCGTGTCCATGCATCAGGATGTGCTGGATATGCAGTATATCCAATAGTTTATGTAAAGAATCTTGCTAATGTGCCTGATGGATCATATCATTATAATCCAGTCGGGTATTCTGCATTAAATAGGTGGGTTAAGGTTAATGGAACCATAACATATGATCATTTTATACAGAAATTTAGCTCTGGGACTCCCAGCGTTGAGATTGAAAAGGAGTTTGATATGAGTTTCTCTAATTATGCCATATTATTATGTATTGATCGAAAAAAACCTTGTGCCGGATTAATACACAGAATTATGAATCTTAAGTATTGGGCTGAAGTAGAGGCTGGAATGGCTTTAGCAGGGCTACAATTACAGGCAAATGCTCTAGGTTTGAAATGGAAAAAGAAAATAATATCAAACCCAGATGATCAAAAATATAGGAAATTGTTCAATCTCGATTCTGCTGAACAGTCGATAAATACTACAGCAAATAATCTGGTAAATCGTGCCAATAATGAGCGAGTATCCCTTGAAGGAAATTTAGTACCAATCGTATTATTTCATTTACTAGAGTGATAAAATTGGATATTGTCCTTACCGGAGCTTTATTATTTTTAGTCAATGTGGTTTTATCCGTATCAATAGCTCTAATTATCATTAATATGCTGTATATTTCAAAGAAATTCTCCAAAGAAAAAGACTTTCACTTTTATAACGACTTATTTTCTTGGGAAATCTTCTTTTTTATTATAGCTGTTGAAAATCTTATGAAAATTCTCTCAGTTTTTTTACCAATAGATTCTGTTACTCACGATTTTCTACTTAGAATCAGGATTTTATTGTTGTTCTTTCCCTTTTGGAATAAAATTATACATTTGGAGAAAGTAATGAATAAGATTACTTATGAAAGACATCACTTTGCAGGAATAATCCCATTAATTATAGTTCTTATTGTAAGCTTCACGGGTCTCCCAAATATTATATTAATATGTATTTTGACTAGCACCTCATTCATTCCTTATTTATTATTTCTCATACTTTTAAAAAATACAGGAACGCCAAAACTGAAATCTTTGAAAGTGATTTCAGGTGTAATTTTCATTGGATTGGGAAGTATTTTAAAACCAGAAATGTTTTCGATAGATATACTTAATATTACTTCAACAATAATCTTATTAATAGGAACCGCGCTAATTTTCGACAGTTTCCGCAATCAGATTTCACATTAATTATGGTATTATCAAAACGAGAAAGTTATTTATTAAAGGATTACGTGGAGGAGATTATCCAGAATGATTTGAAGTTATCGCTAATCCATCCCAAGCATCCCTCGGAGTCCCGGGTACTGTGAAGCAGCCATTTCCTTAGCTAAAGTCTCACCATATTGATGAATTATGCCTATGCTAATTAAAAGTCCAGTGCCAGAGGTGAGCGCCCCCAAACTATCTGCAAAGAAGCTGAGAACTGCAATCAGGATACCGTTGATGATGACAAGAGTTGGAATATACCTTTTCAGTATCTTTTCTAGTACTTTTTCGGAGCTTCTGAATCCGGGCACCTGCATTTGTGAATCGATTATCTGTCCTGCGATATCACGCGGCGCTAGCCCACTCACTTCGACCCAAACCTTTCCAAGCATAATACAGAGCCCAATAAAAATGAATAAATAAATTACAGCTCTAAACGGATCTGCTATTAATTGGTCGAGCCCGAGCGGGGGCGTGAGTAGATAAATTATCCCTGATTTAGGTATTAATTGAGTTCCCATACCACCTCCTACTTCTGGGTTTTCAAAAACTCCAATTAAGTTGATCCAGAAATCGAAATCCCCACCACGAAGACCCGATCCCGGACCAGCTATTAATTGCCCAAAAAACAGAATATTCGCGTATAAAGCATTGACCAATATCACGGGGATATTGGACACATACAGCAGTTTCATCGGATATTTCCCTTTATAACCTCGATAGCCTCTGTAAGTAAGAGGAATTTCAACACGGGTTGATTCAAACCATATGACTATAAAGAGAATCATAACGGTTGTTACAATTCCTAGCAGCGAAGGAAGTTGTTGTCTAAGTGCAATATCTCCTATATCAGTATTGGGATTGCCATCAAATAAGACTGAAAAGAAAGCAATGATGATACCTCTTGGTATACCATCTGGACCCTCAATAAAACTAAACATATTCCAAAAGATTTGACCTGATACACCAGCAGCAATAAATAAGGACACACCACTTCCAAGCCCCCACCCTTTTTGAAGCACCTCATCGAGTAAGATAATAATTACTCCTGAGAATAATAGTTGCACAAAAATAAAAAGTCCCTTTTGAATTCCAATATTGGATAGATTACCAAAAGCCCCTCCAAAAAGATAAGCGATGGAGTTAAATGCTGTTAGAAACATAGCAAGAACTTTCTGAGATCCACTAAATAATGCTCTATCGTATGGATCAGCCATATCCACATTGATAATTCGAGATCCTAGAAGTAATTGCATTATAAGTCCTGAGGTTACAATAGGACCAATACCTAGTTCTGTGAGTGTACCTCTTTGGCTGGCGAGAATTACCCGTAACCAATAAAAATAATCTGTTGATTCTGCAATATCAATCCCATAAAGAGGAATATTGGACATAATTAAATAGACAATAAGAACAACTCCGGTCCAAATGAATTTTTCTTTAAATGAAACTTCACGTTGAGGATTTTTGATTTCTGGCATGGCTCTTACGAACGGTGAAAAGAATTTAAGAAATTTGCCAGCCATTTTTTATCAACAATGTGAGTTTTTTTAAGTAGATTAACGTAAATCTTACAAAAATATAATTTTCAGTTTCATTAATTTAAACTGTAATTAAAAAAAAATAGAATTTTAAAAAAAGTTTTTGATTTAGGGAGCTACTTAACTAGATATTTCTAAAAAACAGTAAATAAATGATAAGTCATAAAAAATTGTAAAAAAATAAATAAAAAAATAAGTTATTCGTTTAATTTAAAAGAGCGATCCGATACCTGTAGGTTCTTCTTCAACTTCTTCTTCTTTCTTTTTCTTTTCTTTCTTTGCTTCCTTTTTATCTCCAGCTGGGGCAGCCATCACTGGCATTGAGCCAGCAGACTTAATGATGTCATCAATTTTGGTTTCTTTTAAACCGGCGATAAGTTTTGCGATTTCATCTTTATCAGCTTTCCCACCGGCAGCAGTTAATACTTTTTCTACACTTGCTTCTGAAATTTTTCCACCAACTTTATGAAGCAATAATGCAGCATAGATACTTTCCATATTTTTTAACCTCTATTATATTTTTTTTAACATTATATTTGTATTTTTGATTGAACTTTAAAAAAATCATATTTAATTATCCAAACAATCCTCCAATGCCAACTTCCTCACCCGGTTCCTCCTCTTCATCGTCCTTCTTCTTCTCTTCTTTCTTTGCTTCTGGTTCAGTAGGGGTAGGAATACCCTCTCCAAATAACATCGCTTCGATAGTGTTAGCTTCAGATACAGCCTTACGAAGATATTCTTCTGTCATGCTTCCTTCAATAAAGGGCATTTCAAAGAGAATAGCAAGTGCTTCTCTATATCCTGTTACCACATCACGTTTGAATTGATCCATATCCATATATAAAACATCTTCTGGGATAATTTCACCATCAGCCCAAGCGAAGTGAATCTTAATTAAAGATTCTATGGGGGTAATACCAAGTTTTTTCAACACAGCTGCTTGTTTTACACTCACCAGATCTCCTGCCTTATGAGTTCTTGTATCCTCACGTATGTGTATTGTATCATTCATGATCCTTGTAGGGAGCTTTAAAGTCATGTTTAACTCACTAATAACTTGACCAGTTGGTAATCCCGTATCTCCCTCGGGTACCCAGATATCTACAGGTGTGATATCATTTGGTTTTGCTGGAACCATCCACTCATAATCATGGAATATACTTTTTAGTTCTATTAAATCAAGATTCGTGAACACAAGACTTGATTGACCCGGAATATGCGATGCCAATTCATCTAAATTTGCCTTTTTTGATTCCTTTTTGAATTTCTCAATTGCTCTAGTCTGTAGAGATTTCTTCGACATTCGAAATATAGCTTTTCCCCGTAAAATCTTACGCATGGTTTGGATTTGCAAATCATTTAGGTGAGCAACTTCTATAACAGCGACATTACTATAAGTTTTAAATAATTCAATTAAATTATTTACTTCTTCTAATTTCCACTGCGGTATATGCGATTTTGTAATCATTTTTTCACACCTCTATACCATTTAAAAATTGTTCACTTACTTTAACTGGTTTCCCCATGGTTGATTTTAAATGCATGGATTTGAAGTTGTTGAACTTATGGGGCATTTGATCTCCTATAAAATTAACAACAGTTTTCATGTTCTCAAATAATTTATCAGCATCCATAGATTTCTTCCCTATTTTTAGAAAAATGATCGGTTGTTTTTTCATTTGAACACGAATCACTTTTTTATACCGCTCAAAAGCAACTTGTAAATCTTCCGGACTGGATATTATTCCATAACCTGTAGGAAAAGGTTTTGGCATTTTTCCTAAGGGTCCAAGAAATCTTGCTAAATATCGAGCGACATCACGCATCAACTTATCTTCTACAACAAAAAATTCATACTTCTTCGCGAACTTCTTTTTATACTTCTTTTCTTCACTGTTTAAATTGATTAACCCTTCTGAATCGAGCGTATCCACCCCAATTTTCTTTGCTTCAAGTAAAATCTCATCTGAGGCAATTACACATATATTAGGTTTATCGTCAGTAATTACATCATTTGAGAGGATAATCTCTTTATCAATCCTGTTTTTTGGATCATTTAAATTTACGTCCTTGATATTAATGATAATGTCAATTGATTCATCAAATTTTCGAATTTTATCTTTGAATCCTTCTTTTTTGAGGACTGCAAAATCCATTGCTACATCCAAAGATCTTCTTAGTAATTTATCGTCTACTTTCATCTTTATAGTTCACCCCTCACTTTATCGTCAAATTCTCCACTTTCTACTCTTTTTTGAATTTCTCTGGGATCTTCTCCCTCAACAGTTATTCCAATGGATAAAGCCGTCCCTAGAACTGATTTAACTGCGAGCTTCAAATTCTTTTCTAGAAATTTATCCTTCTTTGCTTGAACGACAGTAACTATTTGATCAAGTGATAGATCACCGATTATCTTTTCTGAACTTGCTGAGCTCCCTTTTTCTGCGCCTACTTCTTTAAGGAGTAATGATGCTGTAGAAGGTGTTTCAATATAAATTTCAAATTGCTTGGTTTCTGGATCACATTCTATTCTGACCGGTACAGTTAAGCCTTTAAAGACCATCGTTTTTTCATTGATCTCGTCGACCACGTCTTTGATATTGATACCAGTTGGGCCTACGGCGGGACCTTTACCGAACTTCACAAAAGCAATATGCTTTATGCAATAGGCGGCCCACCTGAAGCACTACCACCGGTTACAAGTGCCTTAACAATTACCTTTCCTTTAGTACTCACACAATTTCACTTTTTTTCAATTATCTTGGTCTAAAAAATAATCTAAAGGTTAAGAACGCGTGATTAAAGTAAAACTTCTTTATTTCAATATCTAATATATATCGAAACCGCTTTAATTTGCGTCCTAAGTTTCTAAGAATATTTTTTAAACTTAGTGAGTTTTAGAATAAAACAAAGTTAAAAAATTTTACTAAAGTATATTCAGATTTATAGAATGTTAAAACCTACAACAGAGCCTTCTACCATAATCGAAGTCATATTTTAAATATTCTTCAGACAAGAAGTCCATTATTGTGTTGTAATCTAATTTCACTTTTTCCACAATATCCTTAACTTCCACTCCAGGAGTAGAAATTAATTTTAGAATTTCTTCTTTAATTTCTTTACTGACTTTTATTTCCATCATCTATTAAAATCGGTTATAGTTAAAAAATTTAATTCGCAAATCTTATCATTTCTTTTACAATATTATAATTGGGTATAATTTTGTCTGCAGCCCCAGTTTCAGCAGCAACTTTAGGCATACCATATAATATACTTGTTTCTTCAGATTCAGCAATTGTCTTTCCCCCTTCAGCTTTAATCGCTTGAAGTCCATTAACACCATCTTTTCCCATTCCGGTCAATAATATCCCGAGAGTTTTTTCCTTATACACTCTTGTAGTAGAATAAAATAGTACATCTACAGATGGTCTGCAAAAATTTACTGGTTCTCCCTCAAACGTTCTAATACAAGGTTTGCTATTTTTAACGGTGACTTGCATATGTTTGTCTCCAGGAGAGAAATAAATTATTCCGGGTTGAATCTCTTCATAATTTAGTCCAATCTTTACCTCTAATTTACAAATATTCCTTACAGAAGTTACAAACTGTCGCATAAAGAGATGGTTCAAATGTTGAACAACTAATATAGGGGCAGAAAAATCTTGGGGAACTTCACTAAAGATAGTTTTTAGTGTTCTAGGGCCCCCTACACTAGCTCCTATTACAACAATTTTTGTTTCTAGTTTTTTAATGGTAAAGGGTGATAGATCTAAAAAGTACTCCTCTGATCTTGAGGAAATATTTGGTTTAATTATCTTAGTAGAATTTTGATGGTTTGTTTCATCTGATTTCTGACTTTGTTTTATGAATAAATTTTTATTAAACTGTCTTGTTCTACTGTCTAATTTATGTATTTTAGGTATGTCAACCATTAACACTTTTGAAATTATTACATCCCTAATTTTCGGCAATTCTTCCTTCCAAATACCATCAGGTTTAACGATATAATCATATGATTTTAAAATTATAGGTATCTTCGAAGAATCCAGCGTTTCAGGATTTTTATCACTTAAGATAATAGTTTTAATTGGAAAGGTTTTCATCATTGGATAAAATTGACTAAACCAATCTTCATTCTCAAATTCAATATCTAAAATTAGAGCATCTTGACTTTGGTTCCCAATTATTTCTAATGCTTCTTTAGCATTCCTTACAAGACCCACTATTCTTATATTCTTGTGAGACCCAAGTATTTCAGATAGAAAATTCCTTCGAAATGCTGATTCCGAAGCAATTAATACTTTCTTTTCCATTTTTGATATTGTTTTGTCTTAAGGTAAATAATAAAATACAAATTTATATATGTGTGGCATATTGTAGATTAAAACTGTGAAATTACTAAAACTAGTCAACAGCTCTAGTCTTCTAAAATAACTTCATGGGTAATAGTGCCAATTTTTTCTATGGATGCTTTAATAACATCTCCTGGTTGAATAGGTCCAACTCCACTTGGTGTACCGGTTGCTATAATATCTCCTTTTTCAAGCGTTAAAAAACTTGAAAGATATTCAATCATCTCTGGAATTTTAAAAATCATATAACTGGTGTTTGAAGATTGCTGTGTTTTCCCATTCAATAGTAATTCTATTTTTAGATTATGAGGATCTTCAATCTCATTTGGAGGAACTATACGAGGACCAATAACTGAAAAAGTATCAAAGTTCTTACTACGATACCAAGGCAAATTTTTATTTCGGTCAAAAATCTGCATCTTTCTTGCGGTCATATCGAGAAATATTGAATATCCCTGAATGTAATCAAAAGCTTCATCTGAAGAGATATTTTTACACTTCTTTGACAGAATAAAAGCTAACTCAACTTCATGATCTACTCGATTGAACTCCTCATTTTCATAAAGAATTCTGGGATATATAATAGGTTTCTCATCTGTTATAAGCGTATTTATTGTCTTTACAAAAAAAACGGGCTCAGTAGGTACAGGTGAATTTAATTCTTTAGCGTGTTTCAGATAATTTCGACCGATACAAACGATTTTTGTGGGCTTTATCTCTGTAGAACCAATATTCAAAATTAATTATCATCTCCTTCTAAAATTACTTTATTTGTAAGAGTACCAATTCCTTCGATTGTCGCTTCAATCAAATCTCCCGGAACAACAGGACCTATTCCTGCAGGAGTACCTGTGGCAATAATATCACCGGGCTCCATTGTAAAAAGTTGTGTAATATATTCAAAAGTCTCAGGAATCTTAAATAACAAATGTTTTGTATTTGAAGCTTGTTTAATTTCCTTATTTACCTTTAATTCAATATTGAGATTATGAGGATCTGTGATTTCGTCCACTTTTTTAATAACAGGACCTATAGGCCCAAAAGTATCAAATGATTTAGAGCGAAACCATGGTTTCTGTGAAACTATATCCATAGTTTGCATTTTACGGGCCGTTATATCATTAAAAACAGTATATCCTAAGATATGATTATAAACATCATCCGAAGATACATTTTTACACTTATCTTTAACTATAAAAGCTAGCTCTACTTCATAATCAACTCTATTATATTTTCTATTATCTTTCAAATATTTAGGGTATATAATTGGTTGATTGTTAGTTATTAAACAATTAGGTGTTTTTGGAAAGAGAAGTGGTTCTTTTGGTATATCCAATCCTGTTTCTTCTATATGATCCATGTAGTTAGTACCTAAACAAAGTACCTTAGAGGGATTTATCGTAATATCTCCTATTTTTATCATAAAACCTTACTCTAACCAAAATTGTATGATTAATCGATAAATTAAATAAATTTATATTACTTATAGATTTGATGGAAAACAATAAGCCCTTAGAGCCCTTACTCTCAAAGGAACAGTTAGAAGTCATAAATCAGATTCGAGAAATTTATAACTTTATTACTACTAAACAATTCTGCAAATTAATTCCAGAAGTACGAACAAATATTGCAGGAGCTTTAATAGACGCGAAAACAAAAGAAGACGTAGCAGGAATTGATGGTAGAATTACGATTGTTGATGGACTTCCTAAAGCGGCGGGAAATATCAAATTTGGAGTTGCTGAACACACAGCAAGATTAGTTCTTACAGCAAAAGAGTTCGATAATTCTATAAATTTTGTAATGAATTTGAAATACACACCTGAATTAGTAAAAAAAATTCAGAAGAAAACTGATCTCATACTAATTGAAATTAAGAGAGAAAGACAACCTGAAAAAGTTAAAACTAAAGAATTTTCTACCATGCAGTGGTTGATTAAAGAGAGCATAGACAAGGACGGGAAGATACCAGATATTATTTGGGATAAAGGATCGATTGGAAAAGAACCAATGATTAGGTTATTTGGAATGAATTCAACCGATATAGTTGAAAAAATTAGAAAAATCTTTAATATTATTAGGAATGATTGAACTTATCCGGATTATTAGATTAAATAAACTTTAAATTTTGGACTATAATTTAATATTTAATTTAAAGAAATGAAATGAGATGTAATAAGTATGGGCGAGAAAAATTCTAATGTTGAAGAAAAAAGAATATTTCAGAATCCAAAGACAATAAAAGTAGCCACTACTGGTATTTTTATAGCAGTTGGGTTAATTCTAAGCTATCTTAATCCATTTGCATACCTTGAGATAGCTGGGGCAAAAATCAATCCCTTTGCTCATGTTATTAATGCTATAACTGGTGTGTTGATTGGCCTCGTCTTTTCAGTTGTTACAGCATTAGGTATTGCAATTCTACGTTTTTCTCTAGGGATAGGGACAATTCATGCATTCCACGGAGGAATGGCTGGAGCATTAGTAGTTGGAGCGATGGCATATTTTTTACGTCGAAAATTTCCGAAATTTGTGGAATTTGCAGCATTAATTGAGCCATTAGGTACAGTATTCATAGGGGGGACTATAGCACAGTTAATTTTACCTATGGTAGATGCTTCTGCAATCGAAGGTTTCTTAATTTATTGGGGTTTATTTGCCGTGAGTAGTATCCCTGGAGCTCTTATAGGTTATGTAATACTATCTTTTCTAGAGAAAGCAGGAATCACTTGGAAAGATTTCGATTAAGTCAGGTAAGATAAAAATAACAAAATTTTTTTGAATATTATATGACATTTGGTTTAAACTTAAATTTTGATAATTTAGTTAATCACTCTACTCTTTTGTATGGAGAAACAAATACTTATAAAACTTACCAAACATCTGAGTTTGTTAAATTTTTATTAGAATCGAAGCACATACGCTCAAAGGAAATTAGTATATTAGATTTTGCTCCTTCTTTAATGGAAATAAAAAATCTGAAGATTGGGGGACAAATTCAAGATTTTTACAAACAAAGTAGTACTTGTAATAATATCATATTTAAAGGAGATATTATCCCTCCTCGCCTAAAATCAAGCAACAAAACGGAATTATATCAATATGCGCGTGAAAATTTAAAGAAGACATCAGAAATTCTTAATATTTTCAATGGAAATCCAACACCAGTATTGATCATTAATGATATATCAATTTATCTTCATATTGGAAGTATAAAATTATTATTAAACGCAATAAATAAATCCAATACCTTTTTTGGAAACACTTACTTTGGTTCTTCTATAAAGCGTGGCTATGCTACTTTATTCAGTTTACGAGAAAGACGAAAAGTAAAATCCTTGATTAATAAAGTAGAACAATCTTATCACACGGGATAAATTTTTTTAAAGGCGTTAATTTACATCAATAATTATAACAAAATCAAGTTTTTAAAAACTAAAATTTAGAGATCAATCAAAATGAAAAAGCTAAAGTTAATCTTGTTTGGACCTCCTGGAGCCGGAAAAGGCACTTTTTCCGGACAAATTAAAAAGATATTACCAGATATTGCTCATATAAGCACGGGGGATATCTTTCGGGAAAATCTTAAAAATGAAACACCCCTAGGATTAAAAGCTAAATCGTATATGGATAAGGGAGAATTGGTTCCTGATGATGTTACTATTGAAATGGTTAGAGACAGGTTAAGTAGGGAGGATGTTGAAAAAAGCGGCTTCCTCCTCGATGGATTCCCTCGTAATATGTCTCAAGCAAAAGCTTTAAGTGAAATGACTCAGGTTGATTTTCTTCTCTTATTAGAAGTTAGTCGGGATATAATTACAAAACGAATACTCGGAAGATTTAGCTGTGGCGAGTGTAATGAAATTTACAATAAGTACACCTTACCACCAAAAGAAAAAATAGAGGAAAACAAATGGGTTTGCGATAAATGTGGTGCTGAAATAGAATTTAAACAAAGGAGCGATGATACAGAAGATACTCTAAAAAACCGATTAGATACCTACGAGAAAAATGCAAAGCCTGTAATTAAGTACTATAAGAAAAAAGGAAAATTGAAAAAAGTAGATGCAACAGCTACTTTGAAATATACTGAAGATGATATAAAGAAAATAATTGAGTTTTAATTTTTTCTACTAATTTATAATTTACTTATTATGAAATTCAAAATATGTGTACCAATACCCATCAAATCTGCGAACATTCTCGAGTTTAAATCAAGAATTGAAAATGTAATGGGATTTAATCCTAATCTAATTGAATTTAGATATGATTATATCGATGATGTTCAGAAAATAACCCAAAATTTTATTACTGAAATGCTAGATAATGTCTATCCAAAAATCCCAGTTATTTTTACGTTTAGATCCCCTCATGAAGGCGGAAAAATCAAAATTGATGAGAAAACAAGGTTTAATATCTTAAAAACCCTTGTTTTATCTCAACCACATTATTTAGATATAGAAATGAATACAGAAAAAAGAATGCTAAAAGATATCTTAAATTTAACTAATCAAAATGATGTAAACTTAATTTTCTCATACCATAATTTTGATGAAACACCGTCTTATGAGGTACTTTCTGATCAAATCCAGAAATTCTTAGAGATCATGAAAGAGGAGTTTGGTTTGGATTCAAATAGATTAGAGAAAGTTATCTTTAAATTAGTGTGTAAAGCAAATGATTTTGAAGATAATCTCATTTCTTTAAAAATATGTAAAGAATTCTCAACAAGAAAGATGAATATTATATCTTTTTGCATGGGAACGTTAGGTATCTTCTCTAGAATATGTTGTGTTTTAAATGGTTCATTTTTAACATATGCTTCCATAGTTGAAGAGACTGCCCCAGGACAAATCAATGTAAAGGATATGAGAGCCTCTTTAAATCTATTTTTGAATAGATCAAATTAGATTTATCTTGAGTAAAAAATTTAAAAAAATGAGAGATAAAAATAAGGGAATATTTATTATGCTTTATCAAATTTAGTTCCGCATGAGCCACATTTCATTTTATACTTATAAACTGGTGTCCCTTGCATCGAATAATAAAGGACTTGATTTTTATCTTGTTCCTCATGTAATTTCCGTGGATTTTCTTCTCCACAATTTATGCACTTAACTCTTTTATATTCAGTCATTAAACCAACCTTAACCCGTTCGTAAAATATTTTATATAATTAGTAGGTTTGATTAATTTAAATTTAGGTTTTTAAATGAGTTTTTATAACAATTTCCTCAACAATATCTTGTATTTCCTTACTGGTAGTATCAATAATATATTCTGCTGCTGCTTGATAGTAGGGTTTTCGAAAAACTAGAACATTTTCTATTTCTTTTTTAGGATCATCCTTATTGATTACAGGCCTAGTTTCTTTCCCATCTCTCATAGCTCTTTTATAAATTTCCTCAATAGATGCTTCCAATAAGACTATGTGACAATTCAATTTTAAATTATCAATATTCACCTTATTTAAAACAACTCCTCCTCCGCATGACACAATAATATTTGAAAGGTTTGAAACTTTTTTACAAGCTGCTACTTCGTATTCTCTAAATTTAACCTCACCATCTTCAGAAAAAATATCGGGAATAGTTTTTCCTACCATTTCAATTATTATCTGATCAGTTTCTATGAATTTGAAGGCATCTCCTAAATGCTTCGCTAATGCTTTTCCTACGGTAGTCTTACCCGTTGCCATAAAACCAATAAGAGCAATACAAGCTTTCTTCATTTTTACCTTTTTACTTTACTTACTGTCTCCAAATGAAAATCCGTGCCTACCTATTGCACCCTTTTCTAAACTAACATAATAACCTGATATATAGGCAAAGGTGCTAATTTTATCGGGATCAATATTGTTGTTTTTGACAAGATTTTCATCAGAATGTACGGCTAGAACTTCACCAAAATAACATACATGAGATCCTAATTCTGTTCTCTGAATAACCTTGCATTCCATATTCCAAGGGAATTCTTTTACAAGTGGTACTTGAATTATTGATGCATTTTCTTTAGTCAGGTTTAACTCTTTCCATTTGTTTACGTCTCTTCCTGACCTTGTTCCACAATAATCCATATCTCTCAACTGGTCAATATTGGGATAATTTATCCCAAATTCTCCATGTTCCTCTATTAATTTGTACGAATGACGTTTTGGTTGTATAGATATCGCAATAATCGGAGGATTCAAGCATACTTTTCCCACATAGGCAAGCGTGATTAAATTTGCTTCATCCCCAATTCCCACTGATATAACTGCTGCTGGCATTGGAAAGGTAGTCATTCCTGTACTTAATCTAACTTTATCCATCTTCAAATTTTACCTCATTTTAGCTAAATAATTATATATTACAATTTTTCTTATTCTATTTAATTTAAATAAAATTTAAAACTTCTGCTTGCAAGATGCCTATTTCAAATAGAATAACTTCACAAACGAAAGTTTTGGGAGTTTTGGGTCACCCAATAGCTCATAGCATGTCCCCAATCATGTTTAACACCGCTCTCCAAGAACTTGGCCTTGATTATATTTATGTAGCTTTTGATGTTCATCCTGACAATCTCGAAAAAGCCATGATTGGTATAAGATCATTGGAAATCAAGGGTGTAAACGTCACAATCCCTCATAAAAAAACAATCATTAAGTATATAGATGAGGTTGATCCCCTAGCACTTAAAATAGGCGCAATAAATACAATTAAAAATGAAGAGGGGGTTTTAAAAGCAAGAAATACCGATGCTGGGGGAGCAAAGAAATCTCTATTGGAAATGGGATTAGATGTCTCTGGGAAAAATGTTCTCATTCTAGGTTCAGGGGGTGTTTCAAGAGCCATAGCTTATATTTTAGCAGAAGAAGCTAATAAAATTGTTTTAACTGATTTAATCGAGAATAGGGCAAAACTACTTGCTAATGAAATCAAGGATGGTATGAAAGTAGATATTGAAGGATATCTAAGCAATGAGGATATTATTGAGAAACATATAAAAAAAACAGATATTCTTATCAATGCAACTCCCATTGGAATGTACCCAAAAGTTGATGAAACTCCGATACCAAAAGAATTGCTTCATGATGATCTTTTCGTATTTGATGTTGTTTACAACCCTCTTGAAACTAGATTGATGAAAGAGGCAGCAGAGATTGGATGTGAAACACTAGGTGGTTTAGATATGCTCGTTAATCAAGGAATAGTAGCATTTGAATGGTGGTTAAATAAAAAACCTAGTAAAGACCTGATGAAGAATAAAATTATCGAATTTCTAGGACTTACATAATGAATGGAAATAATAAACCTATAGTCTCAGTTAACCGTAATAAAGACATTTCAAAAGCAGTTCATGCTGCTCTTGATAAGATTGAAATCCCAAACCTCTCTGGGAAAACAGTGTTATTGAAGCCAAATGTCGGTAGAGAAGTTGATCCTAACTTAGGTATTAATACAAACCCAGAAGTCGTTGATACCATTTTTAATTATCTTAAAGACCGCTTTGAAGCAAAATATTTAATTGGTGATTCTCCAATAATAAACACAGATACATTTAAAGCATTTGAGCAATCAGGCTACAAAAATTTATTAAAAAATGATGATCTGCAATTTATTGATTTGGATGATCGCTCTCCGGTGAACATAGAAATTCCGAATGGAAAAGTTCTAAAAAACATACGATTAACAGGTTATTGGCATGAAATTGATTATACTGTTTCTATCCCTGTTTTAAAAATGCATATGCATTGCGGAGCCTCATTAAGTTTTAAAAATATGAAGGGACTGATATATAAAAGAGATAAAACCACCCTACACCACTTACAAGCTCCAGAAATACTTGAAGAATTGAAAAAAACCATAGGAAAAATAAAAGAATTAGATATTGCTATAGCTGATCTCGGAAGTGTTATCCGTCCTGATTTAGTGATAATAGATGCTTCATATGCTCATGAGGGAATGGGTCCATCCTCGGGGAACGCTGTAAAATTAGACACGGTTATAGCTTCTACTAATTTTTTAGCAGCGGATATAGTTGCTCTCGCTATCTCTCAACCAAAATGGTCTCTAGAGGATGTGCCCCATTTGAAATTACTTTCTGAGTCTATTTTTCCCTCAATTAAGTCTTTAAATGACATAAAAACAATTCCAGATGATATTAATGAATTTATCAGACCTATAGAATCCCCTCCCAAATCAATAACAATTAAATATGAAAACGTTAATCTTATAGATATTGACTCTTGTTCTGCTTGTTTATCGACTGTCTTCAATTTATTGAAAAATAATAAAGAATTTATTGATAAACATTATACTCCTGAAAAACCTCTGAATTTAGCAATAGGAAAAGGAATAACAGAATCAGATCTTTATTCAGACACGTTTCTAATTGGAAATTGCATATCAAATCATAAAGAAAATGGGATATTTATACATGGATGTGCTCCTGTTGAATCAACAATCTTAAAAATTATTAAAGAAAGATTAACGTTAAGTACTAAATAAATTGATTATTAAACGCAAAGATCTATAAATTTTTAAAAACTTCTTCACTGGAAGATTAGATCGTTCTAAAGAAAATTGCCATTTCAATAATTTATATAATAATTTCAATCCATTTATAAAAATAATATAAGAATAAAAAAAAATTGTTATTGATCGGTACTAGTTCCACATAGTGGGCAAAATCGAGCAACTTCTCTCTGATTTAGTTCAGATCCACAGTTATAACAGAATTTGGATTTTTCATCCTCAGTTTGAGTCACTAACACCGTTTTCTGATCCATAGCTTGGTTAGTTGTAGTAACTAATTGATACTTCGGACTTGGTTGAGTATTAGTTAGAGCATAGCAAACCGAATTACACTGAATACAACGAGGTCTCTTCTCCCTGTCTAAATAAACTGCAACATAAATTAATAACCCAATTCCTCCAGTGAATATAGCTAAGAATATTGCAAAAGCAATATTAAATTCCATTTTTTTTGTTTCTACATTCGTTTTACATTGAGAGCAATACAATATTTATCTTACCTCTTTTTTTTATAGTTCTTTAATTTGAAATAAATTATAGTTTTAGATAAATGATCTCGAGACCAATTTTTGATTGGAATAAGTTTTAAAATTAATTGAGAGAGAGGGAAGAAGTTCGATTTCTTATGAATTTATTCTTTAGTAATGTTACTACCGCAATTTGGGCAAAATTTTATACCCGTTTCTAATTTTTCCCCACATAAAGGGCAGTAATTAGGCATTACTCCTTTAATTTCCTCATTTAAATTTCCTGGTGTAGGAGATAATGTAGATTTAGTTTGAATTTGAGGTTGATAGGTATACGATTTCTGAGAAGGGGGAATATTGATCTCTGTACCGCAATGAATGCATCTATCTTCTTTTCTACTATAGTATACAGCTAAATAAATAAAAAATCCAATCACGGTAAAAATCAATAAAATTATTGCTAAACAAGTATCGAAATCTTTACGTTTTAATAGAACTTGTTGATTACATCTCGGACAGAAACCGGTTGGATTACTAGTAGGCATTTTTTATTTCATCAGTTTATTTCTCTTTGGAATATTTAATCATTTTAATCTTTTTGGGAGGGTTATATCTGTTTTTTTTATTTGTTAAATTTTTAATAATTTCAGTTCATTAAAATTAAAACCAATAACTCCTTATTGATTTATAATTTGCTAAAATCGATTGAGTAAAACTAAGAGTCTTACAGAATTTTGACACTAAATTCTTTTTTTATTGTATTAGATGGAGTTGATGGTTCGGGCACTACTACCCACAGCCAACTTCTCGCGAGTTTTTTAGAATATAAAGGATTTAAAGTCCATCTAACTCGTGAACCATCAAAAAGTGAAATTGGAATTTTACTTAGGAAATATTTGAAGAATAAAGAAATTCCCCCTACCACAGATGCATTGTTATTTGCAGCAGATAGAGATCTTCACTATCATAATGAGATTAAGAAAAAATTAGATGAGGAATACATTGTAATCTCTGATCGCTATATTGAATCTTCTATAATTTATCAATCTCTGCAGGCTGATCGCATTACCATAGAATGGATAAAAAAATTAAATAAATTTGTAGGCCTCCCAGATTTAACCATAATCTTGGATATAGACCCGAAAATAGCATTAGCCCGAAAAACTGATCAAGATTTAGAAAAATTTGAAGATACTACATTTTTAGATAAGGTAAGGGATCTCTATCTTTCCCGAGCAAAGCAAGAAGGATATTATGTAATTAATTCTAATGAAATTATTGAATTTGTTCAAGAAAAGATTCAAAACATAGTGTTAGAAAAATTAGGAATAATTAAGAAATAAAGTAATAAAACATAAATTTTTCATATTAATTTAGATATGATATCATGTGCGGGAAGTTCGAGAAATAGAGTGGAATATTTAGAGTCATATGGTGTCTTGCCAAGAAAAAAAATAGCACCACTTCTTAGTAAGTATTTAGATGAAGCTGCTCTCAAAGAAAATATAAAGATAAGCGGATTTCATCTGTCTACTGGAGCTCATACAGATTCAGTCCCTTTTCATTTGAGAAAAAATCATTCTGTGGATATCGTCACTAGGGATGCTGGAAAATACACACACAATAAGATTGATACTCCAGATAAGGTTGATCCTAAAGTTTTACACGAAGCATCTTTAATAATCTGCAAGCCCATATCAATGCTTGATAATGATTTTGAGATTCTGTGTAAAAATGAACAATTAGTATGTGAGTGAGGAATAATGAGTTATACAATAGCTGAAAAAATATTATCAGATCATTCAAATCACAAGGATGTGGTTCCAGGACAGTTTATTGAATGTGAAATCGATCTAATAATGGTTCATGAGCAATTGGGAGGACGAATTCATAGGGAATATGAGAAATTAGGCTTAGATTATGTGTGGGATCCAAATAAAATTTTTTTTATCCTTGATCACTGGGTTCCAGCCCCTACAATTTCCGCAGCAGAAATGCATCAAGATTGTAGAAATTTTGCGGAAAAATATAAATTCATTCACAATATCGGAATGAATAAAGGAATATGCCATCAAGTTTTACCAGAAATGGGTTTCTCCAAACCTGGAATGCTGATAGTGGGATCTGATAGTCACACAACAACATATGGTGCCTTTAATTGTCTCTCTACGGGTATTGGTGCTACCGACGTATCAGTCGTCTTCGCAACAGGGAATTTATGGTTTAAGGTACCAGAATCTTTTAAAATAAACCTTACAAACGAATTAAATCATGGTGTTATGTCAAAAGATTTTATTTTAACCCTGATAGGTCAACTATCAACGAAAGGTGCTATCTATAAATCATTGGAATTTCATGGTGAAGGAATCAAACAGATTTCAATCGATGGGAGAATGACAATTACAAACATGGTTGTTGAAGCTGGAGCTAAATTTGGGATCTTTTTACCAGATGAGAAATTAACAAAATGGTTAGGAAAAAGGACTCAACCGCCTTATAAATATGTGTACCCCGATAAATCAGCTACCTATGAAAAAGAATTTGACTTTGATCTTTCAGAGATTACTCCTGTTGTTGCAAAACCTTCAAACCCAGGAAATCTTGCTAAAATTGAAGACCAAGTGGGTATTGAGATTGATCAAGCTTTTATTGGAAGTTGTACCAATGGAAGAATGGAAGATTTCCGTATAGCCGCAAAAATTCTTAGAGGAAAAAAAATTGATTCGAAAACGCGATTAATTATTATCCCTGCATCAACTGAAATTTATAAGGAGATGCTAAGTGAAGGCTTAATTGAAATCTTTTTGAACTCTGGAGCAATAGTTGGACATTCCACATGTGGCCCATGCATAGGAGGTCATTTAGGGGTACTTGGACCTGAGGAAGTTTGTATTAGTAGTTCAAATCGTAATTTTGTAGGGAGAATGGGAGCACCAAGTTCACAAGTTTACTTAGCGTCTCCCGCAACGATCGCAGCTTCAGCGTTATATGGAAAAATAACAGATCCAAGGGAGGTACTATAATTGATTGATACAATTCAAGGTTATGTATATATCCTAGGGGATGACATCAATACGGATGACATTGTTCCATCTGATACCTTAACCCTAAGAGATACTACTGAGATGGCTAAGAATACATTGAAATACATCGATCCGAATTTTGCAAATACAGTGGTAAAAGAAAATATTATCATTGCTGGGGGGAATTTTGGCACTGGTAGTTCACGGGAAGAAGCTGTTAATGTATTTAAGATACTTGGAGTAAAAGCGATAATTGCAAAATCATTTGCTCGAATTTATTTTCGAAATCTAATTAACTTAGGAATTCCAGGGATACAATTAAATTGGAATGAAGAAAACTTTTCTCACGGTGATCATATAGAGATTACATTAAATAAAGGTAGGATTCTCAATAAAACCAAAAATTTTGAATTGAATTTTGATAGATTACCAGATTTTCTAACCAATATACTAAAAGAAGGAGGAATAATAAACCAGTTAAAGAAGAAATTATTACATTAATCCTTCAATTTCTTCCTGGATTTTTTCAATGCGTTTCTTAGATTTCAACAAAATCTGGCTTCTCCCATACTTTTGAAACCAGCGATTAAACCTTTCGGTTATTGAAACTTCATTTGTTCCTGCCATATGTTTGTCTGCTAAACATATTATTTTTTCTTCTAATGAAATTGGTAGATATTCTTTCTCAGGAAGACCAAATATCTTGGCATCTTCTAAATCTAAGCCTCCCAAAATATGAGTTTCACAGATTCTAGCAAGTCGCTCAGAAAAACCTCTTTTTCTTAGAATCTTCCCTCCAATTAAGGCGTGTTTAAACCCATGTGTCTTTGTTCTACCAATATCATGTAAAAGTGCACCAATTTCCACTAAATTTACATCAACTTTAGCTTTAGTTATTTTATTTGCTATTTCTAAAGCTTTAATGGCCACTTTTTCAGAATGTCGACGAACTGAATGCGGAATTTTCAGCGTTCTAAGAAGATCGATTACATAATCTCGATCTGGTAAAATATCTTCTTTCCGGTCCATTAAATTTTATAAGATGACAATTTACTTTAAGTTTTACGTATAAAAAAATGGGTATCCCGTACGATAATTAACTTATTTATTTTGGTATATAGTTTGAAAAAAGGAGGTAAATCTATATTCTTAGAGCTATTTCATGAATATTGGTAAATTATTTTAGAAAAAAATAGAAAAATGGTAATTACTTTTAATAAAATTCTTCATATGGTCCGCTGATTAAACCTCCAAGTCCTCCTCCTATAAAAGCTCCCAAAATTGCGCTTATTATCCCACCTAAAGTCTCAGATAATTGTGTGTCTTGAAATAGAGCCATTAAATCCTCACCAGAAACGATGCTGAATATGATCCATAATAATACATCGATTACAACAATTAGTAATCCTGTTACTACTCCTCTTTTTGTACCTTTTGCTATAGCGCCACTTAAAAATCCTAAGAAAATCCATGCTAACAATTCTGGGGCAAAGAAACCAAGAATTGTGGGGTTGCTTGTAAAAAATGAAATCATGTCAAAATCAAAATTAGCACCTACTAATAGTGAAGCAGCTTTGATAGTATCAGATCCAACATATTGCTTTATTTGAGTAATAACCCCTGTCATGTTAAAGAAGAACACACTGAAAAAGCTTAAAATAATACCTATGATAATCCCAAAAATCAAACGGTAGGAAGCCATGATTTAAACTAGCATAAATTTAATTTCATATATTATTATTGTGATTGAATAATAATTAAAATCATTTTTGTTATTAGTAATTCCTAAGTTCTGAATTAATTAGAAACTTCCTCTCGATAAAATATTAAAGTTATAATGTATTTACTCAAGTATTCATAATTAGTTGAAAGTATTACTTTCAATTTTAAAATAGATATACATATAAAATAAATAAGGGTTCTATATTGGCTAGGAAAAAGAAAAAGACCGAAGAAGAAAGTGAAAAGAAAGACGAGACATTAGAAGACTTTGAAGAAACTCTTGAAATAGATTTTGAAGAAGATTTGGATCTAGAGGAAGAACTGGAGTTATTAGATACTGAAGACATAGAGGCAGGAATAGAATTAAGAGAGGAACTCGTTGATAAAGATGAGGAAAGAAAACAACTCTATTTAAGTTGTGGTATCCATATTGGTACTAAACTGTTAACTGGTGATGCCCGAAGATTTATCTATAGACAAACCAACTATGGGTTGTATGTTATTGACTTAACTAAAACAGATGAAAGATTAAAGATTGCTGCGAAGTTCTTAAGCAAGTATATTGAAGAAGGGAGTGATAGGGTAATTGTTACTTCTGTACGAAGATACGGAAAAGAACCAGTTAAAAAATTCTGTGAAGTCTTGGGATGTAAAGAAGTGACAACTCGATTTATTCCTGGAAGTTTGACTAATCCACTTATAGGTACATACATAAAGGATGCTAGTGTTGTTGTAATTGTTGATCCCCATGCGGATAAAGTAATTTTAAGAGAAGCAAAATTAGCACGTGTTCCCGTTGTTGCTCTTTTTGATACTGATGATACTCTTAATGGCATAGATCTAGCAGTTCCAGCAAATAATCGAGGTAAAAAGGCACTGGGATTAGCTTTTTGGCTCTTAGCTAGACATATATTACTGGAATTAGGGAAGATTGCTAGTGAAGAAGAATTTGATTATGATTTGACTGAATTCACAAGCAAAATTGTCCCAGTTTATCGACAAGAATAAAAATCTTCTTGAAAAATTTAATTAAATTCTATTTCTTACTTATTAAACAATATTTCTGGCAATTCAGAGATATCTTTAAGAAAATATTCTACTTGGAATTCACCAAAGTCTCTCTCAGAAGTAACCCCTGAAAGAACAGCAATAAAAAGAATATCCGCATTATAAGCCGTTTTTGCATCGGTTATACTGTCACCTATATAGAAAACCTCTGAAGAATTCAACTCCAATTTTTCAATAGCTAATTTCAACCCAGTTGGATCAGGTTTAAGGGATGAAACATCCTCACCTCCTATAATAACATCAAAATAATTTAAGAGATTTTCTCTTCGCAATATATCCTCTATTCTATATCTAAATTTGGTAGAAACAATAGCTAACTTTATTGTTTTTTCATTTAACTTTTTGATAATAGTGGGGGTCTCATTAAATACTATAGTTAAATCTGCCATTACCTCATCCGCTCTTTTGATAAATAGATTTTTGAATTCCTCCGTTTTTTCAACATTGTTTTCTCCTACCAATTTTATGAGCGTGTGTTCAAGAGTAAGCCCTATTGTAATAAAAATCTCTTTTTCTGCAACCTCAGAAAAACCCAGCTCTTTTAAAGCATAATTTACACATTCTACCACCCCTCTTGATGAATCTGCTAAAGTGAAATCAAAATCAAAAATTATTCCTTTAATCTTTCTTTTTCCACTTACATTTTCCAGAATTTTATCACTCCAATTATGAATAATCAGGCGCGTTTGCTACAAACCCTGTTTTTAATCCCTTTTGAAATCCTGTCTTTTCATAAAATTGATGAATTGCAGGATCTTTTGAGCCTGTTAATAACATGACTTTATAACAAATATGTTCCCAAGCTTTTTCAAGGGCGTGTTGGAGAATTGAAGTTCCAAATCCACGTCTGCGATACTCAGCATGGGTTACCACGTTTTCAATCAAACCATACGGGCGTCCTCCCCGGGTTAAATTAGGGATAATAGAAAGCGTACAAGAAGATACAAGTTCATTATCAATTTCTAAAACAAAGTAATGTAATCGCGGATCAGTGGTGATTTCTTCCCAAATAGCTATTAATTTTGATTTTTCTGGCAGAGGAACATCCTTCCGATGGAGATGGGTATATAATTTTAATAGCTTATCAATCTCATTTTTCTTAATTTCTCGTATTACCATAATTTCTTCTTATTTTTCTATTATTTATTAATTTCTATGTAAAACAAGTTAATTTTTCTTACTACAAAACATCTAATTCTTTTTAATTATTTATAGTATATTTTTAATTTTAGTTCAATTTACATTAAATAACGATAAATTAATAATTTTAAACTGTAATTCATGAAAAAAATTATCTCATTCTCTGGAAAGGGGGGAGTTGGGAAGTCGACTCTCCTTGTTTTGATGCTCAAATATCTCCTTGAAAAAAATAAAAATCTTGATATCCTCGTTATCGATGCCGATCCTGATGCCAATATCGGTGATATCATTGGGAAAGAAATTAATTTCAAAGAAACCGTCGGGGGAAAAATGGCTGAGTTTAAACATAAAATTCAAGAGAGAAAAATCCCTCTCGACGTCTCAAAAGACCAAATCGTTGAATCTGAGGTATTTGATGCTTTAATTGAAATGGATAGTTTCGATATCTTAGAAATGGGTCGGGGAGAAGGAGAAGGATGCTATTGTAGTATTAATAATTATTTGAAACGCATTATTGATATATTATCGAAGAATTATGATTTCGTGCTCATCGATGCCCCTGCGGGATTAGAATACTTTGCCCGAAAAACGGGGAGAAACGTCACAGATCTCGTCATCGTGACTGATCCTTCAAAAATGGGATTCCATACCATGAAACGGATAATAGAAATAACCAAAGAAGTAAACCTTTTATTCGAAAATATTTGGATAGTCGGAAATCGATTTCCCCAGGACGTTAGAGAAATCTTAGAAAAGGAAGTTGCTTCGATTACTGAACAAAATGTGAAACTCTTAGGATTTGTGTCAAATAGCGATGATATCAGTAAAATGAATTTAATCGGTGAAAATTTACTGTTGTTACCTGTAGATAGCAAAGCTTATATAACAGCAAAAGACTTATTTGCTTCTATAATTTGAATGAAATTTGCTCAAGGAGAAAAAACAGATAGCTATTTGTTTTTACGTATTTTTTTATAGCAAAAATCATCAATAGTTTTGGTTTTAGCTGAATGACGTTTATCTATATAACGTTTTTCTATTCCATTTCTCATTCCAGGCAATTCATAACACTTCTCTGGGATCATACTCTTAAAGTATCGAGGATTTTCACGCTCAATAATATTTTGAGATTCATATAACGATTCGAAAATTTCTTTACCAGAAAATTGTATATCGTCAAAATAAGATATAATTGGACGGTTGCTGCTAATTTTCTCAACAACATTATTGAGGGGTAATTTAAATTCCTGAATAATTCCCTTCTCATTAATTATGCTTGTTATTTTTCTATGCTCATTATATAAACAGATTATACATTGAGGCCATCGTTCATGGAAATAATTTAAGACACTATCCATTACTTTATGTTTGAGAAGCACAGTCCCATATAATACTCCTCTGTTATTAATTTCAGTTCGCGTAAATTGTATTGCACGATATGCTTCAAGAGAGATTTCTTTAGCCATTTTAATAATCCTTCGAGCAAAAGGAGTACCCATATTACGTAAAATTATATTAGGTAATTTGTTGATTTCTCGAACAAGAATAGGTGAGAAATCACTATGACGGGGAAGATATTCAAGTAATTCTTTTTTTGAATAACCTCTAGAACGCCCATTCACTTGAAGTGGATCCTGAGAATTATTACAGCTCATGATATACTGTTTTGAACCTCTTTTGAAATTTCATTCTCAAGGAAACTCGATAGGGTTTTTTGATTTCTACCATTTACTCTGAGAAACGGATCAGCTCTTTTTAAAACAACACCAACAGATTTTAAATCTTCTCTGCGATTGAATTCATAATTACCTTTACGTAAATTTACAATCCTCTTTGCTGAAATTGGCCCAATTCCTGGAACTCGTAATAATTCTTGGTAGGAAGCATTATTTGGATCTACAAGATTATGATGTTTGAAATACTCTCTTGCAAAATGGAGTTTTGGATCCCCTTTCGGTAAGTTTCCCTCTTCAGTGATAATTTCCTTTATATCTTTTAATTTATAATGATATATTCTTAAAAGCCAATCTGCTTGATATAACCTATGTTCTCTTTCTAATGGAGCGGGTTTTTTATTGCCCAGAGGTGTTCCTTCAATGGGAATAAACGCTGAAAAATAGGCGCGCCTTATATCAACAGTACGATATTGCCAATCTATCATATTTAAGAGATCTAGATCCGTTTCTGATTCCGCAGCACCAATAACAAACTGAGTTGTTTGGCCACTATTTAGAATTGGAGCTCCATCCCAGCGAAATGCCCTATATCCGTTTTTTCTTCTTTCCTTTATCATTCTTTCTTGGAATTGTAATTTAGACATAGTGTCCTGTTTCATATCTTTCATTTCTTTTAGAGATTCTTCGTTATTCTTCAAACGGAGACTTTTTAACCAGCTTTGTCTCATTATTATATCATTTTTGAAGTCTTTTTCTGGTGAAATTTCAGAAAGATAATCCTTAGAAGAAGCTTCTGTATTAATTGAAATGCGATCAGAAAGAGATATTGCCTCTTTGAGTAGATATTGACTTGCACCTGGTAAGCACTTAAAATGTACATATCCTCGAAAATTATATTTGAATCGAAGTAATCGAATGGCTTCTAACATTTCTTCAGTTGTTTGATCAGCACTCCCGCATATACCTGATGATATAAACACCCCCTCAACAACATTCATCGAATACAGTTTCATAAAAGTCCGAGCATATTCTTCAGGTGTAAAACTCATCTTTCGTTTACATGTATTAGAAAAACAATACTTACAATTATAAATACATTTGTTAGTATATAGAGTTTTGAATAAACTCATGCATCGACCATCAGGTGTATAACTATGACAAATCCCCGCACTAGCTGTAGTTCCAATCCATTCTTTTGTATTTCCAAAAAGCTTTGGGTATTTATCTGTTCTAGTTGAAGCCGTGGAAGCACATATATCGTATTTTGAGTTTTCTCCTAAAACCCGTATCTTTTCTAAGGTGGATGGCAATTTTCTTCTTAGTCCTACAGAACTGTGTTTATTAATAAATCTTTAAGACTATCTCTTGCTAATTACCTTATAAAAAGAGAGGGCATAAGAATTTTCAAATTAAGTTTTATTATTAATTCAAATTTTAATTGCATTAACTATTTTTTTCTTATTATCCTTATTACATTATAATAATGCTAAACATCAAAGAAAATGGTTATAATGTCTAAATACACAGGAGGAGAAATTATCTCCAAGTATCTTATTAAAGAAGGTGTTAAATATGTCATCGGAATTCCAGGGCATGGTAACCTTCCTCTTGTAGATGCCTTCTTCAAGGATAAGGATAAAATTCAGTTAATTCAACCAAAACAAGAAATGTCCGGAGTTCATCTCGCAGTGGGATATTATAGAATTACTGGACAACCTTTATGTGTTTTTACTTCAATTGGTCCAGGTGCAATCAATACTGCGATTGGCGTTGCTGATGCTTTTGTTGATTCTTTTCCTTGTCTTATAATAACAGGAGATACTCATGTTCATATGAGAGGGAAAGGCGTGCTACAAGAAATTGAGAGAAAAAAAAATGGTTTAAATTCGTTGAAGAAAATCGGGATGATTCTAAAGTTCCTGTAATGATTTCTACTGTAATAAGAGAAGTTAGGAAATTTTTTGACAAGGATGCAATCATGGTAACAAGTTCTGGAAATGTACAAGCTCAAATGCTTCAAGAATTAGAATTTTACAAACCCAAAACATGTCTTACCGCGGGAGGATTTTCAACTATGGGATATAGCGTTCCAGCAGCAATCGGTGCCAAATTAGGTGTTATTGATCTCGGTAATCCAAATCAACAGGTGGTTGCGCTTGTGGGGGATGGTGATTTTATGATGACAATTTCAGAGCTATCTATGGCCGTACAACTAGGACTGGAAAACATTTTCTTTGTAGTTCTTAATAATCATGGTTGGATTGCGATAAAAGACTTGCAACAGGCTGCATTTGGGGAAGATCGAGGCTATGGAACTGCTTTTGAATATAAAGATGGGAAAAGTTATTCTCCTGATTTTGCAAAAATCGGTGAAGCATTTGGATGCTATGCTGAGCAAATCTCCAAAAAAGAAGAAATCATACCTGCTCTCGAAAGAGCAGCAAAATCAAAAAAACCCGCAGTTATTGAAATTAAAGTTCAAAGAGAATATCCTTATACTGGATCTCCTGCTGTTGGTTGGTGGGATGTCCCAAGACCAGAATATTTGAAAGAGCAAAGAAAACAATATGAAGAAGAAATCAAGGGAGAAAAGCTTTAGAAAATCTAAAATAAAAATAATGTGATCTAACTAGTTAAGCGATCAACGATTAGATCTTTAAAATCTTGAACGTTTTTCCAAGAAGTTGCACACCGTATATTACTCCCTTTTTCACTTATCAAAGTTCTTCCCGACTTATTAACTTCAATTTTTAAGTTTTCTATGTTTAGTAGTTCTTCGGAAAAGGCAAGGTAAACAGCAACTGTATCAAATAAAATCGTAGACGTTTGTTTTTTTGTAATTAAATATAACCGGTCTGATTTTTGAGCCCATAATTCATAACATTCTTTGATTGAATCAACAATCGGATTACTACAATCTAGAATTCTCTTGAAACGCTCTCCAGATAACATGATATTACCACATGTATCCAATGGAGTTATTGTTTTCTCCCATGAGGCTTGAAAAACTTCTCTACAAGCTTGAATATCACTAGAAACGTTATATTCCACTGCAGGATTAGGATCTCCCATATATCCTTTGTAAATGCTTCCCTGCATTCCAATAAATCGAGTTTTTTCCATAATCTTCTGATTGAGTCTGAGTGCTTTAGCAATATTTCCTAATGGTCCAATAGCGATTAGTGTTGTAGGTTCAAGAGAATTTTGTAACATATCAGAAATGATTTCAATACCATCCTCATGAATTACACCAGGATAATCTGATAAATTATAATCCTTTACCCAATCATAGAGTGGTTCTTCATCATTACCATTTTTCGGTCCGATTCCTATGGGGATATCAGTGCGATCCGCGTTTTCAAGAAATTTGGCAACCTGTTTTGTTTTAATCAGTGTATTTCCTGATGTTGTGGTAATTAATTTCACATCAAGCTCTGGACATTTTAATAATAAACCAAGAGCCCAAGTATCATCAATATCAAAACCTATATCTGTATCAAGAATTACAGGTATTTTTATTTTTTTCAAGTTCAATCACCAATTTTAGATTGATCATTTCTATAGACTGAATATCTATCATCTAATTTCTTCTTGAGGTCTTTAGTAAAATGAAAAGTTTTTGAATAAAAATCAAAGATTATATTGTCAATTTGTTTTTGTTCTTTTTTATAATCATAGTTTTGATCTTTTCTTTTATTCCTTAATATTATTTTTACATATTTTTCAACTTTTTCGATTGTTTCATTATCAGGTAATATAAATGGAAGTGCATGAATTCCTGTTAACTGGATACTATTTGTATTATTTATAATTCCTTTTGCTAAATAATTATATAAGGAGCTATTTAATAATCCAAGAGTGTATTCTATAGAGATCGAATCTGTTTTAATAATAAAACCTATAGCTTTATTTGAATCCCAATAACACCCTTTTGGCATGTATCTGGCTGCTAACCTTGAACTTACACCACTCACTACTATACCTTCTTCTTCAAAAGGAACGTTCTTGGGAATATCATAAATTGGAATTGAATTATTTCCCCATTCTAATGCCTCCATTATTGGTCGATAATACTGATCAGCTCCACCCCTTTTTAAATAACTCTTCCATGTTTCTGTATTTAAGTCTTTTTTAGTTATAATTCTGTGCTTGTTTTCCTCTTCCTGTATTTTTTGATTACGATTTTTAAAGATTTGGGCTAAATCTGTACCTTCTACAGCAGCAATATATTTTAAATTATTATGAGTATGCATACCAATAAATCCTTTTACATACTCTTCCAATCTTGGTGATTGTTCAAACAAATCGATAATTTCTTCTTCTATATCCGTGAAAAAAATATTAAATGGCAATAAATGATATTTTTTTTGGATAATTTTATGAATTTTAGACGGGTTTTTATATTCAGCTTCTCTTCTTACCCGGGGTATAATCTTCATTTCATTATTCTGTCTTAAATTTTTATTGCTTTTACCCGTGCATTTAGTTAACATAATAATTACGGGACTTGTACTAACATCTTGATTATCAAACAAATTTTTCGGAGCTAAAAGTATTTGGTTAATCAAGCAGTTATTTAGAATAAATTTTCTTAGTTTTGTATGAGTACTCAAAGTTAAGAATGAATCACTTGTAATGAATCCTAATTTGCCTCCTTCCTTTAAACGCCAAATGCTATTCACTATGAACATGGAATAGGTTTCATGCGCATTGATCTTTCCATAGAGACTTCTCAGCTTTACTTTATTTTTGCGAACATAAGTACTTGCTTTATTTAAGTAGGGGGGATTTCCCAGAATGAAATCAAATTCATTATATGAGTCAGGAAAAAGTGTTAGAAGTGTATCTTGTACCTTAAATTTAACTCCTAATTTTTGAATCTCACTTTTAAAATCCGAATTTATATCATAAGCAACTATTTGTTTCCTAGCAATTCCTGATTCTATTAGTTTTTCTACAAAAATTCCGTGCCCAACACAAGGATCTAAGATCATTTGTTCTTCTTTTATTTCTCCTAATCTTGAAATAATATATTCTACTGTTTGAGGGGGAGTCAGAACAGTTCCTAAATCTTTACTTTTAAACTGTATTTTTAATCAGCACAAAATTTTATTTATTTAAATCAATATCAACTTCCTGTAATAGAATGCTGTAAAACTTGCTGAGCTTTTTTATAACTCTAGCATCAATTAAATCAAAATTGTCATTTTTAGAATGAATATAATTATTATTACTTTTATCTCCATTACCAATTCCTTTGAATTTCTTATTCAATAAAAATAAGCCGTCACTATATGCACCAATATAAAATCTATGTGTTTTCTTCGCCAATTTCATTATCTCTTTATTTTCTAAAATATAATTAAAGGATTTATAATACTTATTATTAAGGAGACCATGATCCCATAAAGTCACTTGTTTGCCAATAGAGTCAAAATTAACTGTGTATGTCTTCTCTCTATCAAAATCCTTTATATAATTATAAAAATTTCTTACTCCCATAGTCCCAGACTCTTCTGCACCAGTAAAAACAAACCATAATGTAAAATTGTTTAACCTATTTTTTGGATCAGAAAAATGATGTAATATTTCCAAAACGCATGAAACTCCAGAAGCATTATCGATTGCACCTGGAGATTCATTATTAGTTCTATTAATCCATAGAAGAACTGTAGAAATAAAATTAATACTTAATACCAAAAATTCTAAAATGTATAAGAATATTGAAACTTCGCTTAAATAAAAAGAATTTAGAAGAATAATTGTGAGAGCTGAAGGAAATGTGATAATCCAGTAATAATATAATTGGATACGAATTTTGATAGAGAATCTCTGTCCTTTCGAATCTAGATGGGAAAAGAAGAAGATATTATGCTCTGCATTTTCTTTTTGTGATTTAGATGGAATTTTTAAAAATAAATTCTGTGAATGATATTTATATCCTAATTTTATTTTTTCTGGAGTTCGTGTTAGTTTAATTACAATTGTAATAAAAATTGCGATTAAAAAAAGATTTACTAGATTGAAAATTACATTTAAATTTATCGATAATATTAGAAGTAACCAACTTAACAGTGTTATAGTTAGTCGTGGGTAAATTCTTGAATAGAAAGTACTAAACACGAATTCTTGACCTTTCGGAGAAAGACCTAATTTTTCTATTCTCTTTTTCACTTTATCGTAAGCATCATGCTCAAATTGGGTTCCGGATAATCTTGGAAAAGATAATTCATTTAAAATTTCTAATATACGATTTTCATCTATCATAATTAAGGATATTATTGTAAATATGCTCCATATTTCGCAGAGCTTACGATTTTTTTATAAATATTCAAATAGCCTGTTTTAATCCTCTCTGCAGGTTTTTTCCATTTTTTTAGCCGTTTTTCAATTTCACTATCAGAAATTAAGACTTCTAATTTGCGATTATCAATATCGATTTCTATTTCATCCCCATCTTGAACAATAGCAATAGGTCCTCCTTCAATAGCCTCAGGACACACGTGTCCTATACACGGACCCCTTTTAGCCCCAGAAAACCTCCCATCAGTAACTATTGCAACCGAACTACCTAAACCCATTCCAACAAGAATAGCTGCTGGTAGAGATAATTCCCTCATTCCCGGTGATCCTTTAGGACCTTCGTATTTTATAACTAAAACATCACCTTCTTTCACATTACCCTCCATCAAAGCATCTCTTAATTCTTCCTCACATTCAAATACTTTAGCAGGGCCTTTATGGTGTCTCATTTCAGTACTTATAGCACTTTGTTTAACAATTGCTCCTTCTGGAGCTAAATTACCTTTAAGAACTGCTATACTTCCTTCTTTTTCGATTGGATCTTTAAAATTTCGAATTATTTGAAAATCATAAATCTCAATAGAGTTTAAATACTCTTTTAAATTATTTCCTAAAATATTCTTAGTCGATAAATCTAAGACAGGTGATAATTTTTTCATTAATACGCCAACTCCCCCTGCTTCATGAAATTCTGTGAGATTATATTCTGAGGAGGGTTTAAATTTTGCTAGTAATGGAACTGATTTACTTAGAGAATCAAAATCAAAATGGTTCAGTGATCCCCCAATCTCATATGATAATGCACACATATGTAAAACCATATTCGTTGAACCACCAAATGACAAAGCCACTTTAATTGCATTTTCAATTGATTTAGGTGTAATAAAGTCTAGTACTTTAATATCTTCCTTAACTAAATTCATTATTATCCTACCAGAAGTTTTAGATAAACTTTCTCTCTCCTTACTAATTGCACCCATTGTAGCACATCCAGGTAAAGAAAGCCCCATAGCTTCTACAATGCATGCCATTGTATTTGCAGTTCCCATCATATTGCATGCTCCAGGGGAGCAACATGTTTGAGATTCAATTAAAAGTAACTCCTCCTTAGACAATCTTCCCGCTAAATGTTGGCCAATTGCCTCTTTTACATCAGAAGTTACATAAGTTTTACCTTTAAGAGGACCTTCATTAAAGGACTTAGCTTCCATTATCCCTCCTGTTAAAAAAACTGTGGGAATATTGCATCTAGCAGCAGCTAAAAGCATCCCTGGAATAATTTTATCACAAGAACATAACAAAACCATTCCATCAAAATTATATGCTTTTATTGTGCACTCAACTGAAGCAGCTATTATTTCTCTCGTAGGTAAGATATATTTTGAAAAATTCCCAGAATTAGCGATCCCATCACACGAGGCTATTGTATTAAATTCCATAGGTGTGCCCCCTGCTTCTCTAATTCCCTGTTTAACAAATTCAGCTAATTTCCGCAAATGGATATGCCCTGGATTAATTTCATTCCATGAATTTACTATTGCAATTTTGGGCTTTTCTAAATCTTCAGAAGAATAGCCACAGCCCCGAAATAAGGCTCTTTCATAAACTTTTTTAGAATCAAATTGATCTTGGGTTGTTGACATTGAGAATTATAAATTTAATTAATTAATAAATTTGTATTTAACATTTTTTTAAATTCAATAACAACTCTACAAAATAAGAATCAAGGATAATATAAGAGTTTTTAATTATAAAAATTAGTTTAAAAATAAGAAGAGAATTAAAAAAATAGAAAATCAAAATATAAATTATCTAATAAAGCTCTGAATAACTGGATTGTATCCGGCAATTACTTTACTAACCCTTTTTTCTTTTTTATTCATTTTTTTTTGACCTTTTTTTAGTTTTGTTTATTAAATAATATTTAGTTTAGATTCTATATTTAGTTTCATTCTATGAACTTCAGGCAAAGTTCGAACCTTTAAGAATGTAATCTAAGAAAAGACAAACTAATGAAAGTAATAGATTTTCTCTTATTTATTAAAATCTTAAAGATAAGCAAGAAAGTCCCCCATCCATTTTCCGAAATTCTGTCATATCAACTTCAAGGATATCATAACCTAATCCTGAAATTGACCTTTTTAGTTTTTCAAAACCTTTTGCTAACAAAACATAATTATTTACTCTAATACAATTAGTAGCATAACTCTCACCCTTATCAACCTTAATTATATTAAAGTCTTGGAAGATAGGATTTTTAACGAATTCACCAGATGTGATTAAATTTCCATCCCCAATATAAGCTATTCCTGTTTTAAGGTGAAGAACCTTATTCAATTTAACTAAGGAACAACTGTATCCATAAGTCTTTAAGATTTCTTTAAGCTGTAAAGCTCCTTTTTTATTAGTTCTCTGAGATAATCCCACGAAATAATCTTCCTCTATTCTAAGAACATCGCCACCCTCTAAAGTTCCTGGTTTCTCTATCGATTCAACAATATTATAAAACTTCTCAAGAACTTTTTTAATTTCGACTTCTTCACCCTTCCTGCTTGGTGCCCCCAAATTAGCAATAATAGCTAAATCCTCGTTTACAATAGCAGTATCTTCAACAAATGTTGAATCTGGAGACTTTTCTTCTGCTTTTAGTGATAAAATTTTTAATCCACATTTTTCTAAAGCATCACTATAATCTTTATGTTGTAAGAATGCTGTACTATATACAGGCTTTCCAAGTTTTGATGTAGTTATACCATTTTGAAAATTTTTAGAAACATCTCTTATGATTGCGTGCTTAAACATGGAATCAATTAATTTTCTTTAAATTGAAAAGTTAACTCAAAATTAAAAATTTTCATAAATTAAATAATCTAAAAATTAAGATTAAAATACCTAAAACATTATTGATAATTGAATTTTTTTAGGAGAAAAACATGAAAGTAATATTTATTCTATTTGATACCTTAAATAAACATTTTTTGCCCACTTATGATAATAATTGGGTACATGCACCAAATTTTAAGAGATTAGCTGAGAAAACAGTAACATTTGATAATTGTTATTGTGGGAGTTTAATGTGTATCCCTGCTAGAAGAGAGCTTCACACAGGGAGACATAACTTTTTACACAGAAGTTGGGGGCCAATAGAACCATATGATGATTCAATGCCAGAAATATTAAAGAAAAATAGTGTGTATTCCCATCTTGTAAGCGATCATTACCATTATTGGGAAGATGGAGGTTTAACATATCATAATAGATATAATACATGGGAAATTGTCCGGGGACATGAAGGAGACCCATGGAAAGGAGAAATAAAAGATCCTGACATTCCTGAAACCGTACCAAATATGCGACAAGGGTGGCCTCATTGGCGACAGGATTGGGTAAACAGAAAATATATGCAAAAAGAAGAAGATCAACCTCAAGCAGGAACTTTTAAACTTGCATTGGAGTTCATTGATAAAAATCATACAGAAGATAACTGGTTCCTACATATCGAAACATTTGACCCTCATGAACCCTATTTTACGCAACAGAAATATAAAGATTTATACAAGCATGAATATGACGGACCTCATTTCGATTGGCCAAATTATGGGATTGTAACAGAAACCGAAGAGCAAGTACAACATATTAGAAAGGAATACGCAGCCTCTGTTAGTATGTGTGATACGTATCTTGGTAAGATTCTTGATATAATGGATGAGAAAGATATGTGGAAAGATACAATGCTTATTATTACTACAGATCATGGTTTTCTTTTAGGGGAAAAAGATTGGTGGGCAAAAGGAGTACAACCTATATATAATGAGATCGCACAAATACCATTATTCATCTGGGATCCAAGATCGAGTAAAAAAAGTGAAAGGAGAAGTGCTCTTGTGCAAACTACAGATATAGTACCTACAATCCTCGAGTTTTTTGGAATAAATCGTACAAAAGATATGCAGGGTAGGGTTTTAAACGATACAATTAATTCAGATGCAAAAGTAAGGGAATATTTATTATTTGGAACCCATGGAGCTCATGTGAACATAACGGATGGGAGATATATTTACATGAGAGGACCCACAAATCTTCTAAATAAACCCCTTTATGATTATACACTTATGCCTACCCATATGCGTGGATTTTTTTCAATCAATGAATTGAAAACAATCGAGTTGGCAGATCCCTTTAGTTTTACGAAAGGAACTAAGCTTATGAGAACTAACACAAGAACTCAATATATAAATCCTTACATTTTTGGTAGTTTACTTTTTGATCTTCAAAATGATCCCGATCAAGAAAACCCAATAATAGATTCTGACATTGAGAAAAGGATGATTAAGGCATTGATTGAAGAAATGAAGAAAAATGATTCTCCGCTTGAACAGTATACACGTCTTGGAATCCCATATGATGGTGAAATTACAAATAATCATTTAGATCTAATTGAAACTCGCTCAGGAATGAAAGATAAAATTGGAGATACAGAAATTGTATGGAATAAAAAAGGAAAAAGCATGTATTCTCTTATTATGGGATTTATTCCCTCTCAGTTCCACAAACCAACTAATTTACAAATAGAACAAGAGATTAACAAGAAAGGAACCACTGAAATCGATGAAGATATATTGGTACAAATCTTTGAAAAAATTCTTCCCAAAAATTACATTCCACTGCTTAGAAACATGACCAAATTGGTTATAGCTAAGGGAAAATAAATAAAAACAGAAATAGTATACAACAAAAAAAAATGAAATCTTTCTCACTATTAATAAAACCAGTTTCAGCGGATTGTAATCTAAGATGTGAATATTGTTTTTACATTGATCATCTTGATACAGTCGAGAAAAAACCCAGAATGTCAGATAGTTCTTTAGAGTCAATGATTGCTAGCTATATGCAGACAGATCAAAATAATCAGTATGCATTTGGGTGGCAAGGAGGTGAACCGACATTATTAGGACTTAATTTTTGGGAAAAAGTCGTAGAGCTTCAAACTAAACATGCACCCCCGGGAGCAGTCATAAGTAATGGGCTTCAAACAAATGGAACATTGATTACTGACGAATTAGCAAAATTCTTTACGGAATATAAATTTCTTCTTGGCGTTAGTCTAGATGGCCCACCAGACATTCATGATTTTTATAGAAAGACGATAGGCAATACTCCTACACATAACTTAGTAATGCGTGGAATTGAGAATTTAAAAAAAAATGATGTTGAATTCAATATTCTGACTCTAGTAAATGAAAAATCTGTTAAGAAAACCACGGAAATTTATCAATACCTGAAAGAACACGAATTTTACTATCATCAATATATCCCCTGTGTTGAATTTGACGAATATTATAACCTTAAACCATATTCCATTACAGGAGAAGATTGGGGAACATTTCTTTGCGAATTATTTGATAACTGGATAAAAACTGACGTTAATAAAGTCTCAATTCGTTTATTCGATTCAATTTTAAATTACTTGGTCTATGGAAAGTATAGCGTTTGTTATATGGGAAATGATTGTTGTCAATATTTTGTAGTCGAATATGATGGGAGTGTATATCCTTGCGATTTTTTTGTCAGGGAAGATCTTCTATTAGGAAATGTGAAAACAACTAGTTGGGATGCCTTAATTCATTCTAATAAATTTCTTGATTTTGGCTCCTCAAAAGCAAAATGGAATAAAACTTGTATTGAGTGCCCATTCATCCAGTTTTGTCATGGAGATTGTCAAAAATTCCGATTCAATGATTTTCAAAATTTAGATATTATAAGTCCTTTATGTAAGGGATGGAAAAAGTTTTACACCTATACCTTACCTCGCTTCAAGATAATAGCTAAGACTATAAAAGATAATAATAAAATTCATTCTCAAGTACATATTAAATCAAAAAAAATAGGAAGAAATGAACTTTGCCCCTGCGGATCAGGAAAGAAATATAAAAATTGTTGCCTAAGTTTATAGTTTTTAATGAATTTATTTCTATTAGTAAAAATCCTTTTGGACTAAAATGTATATTTTGAATTAAAACTTTAAAAACTTTAAAATAACATTGCATTCCGTAACTAAATCATCATAAAAAAAATTAGGTTGATTTGTAAAATGGTTGATGAAAATTTAATTAATGAAATAAAAGCAATGAGAGAGAAAGGACCAAGCGAGCCTTCTGATGCTCTAAAATTATTCGAATTCATGAAACAACTCGGACAAGAAAACGAGGAATTCAAAGAAGAACTGGAAGATATAGACACCATTATTGCCCAAATGGAAGTTACCGATATAGACTATAAATATTGGGTTAAATTTGGTGAAGGTGCAGTTGATTATGGTGAAGGTTCAAATGATGACGCAACTGTTACTATGAAAGCAGCTCAGACAACTTGGACCGGATTAAGTGCTGGTGAAATCGATTCTACCAGCGCATACATGTCTGGAGACCTTGTCATTGAGGGAAATCTTCAAGATGCAATAGCATTTGGCGAAATTCAGGGTCTTGCCACGGAACTCGGAGCAGAACTTTTAGAATAAGTCAATTCTATTGTTAGATTTTATTTTACAATTTTCTTTTTTTTTAATCTAATTTAATCATTCTATTGTGAGTTAAACCTCGATATATTTTCTCTAAAACCTTTTATTCATTAAATCTTTCAATCATTTAGTATAATTAATTACCTAATTCTACAATTTTGTGATTATTTTGAATACATTGCAAAGTCTATCTGATAAGTGGAGAAAAAATCCTCAGAAACCAGTTAGAGTTATAGCTTTTGGCTCGAGTAATACAGAACTCCATTGGCATTCATTAGGAGGCTTTAATTGGTTTTCCTGGTTATCAAGTGCCATGAGAGAATGGATTGGAAGACATATAACAACAATTAATTCTGGTATTGGTGGGGAAACATCAGAAGATCTACTAAAAAGAATTGACAGAGATGTACTTTCTTTCAATCCTGATCTTGTTATTATAACAATTGGGGGTAATGATACATGGAAAAATCTTACAATTCCCGAATATGAAGGTTATCTAACCCAAATTATCGAACAAATAAAAAAAGTAAACTGTTTGCCTGTGCTTCAGACCTACTATTGTCTTTTGTATGATAAAATGGATAAAATTTTTCTTCGATTTCCAAAATTCGTTGAGATAAATAGAAATTTGGCGGATAAGTTTAATATCCCCTTACTTGATCAATATAAATATTTCTCCCCCTCTTATGAGAATGAACCAGATAAATACTCAGAAATTATGTTAGATGGATTACATGTAAATCCAATTGGGAATGCTTTAATGGGTATCATAGCAAGCAGATTATTCTCCTTACCAGATCCCTTCTTTATGGATACTTCTTTTTGGGAAAAAGTGAAAATATTTCTTAATTTATTAAGCTCATACCATGAATTACCTGTGAAAATACCATATCCCGAGAAAAAATAAGTGGGATTTTTAAAATTCAAAACTATTTTCAGCAATTACATCTCGATACCATAGAGCACTTCTTTTCCAGATTCGTTCTTGTGTTTTGTAATTTACCCTTATTATACCAAAGCGTATGGAATATCCTGCAAACCATTCAAAATTATCTAAAAAAGACCATATGAAATATCCTTTCAAGTTTACACCATTCTCAATTGCTCTATGTGCTGCTTTAAAATATTTCTTTAAATAGTTTAATCTATCTTCATCTTGAACGATTCCATCTTCAATTATATCATCTTTACCAGCCATTCCATTTTCTGTTATATAAATTGGGGGATGATTATAATCTTTATCAACTCGTATAATTAAGTCATGGAAACCCTCTGGACATGTTTCCCATCCATACGTTGAATATTCACGACCCTCCCTTCTTTCCTGTTTAACTAGTTTGTTTACACTAGTAAGATCCTCGGAGTTATCTGCCCCAACCCACATACAAGAATAATTATTTATACCTAAAAAATCGACAGGATTGTCTTTTAATAATTTTAAATCTTCTTTAGGAATAGGAGGAAAATCATATTTAGTTGATAGATAATCTAAAATATCCTTAGGATAGGAAGCATTGAAAATCGGATCTAAATACCACCTATTGAATATCCCATCAATAAACTTCACGGCTTTCGAATTCATAGGTGATTTAGATACGGGATAGACATGAGATAAGTTTAAAGTAATACCAATCTCCCCATCATTATATTTTGAATTCCGATAAGCATTTACCGCTTTCGCATGTGCTACATTAACATTAGTAGATGCAATATAACCTCCTTTAATATTAGATTTCCCCGTGAACGCATCACTCCTATAGAATGTCACTGTAAAAATAGCAGGTTCATTGAAGGTTATCCATTTCTTTACTCGATCACCAAAATGGTCAAATAAGAACTTAGCATATTCAACGTATGCTTCCACAACTTCACGATTTTCCCAGCTACCAATATTATGAAGTGCTAAAGGCAGATCCCAATGATACAACGTCACAACCGGTTCAATATTATTTTTCAATAGTTCATTAATAAGATTATCATAAAATGCTACTCCTTTCTCATTAACCACACCTCTACCGGAGGGAAATATACGTGACCATGAAATTGAAAATCGATATGCATTAAGATTCAATTCTTTCATTAGGTGTACGTCTTCTTTATAACGATGATAATGATCACATGCAATATCTCCAGTATCTCCATTCCTTATTTTACCTGGTGCATGAGAAACCATATCCCAAATGCTTTCTCCTTTTCCATCTTCGTTCCATGCACCTTCTATTTGATAGCTAGCAGTAGCTGTACCCCACAAAAAACCATCAGGAAATATAATTTTTTTCATTTTGTTTTCCTCCAATTTTACGATTCCATAAGTATTTTCCAACTTAAAGGTTTATTTCTTTTACTTTCTCCTATCAATACTATTTTATCTTCTTTCAGTATTAAATTAGATTTTTCTTCATTCACTTCGATATATTTAATTCTCTTAATATCTTTTTCACTCAGTTTCAATGTTATTTTCCAAGTACCTTCTGCGAGTGGAGCATAGAATCCAGAATATTGCGTTTTTGACTTTTTAAATTCTAATATTGTAGATGAAAACTCATACTCATCAAAGGGTAGTATCGGTGTTAAATCTAGTCCATCAATTGAGAATTTTGCCCCAATTAGATGGAGTGTGTTGAATAAAGGCCATGCGTGCGGATGAAGATCCAATACAGGAAAATCTGTCCAATTTACTGCAAAGGTACTATCATGAATCGGTTCATTTTCTTTCTTTTTCCAACTCACTAATTCTTCTGTAAAATGAGTTTGTCCAGGATATTTGGAAAGATCAGAATTATATACGTCTGGACCACTCCAGATACCGTACCAAACATCGGGAAAGCTTTCTGCATGATAAGCAAGACTATTTTTTTTCCATTCATCCCACGCCATATTCCCATCGATAAGAGATAAAGCCCATATCAGTGTACCGTTAATAGAAGGCCATATTCCTCCATTTACTCTCATCCCTAATTCTCGATCCATTGACTCAATGCCTTTACTCATGAGTTTAGCTCCTATTTTTGACGGTGCTCTTAAAAGACGATCTATAGACTCCACTAAAGCATGAGTCTGCTTATCATCAGCAGCGCCCCCAATAATTGCCCACGGTTGAGGTTCTAACCACAATTTATCTTCTCCAATCCATCCAATATCTTTTGTTAGCCAGGCTCTTTTAAACCACTCACCGTTCCACTGAGCTTGAACAGATTTTCGTTGATTCTCAGCATACCTTAGCACTTTTTTAGAATTCTCATTATCCCCTATAAAATTTAACATTTCCCCAAAGATTTTAAGAGTATATGATGCCATGGCGGCATTTAGTACACTCTCTCCATTTTTTACTATTTCGTCATGTTTTTCTTTTGAAATGTGTCCTAGAACTACTCCATCATTCCAATCGCCATTAGATATTCTTTGTAGTCCGTGTGACCCTGATCCTAAAAAATCAGTAAAATGATTATAACAGGTTAATAATACATCTATTACTCGGTTGGAAATTACATTTCTTCCGTAAACAGGATAGATTTTTACTATTTCATTAAGAAATTCAATATCTCTTGTTGCTAAGATGTACTCACTGGTTAACCACAACAACCACATCTCTTGATCTGATGGTTTATACGGAGCAGGTAAAATTAAACCATGGCCTGTTATACCATAAGGTATCTCTCCATCGGAATTCGTGGTTTTTAATACATATCTAATAATTTCCTTTACGTATTTTGGTTCACTAAAAATAAAAGGCATAACATGTTGCATAGGGTCGCGTAAAGCTCCCTGAAAACCAATAATATATTGGTATACTTGACCTTGTGAAAGAATATGCTCCTTGAAATACTCGTCATAGGTCATACTTCCACGTAAATAATAGTAGTGCCATAAAAGTTCACGCTTTACCCATGGTACTTCTGGAATTGATAAACCAATACAACTTTCTTTCCATTGTTCACATGAATTTCTAAATAGATGAGAATAATTTTTCTTGTACTTGTTCAGAAGAGATTCAAGCTCGAACCCTTGTGGAAGATAACCATAGATAAAATAAATATTTTTACTCTCATTTGAATCTAAATGTATTTTCCGCTCTAAAATCATCGAATCTCCCGTTTTAATATCAGCTATATCTATTTTCATAGGTATCTTGATTTTATCAGGATATAATGCCCCCCCTTTTCCAAAGAAATTGGTTTCACTTGTGGATATTCCATCTGCTTTACTATCTAGCGAGACGATGAAAGTTCTAGGGGGATTCATATCTTTCATCACCGCCTTAGGTGAAGTTGTATTATTTTTTCTAGGCTGATCATTAAAATTACTTCTTTCTAATAGACCAATTCCGTCATTTATTATTTCAAATTCATGATTAAATCTTTCACTGAATTTTCGTCGATATTTCCTGGCAAGAGATACATTTTTGTCTCGCATAGCAATAAGATATGCATCAGGAGAAAATTGATAAGTCTGACATCCCCAATATTCAACCCAACGAAGATCAACTGCTCTCTCACGATTGTTTTTTATCGTTATTTGAGATATCAGAACAGGATCATCCCCAAATGGAGCAAAAACTATTTGATCGGCAATTAATTTCCTTCCTGTTACTGTTTTTCGAAGATATCCAACCCCAAAAACTCGATCAAATTTATCCCCCTTTCCAGGATAAAATGTAGTAATAAAGTCTTCACCTTCAATTAAATATCCAAAACCTCCAGCGTAATGGCCATTAATAGGATCAAATTCATTTAGAAATTTTGGACTTCCCTCATCTTGTCGAACCTGAATATGACCATAATTAGAAGCTATACCCACTAAGCGATCATTTCCTATTTGATGAATATGGTCTGTTTTTGAACGCCAAACTTCATTCATAGGAGTAATAGCTTTTGGATCGTTTATTTGGTCGCATGTATAATGGTAAGCCGGTAAACCAAATTCATCTTCAATCCATTCACCAAAATACCCCGACCCAAACGCTTTTTCAGTCATCTTCTTTTCATCTATTCAATTTTAACCTTCGTATATAAAAGATTTAATTATATTATTTTCCTTTAAATTGAAATTTGGTATAACATAAAAGTTTTAAGAAATATTCTGATTTTATATAATAATCTTCTTGTACGTGTAAGTAATAGATTAAGATATTTATATACAGATCATGAAATCAGTTGAACGTGTAAAAGCAGCTCTTAAATTTAACAAACCAGATAAAGCCCCTATTTGGAAGTTTAGTAGTGGAAGCGATGTATATACTCTTGCATCTTTACCATCCAAAGATTGGAAACCGGGCCATGGTGCCAATGAGTCTGGATTATTTCCTCATGGAGCTGAAAACTTAGTAAAATATGGATTGTGGGAATGGGATAAACCAGAGTGGGCCAAAAATCCCAAATATGATAATTGGATTGATTTACCACGAGAAGAAATCGATGAATTTGGTACTATATGGAAAAAAGGTGGTATTAATACCATGGGACACCCTGGACGACCTTCACTACCAGATTATAGTCAATTAGATAAGTACTTTGAAAAACACACGCCAAATTTCGATGAAAAAGACCGATATTCCTTTGCTATCCAGAGAGGTAAACTACAAGCAAAAGAAAAATATCGTATGTGCTCTTTTGGATTAGGACCATTTCAAATAGCCAGCCAAATGAGAGGTTTTAATAAATATTTATTAGACCATTATAGAAATAAAAATGATCTCAAGAAGCTTTTAAAATATATAACAGATATTTTTGTACATCATGAAAAAATGTGGGTTAAATATGGCGCAGAACCCCATGGATTTGTTTTGTACGACGATCTGGGGGAGCAGAAGGGACCTTTTTTTAGTCCAAAATTATTTAAAGAATTTTATGAACCAGTATATAGACGTTTAATTGAAACTGCTCATGAATTAAATTGTGATTTTCATCTGCATTGTTGTGGAAAAATTGACCCCATTATCCCATTATTAATCGAGTTTGGTTTAGATGCAATCGAACTCGATAGTCCTCGCATGACAGGATACTCTGAGTTGCATCAATATAGAGGAAAAATTATGATATGGGCATGTATAAATATTCAATCAATTTATACACAGGGATCACCAGAAGAGTGTGAAAGGGAAGTTTGGCATATGATCCGAAATCTTGGTACAAAAGAAGGAGGTTTTGGTGCTTATTTTTATCCCCAAGTAGACCATATTCAAGCACCTCGGGCGAATGTTAAAGCTTTCACTAAAGGTCTAGAAAAATATGGAGTGTATGATCGCATTCCCAAACATTGGTGGTCATATCCCGTAGTTAATGAATGGAAATATGATAAGGTACCCCCATTACCACCAGTTAAGCTATAATTATTAGAATTTTTTCTTATTTTAGATATGATATTAATCATACTCTTTAAAGTAATAAATTCCTTCCAATCCGTAAGATTTTATTGGTAAGAATACTTTTTTGGTTTATTAATAAATTATATTGTTCACTATGGTTAATAACTTCCTATGGGACTTATTTGTAGTATTTATCACGTTTATTTATGTACTTCTAACAATTTTTGTACCATTAACTCTCTATAAAAAAGAAAAAATATCCAAATTCTCTGCACGTAAAGCAGTGCATATGTTTGCAGGATTAGCAATATTGAGCTCTCCTTTTTATTTTTGGCCCTTCTGGCCTACAATTATTGCAGGAACTTTGATGCTATTTGTTTATTTTAGTTCAAAAGAAGCAAAAATAAAACAGTTAAAAGATTTATATGATGCAATATCTGAAGAACAAGAAGATGGTTTAAAGAGAGCTTTTCTTCAAGGCCCATTTTTTTACTGTCTTTCAATTACAGCTCTAGTTTTTATTTTTGGAATTGCTGCTCCTGAAAACTTTTATTTTCCCATCGCTGGTGTATTAATAATGATAGTTGCGGATACACTAGCATCAGTAATAGGGAAGCGTTGGGGGAAGATAGGAATAAGCTTACCTTGGACAAATTCAAAAAGGACTCTTGAAGGATCAGCAACTTTCTTTGTAACTGCGTTTTTCGTATGTTTCATATCATTTTTCTTATTTGGTTTATTAATATCTACTTTTCAAGAACCACTCTCTTTTCCTACTATCATTGTGTATTCACTAATTACTAGTACAATTGCTACAATAATCGAATTAATATCCCCGAGCACCTTCGATGATTTAACTGTTCCCTTAGGTAGTACCTTAATTATATTTTTATTAACTTTAATATAAGTATTCAAATTTAATTTTCAAAAAAATTAACAAAATTAAATAAAGATTATAAGCCAATTGTCATGGAAAACATACAAAAATCGTTTGATGTGATTGTGGTTGGAGCTGGTACTGGAGGTACCACTGCTGCTAGGTTTACTGCTAAAAATGGATTAAAAGTATGTTTAATTGATAGAAAACCACGAGATAAAATAGGAGACAAAATTTGTGGTGATGCTGTAGGAAATGAAATCTTCGGGCTTTTAAATATAAACCACCCAAAAAGTGAGGAACTTTCTTGTCATATAAAAGGAGCAAAACTCTATTCACCAAATCTCAAGAAATGCCTAACTTTAATTGATCCTAAACAAGCAGGATATATTGTAAATAGATTGGAGTTTGGTCAGCGGTTATTAAATGAAGCTATTGATGCAGGAGTAAAACAGTTTTTAGATAAAACTATGGCATTAGATTTAATCTATTCTAATGGAACTGTTAGTGGTTTAAAAGTAAAATTAGAAAATGGAGAGAAAACTGAATTAAAATCGAAACTTGTAATCGATGCAAGTGGGTTTTATTCTCCTATAAGAAAAGCTCTTAAAAGTTCCTTAATTGAAAAAACCATTCTCAAGGAAGATAGTATATTATGCTATCGAGAAATAATTAAATTTTCACCAAAAGATCAAACAGTACAAGATCCCGAATACATCACTATAATTCTTGATCAAGAAAAAGCGCCAGGAGGATACATCTGGTATTTTCCAAAGGATGAGTCTTCTGTTAATATAGGATTAGGAACTTTTATGGGTTACAAGGGAAAAGTAAAGGATTATTACCAAAGAAATGCTTTTAAAGAATTCATTAAAGTATCAAAATTTGAAATTATATCCTCTGGAGGAGGTGTTGTTCCTGTGAGAAGACCGTTATGGTCTTGCGCTGATGATGGTATTATGCTAATTGGAGATTCAGCTTGTCAAGTGAATCCTCTTCATGGGGGAGGAATTGATCCATCAATGAGAGCAGGATATTATGCCGCTAATTCAGCACTTAGTGCTTTTGAAAAAAATAACTTTTCAATAAATGCATTATGGGGTTATAATCATAGCGTCATGACAAGTTTTGGTGCTGAATTTGCAGCATTAGATTTACTTAGAATAGTACTTCAACACCTTTCTAATGAAGAATTAAATTTTGGTTTAGAGCGAGATTTGCTTAGTGGAGAGGATATTTTGGAAATTTCCTCTAAAGGTGGATTAAACCTATCTGTAATAAACATGGCAATAAAAGCATTTAAAGGCATTTCCCGACCAAATCTTTTGCTAGATATGAATTATCTGAGATTAAGAATGAATGAAATTTCTAGACTTTATAAATCTTTTCCTGAAAATATAGCGGGTTTTCCGGAATGGAAGGAAAAAGTTGTTGGAATTTATGATAGAATAAAAAAAATGATTGTTAATACTAAAAAAAGGAACTAAATATAAAGGTGTCATAAAATGGTTGATATTGTTATTGATGAATACATTGTAAAAAGCACTTATGAATATATTATTAAAAAAATCAATAATGAAGGAGTATTACACTTCTCTTTAATTGATCCAGATCCTTTAAGACAAGGAGCGAATAAAGCAGCAAAAATGGCAGAATACGCCGAAGAAGCAGGTACTGATGTAATTTTAATAGGAGGTAGCACTGTTTTCAACCAAGCTTTTGTCGATAAAACAATAACAGCGATAAAAGAGAGGGTGAGCATTCCTTTAATCATATTTCCCGGAGGAATAAGCAATATTTCTCAACATGCTGATGCAATTTTCTTCATGTCTTTATTGAATTCATCGGATCCTTATTTTATTGTAGGAGAACAAGCCTTAGCATCATATACAATAAAAGCTGCTAATTTGGAGTCTATTTCAATGGCTTACCTAATTATAGAACCAGGTGCAAGCGCAGGATGGATTGGTAATGCAAAGTTATTACCAAGAAATAAACCAAAATTAACTGCAGCTTATGCATTGGCAGCAGAAATGTTTGGATTCAAAATGATCTACTTAGAAGCAGGTTCAGGTAGTGAAAGAATTCCAAAAGAACATGTTGAAATGTGTTCCACAATTCTCAATATCCCCGTGATTGTTGGAGGTGGTGTTAGTAATAAGGAAGATGCCAGATCTTTTGTTGAAGCGGGGGCTGACGTTATTGTAATGGGCACATTTCTTGAGAATAATCTTTTAAAAGACAATGGTACATCATTAAAAGGGATTATTGAAGAAATAAAAAATGCTGGAAAAGCCCAAAAGAAGAATTATTCAGCAAAGTGAAAACCTATGAAAATTAAAGATGGTATTGAAATTCTACGCCCTCTTAACTGTTTAATGGGAAGTTTAACAGTTCTCATTGGAATTTTAAATACCAGAGTTGGAGTAGAAACGCCTACATTAATAATTAATATCGTATTAGGACTTATTACTTATTTCTTTATTGCCGGTTCAGGAAATGTTATTAATGATTATTATGATATAGAAATTGATAAGATTAATCGTCCTGATAGACCTATTCCAAGAGGTTCAATAACTTTAAAGCAAGCGATGATTTGGTGGATAATCTCAGCGCTAATTGGTTTGGTTATTGCGATAATTCATGGTTTATTATTTATCTTAGGCTTTCTGAATATTATTATCGCTTTATTTATGGTTTTTATCGGATGGTTATATGCTGTGTGGGGTAAAAAGAATGGATTTATTGGAAATATTATTGTAAGTGTATCATTTTCTATTGGACTTGTCTATGGGGCAATATTAAATAGTTCTAATATACCTTATTACATCTATTTCTTCTTCTTAACATCATTCTTTTTGTTGCTTTCTCGAGAAATTATTAAGGGATGTGAAGACATTGAGGGAGACAAAAATGAAGGGGTGAAAACTCTTGCTATTAAAATAGGAATTGAGAAATCTACTAAAATTTCCATGATTTTTGGAATTTTTGCAATAGTATTCTTCATATTACCCTTCTTTACAGAAATTATAAATCATGTATTCTTCTTAATTTCTATGTTTTTCGGTTTAGGGGTTGTTTGTTATGCTGTTATTATAATGATGAAACGAAATTTGGAAAGAGAGGACTTTAAAAAAGTGAGTCTAATACTAAAGTTAGGTGCTTATCTAGGATTAATCGCTTTCCTTTTTGCAAGCTTTTAATTGTTCCAGAATTTTGTTAAATTCTTTTTTTTCTATCAAATCTATCAAATTCTCCCTAACTTCTGGAGTTATACTACTGTGAGGGAAAGTTTGAATTAATTTTCTAGTTTGAGTTAGACCTAAGTATTTTCTTGTATACTCAGCATTAGAATACTTATAAGTTGTAAGAAATCCACTATCTAACTTCTCTCTAAAAAATTCCAATATGAATTTAAAATAATCCCTCAGTAAATTCTGTTCATTTAATGAAATAACTGGTTCAAAGAAAATTTGAATTGGGTGAGTTCTATAAGTATTCCCTGAAACATAAATCCCGTTTACATTAAAATCTTCTGATATTAGTTCCAAACCAGTCCTTCCACGATAGGAACCTGTATCTACTGTTCGAACGTATAATATGTTTGATCGGATTAAGTCTTTTAGCCAATCGTTCACTTCAATTTTTAGTTTCTTATATTGGTTATTGTGATAGTCATTTGCATCAATGACATCTAGTTTATTCTCTCCAAAATTTTTGAGTACATCCTTCTTTAATAAATAGTATCTAACTTTGAGGGGTGATCTGACCTGATATTTTTCAAGAAACTCATCAAATTCTGAACCAGCACGATAATTAAACTTTGGTTTAAGTATGTAACTCTTCCTAATCGTCTTGCCTTCATTTCTAATTTTTTTCCCACTAAATTGTATGATTTCAGATTTAGGGAATGTTTTCTTCTTGAAAAATCCAATACAAATATTTGTGCCAGTGAATTCGAATACTTTAGTCTCGAAGATGAACATTTTACTAATTTTATAATATTTTAAAAGATCTATACGAAATTTATTTGAAACTGAAGCCCCAAAGAGGAAATTAGATGGGATTATATAAATCATATTTTCAATATTATTCCTTAGATCATTTATCATAGCAATCTGATAGAGATCCTGGTATCCTTCATTTTCTCCTTCAAAAAGTTTTAAATACTTCTGAGTCTCTTTATGTTTCCTAATGTACCCTAAATATAAATATGGGGGATTTGTTATATGGTATAACGGTAGTTGTTCATTTTTCAAAAAGATAGGGAAGGAATCTAAATTATTTCGAACTTTAATATTGTTAGAAGCGATCTCGGGAGGAATTCCATAGCTCCCCACATTTTCGATACATTTATCAACCATTTCTGAGTGAATATCAAACAGAAAAATATGTTCCTCAAAAAATTTTATGCGATCTTTAAAAGGAATGGAGTTCAATATTGGTATAATTAAATTTCCCTCTCCGGCATACAAATCTATCCATCTATATTGCCATAGCTTATCCTGAATTTCTGGAAAAATATATTCCAAAAAAATTTCGCTTGATGTTAAGTGAATTCCAAAAGCTCTTCTAAAGGTGTTCTCCTCAGAATTCTGCTTGTTGTTTTCCATATACCGTTAATTGAAGACTACTTGATTCCTAATTATTTACAGATAATTTTATTAATGACTTTATCTCAATATAAGTTTATGATTGATCCGATTATCTTTACATTTTTTATCTTATTTGACTTTGGATATCTAAATCTTGAAGAAATATTTACTACAAGTCTGTTAACATTGATAATCTGCCGTGGAATATATGTAATCGCATACTACTTCAGATATTTTAAAGACTATGATAAAGAATTAGAAGAAGGAGTGAAATTATTCAGCAAAAATGAGAAAATCTATTTTAGTGTAAAACAAATCTCACTGATTTTATTTGGAATGATTTACTTCCCCATAGCTGTATTCATTTCCTTTTACTCGCTGATAGTAAGCACTTCCTATCTGAAACACATTAGCAAAAATATCAGGTTCAAATATATAGACCTCATGGCAAAAATATTTAATATCCTAATACCAACAATGGGAATAATTTGGTTTCTCTTCATCAATCTAGATTATTATTCGATCGCAGCCATAGGCATAAGTCTTATAGCCTACCTTCATTACGGTTTAAGAATTGGTGATTTGTCGCTTTCGAAATTGATACAAAAATATGATAAAAGAAGATTCAATGGATTTCATAAGTCAGTGAAAGGAGCTGGTTTAATTCTATTAATTGCTATTCCTTCTACAATTATCACATTTTGTGGGGTATACGCTCCTGCTGAAAAAAAAACTTATATGATAGAAATGAGGGATGGCGTTAAACTAGCAACTGATGTATATATAGCTCCAGGATCTTTTGGAATTCCAAAACCCGTAATTCTTATAAGAACACCTTATGGTAAAAATGGAATGGATACGTATAGAACCTTCTATTCTACCCAAGATTATCACCTTGTCATCCAGGATTTAAGAGGTACACATGATTCTGAAGGAGGAGATAGCTTTTTACTGTTTGTGAAATCATATCAAGATGGGGTTGATACCATTAATTGGATTCTAGACCGAAGTTGGTGTAACGGGAAAATAGCGAGTGCTGGACCCTCTGCTCTTTGTATCAATCAATATTTTTATGCAGGTATGAATCCTGAGGGATTAGTCGCACAACAGTTATGGTTTGGTACCCCTGAATTATATGATCATGCAATTTATCAAGGTTCATATCATAAATCATCTGTAGAAACATGGGTACAAAGCACTGCTCCAGATAACTGGCGAAATCAAATAGATACTCTCTTTACATATTCAAGTCCTAAAAATGAAACTCTCTATAACTCAACATCTTTATCAATACCAATTGGACCACATTATTCTAATGTCTCTGTTTATGGAATTCATATAGGGGGCTTTTATTGTCATTTTTCGCAAGGAACAATAGACGGCTATATAGGATATGATGATTACGGAACAAACACATCAAAGGGTCATCAAAAACTAATCATGGGGCCCTGGACTCACGTAAATATCTGGTCGACTGAGCAGGGAGAATTAAATTATCCTAAAAACTCATTAGGTTTTGACATGATATTTAATTGGGAAAAAAAAATATTTGATGCTGCTCTTTTAGGGAGTCATATCAGTTGGACAGGCACAAGAGTGGGATACTATTTAATGGGAGATGTTGATACTCCTTCAAGTGATTGGAATTATTGGAGATACGCATATGATTGGCCATTAGATCATGAGGATGATAAATGGTATTTTACATCTACTGGAAGCTTAATTAATAGTACACTTCCTTCGATAAACAAGAATATGTCCTATCTATATGATCCACGAGACCCTGTACCAAATTTAGGTGGGCAAAACCAACCATTCGATCTTATAGGACCTATGGACCAACGGGAAATTGAAAATAGGTCCGATGTTTTAATCTTTGAAACTCCTGTGTTAACAGAATCGGTCGAAACTGTGGGAAGAATTTTTGGCAATTTATTCGTTACATCCAACTGCACAGATACAGATTTTACTGTTAAATTAACCGATGTTTATCCCGACGGACGCTCAATGCTAATAACAGATGGGTCACTTACCGTTAGGTCGCGTTATAACTATACTACAGATGTGTTTATGTCAGGTAATCAAATGGATGTGTATGAGCTATTAGTCGATTGCTGGTCTACTGCTTACGTTTTTGCTCCTGGTCATAAAATCAGAGTGGCTATTTCGAGTTCAAATTACCCTCGATTTGGAGCAAACCCCAATACTGGTGCACAATTAGCGTTTAACTACTTAAATTACAATATCGCAAATAATACACTATTATTTGGCCCTGATTACCCTTCTAGTATAATATTGCCACGATTAGTTAATATGAGTAGCACACACACTTCATATTAAATAAAAAATTATTAAAAAAATTTTTTTCTTTTTTATTTTGATTTCTGCGGTTCAAGTACTTCTTCTTCAATCTTCATAATTTTCTTAGCATAATTAACATATTCTTCAAACGGTGTGGTCGCTCTCACAACAATTCGTGCTCCATCGGGGGAACCACCTCCGTGCATACAACCTGGTATTCCACCCCCCACAGTTAACCACTCTGATAATCGTGCAATCTTATAACGTGTCTCAGCCGAGCAATCACCTGCTTTGTAATAATCCTGCACCATTTTCCCATATTCAGGATTCGTAAAATCTTTATAAGAGGGCATACACCCAGTCTCTACGATTCCCCCTCCAATTTCCTGTGTTAATCTTTTAGTTTCATAAGGTAACTGAGCCACCATTACTTTATTTGTGTGAGCAGTGTGAGCGTCAGCAAAGAACGCCCCCGAAGAATGTTTTGATCCAATTGCACAAGCACCGACTCCTAAACCATAAGTAATTTGGTTATTTATAGACATTTCAACTAGTTTATTCATAAAAGTCCTTGACGATAAACCATTTGCTCGTGCCATCAAGATTGAAGCACCAATCATCATATCTCCTTGTCCTGAGACGCAAGCTCCGATACAAGCACGATAATTAGAAGTAAAATATCGGATAAGGTTAGCTGTATATTGATACTCTCCACACATAAAAACCCTTTCACTGGGTACTAAGACATCCTCAAAGAATAAAAGACCTTGAGTAGCTCCAGTGTCAGGTACCTCTTTACATGAAAAATCTTCTAAATCTCGTTTATCACTTGGTCGCGTTGCTTCGATTATGGTTAATCCTTGGATATCTCGTGGTATTACGCATGCAACAACATAATCTTTATCGGCCTCTCCGTAAATAGCCCCTGGAGAAATGAATATTTCATGAGAGGCGGCGATACCAGCTATCATTAATT
>JAGXNO010000139.1 GCA_019894975.1 Promethearchaeota archaeon | reverse complement strand
GATGAAGACTATTCAGTATAAAATCTTTAATCGAATTTGCTAATTCTGGGTTTATTTTTACTATTTCTAATAAAAAAAAGTGAACATTATCTCTAATATCTTTAGAATCGTCCGTTAGCAATTTTGCGATTTTTTGAAAATATAGTTTCCGTAGTAATGACTTTGCAATCAGGAAAAAACCCATAACTATTACAGCATTAATTTTTAGTTTTATGTTATCTGATTCAAGAAAGGGTTCGATTTTTTGGAAGATCTCCTGAGAAATTAGATCAATATTATGTTCAGCTAAAATACTTAGAATGTATGTTATAGGAACATCATGTTCAGGTTGATCCAGTAAACTCCCTAACTCTTCAATTATTTTTAAAACTTTTTGAGTTTTATTTTTACTTAGTAATTTATTAAGCTTGTCAACAATAGGTTCTAGAACCAAATTATTTTGGAATTCTTTCAGATTAAACATTTTTTTAAAAATTCAACATGTATAAAGCAAATTAATCCTTAATCTAATAAGAATTTTTTGAAAGGTTCAATTTCTAATACGTTCTTGATATCTTGAATCAAAAAAGTCGGATTTGAATCATTTAAACTTCTCACTGTACCGTGACCAGAGAGTAAAGCAATGCTATTAATATTTGCGTTCTTAGCACATTGAATATCATGAGGAAGATCACCAATATAATAAACGTTTTCTTTCTCTATCGAAGTTTTAAATTTTTCTTTGATCTGTCTTAAGGCGGCATATATTGGATATGGATTAGGCTTTCTATATGGCGTATCGTCTCGAGAAATAAACACTGAAAAAAAGTTCTCTAAACTAAATTTCTCAATAAATCGATTCATCCTTTCCCTGCGAGTACTAGACACTATTCCTAAAATAAAATTACTCTTTTTTAGTTTAATTAACACTTCCTCTAAATTGGGTTTCAGTGTTTCATATTCCTCATATTTGGGATAAGTACGTCTGAACTTTATAAAAAATAGTAATCTCTTCCATAAACTCGGGATATAGCTCTTGTATATTTTGATTATTTTAAATAACGCCTTTATTTTATTTCTTGAATCTGCTTCTTCAAAAATCCGCGCAAAATCTATTAACCTTAACCTTTCCGTATTTTTCCATTTATAGAATCGTTTTTTTAAAAATAAGGAAGCTGTGTATTCTAAAGATTTTTGAGTGATAATAATACCATCAAAATCAAACAGTATTATTGG
>JAGXNO010000138.1 GCA_019894975.1 Promethearchaeota archaeon | reverse complement strand
ACTCATCTCAGAAAATGCGAACGATATAATTGTGATTGTCGACAAAAATGCTAAAATTAAATATATAAATAAAAAACCCTTTAAAAAGAATTTTGGATACGCTCAAGACGAAATAATTGACAGGCAACCAAGTGAATTTATCCATCCTGATGATCTTGAGAATGGCGTTTTTCCAATCGAAAAGGTTATTAGAAGATCAAAAGGTTTGATTGAAACTAGAATAAGACATAAAAAGGGTCATTATATTTATGTAGAACTTAGTGTGAGTGTATTTCTTGATAAAGATGGGGGAGTAAATCAACTTCTTTTTCTCAGGAATATAACCAAACGTAAACAAGCTGAATTAAAATTAAAAGAAACCTTACAAAGATATCGTCTAATTACCGAAAATATTAATGATCTCATTGGTATTATCAACGATCAATTCAAATTTGAATATTTCAACGAAAAAATTTTAAAGGAATTAAGTGGATTTTCAAGTAAAGAAAGAATAGAGAAAAGTCCTTTAGAGCTTATTCATCCAGAGGATTATGATAAGACCAAGAAAATTCTTAGTAAGGTTTTTAAAATTGGAGAAGGGATGGAAGAATTTCGCTTTAAGAATAAAAATGGTGATTATATATGGCTTGAGGTTAAAGGAAAGACGTTTACTGATATAGATGGGAAAAAAAAACTACTTATGGTATCAAGAGATATCACCGAACGGAAAAAAGCGGAAGATAGGTTGAAAGATTCTGAAGAAAAATATCGAAATATGATTAATAATTTAGATGTAGGATTCTTTAAAACAGATGTTAATGGAATTTTTTTAACTCATAATCCAGCTTTAAGTAAAATTCTCGGTTTCGATCCCACAAGAAATTTGATTGGTTTATCAGCTCAGGATTACTGGGAAAAAGCTGAAGATTTACAGTATTTCTATCAAAATTTGATTAAAAACAATGTTACAAGAAATTTTATTCATAAAGCGAGAAAGAAGAATAGTGAAATTATGTTTTTACAAGTAGATTCTCACTTAAATAAAGACTTGGAAAATAATTTAATAGAAATTGAGGGCACTGTTTCAGATATTACTGAAAAATACATTTTAGAACAAAAATTAAAAGAATCCGAGGAAATATTTAGGACTATTACCGAACAATCCTTATTTGGAATTGCTATTATGCAGGATAATTTAATTAAATATTTAAACAATCGACTAGCAGACTTATTTGG
>JAGXNO010000137.1:338-1272 GCA_019894975.1 Promethearchaeota archaeon | reverse complement strand
AACTTTGCCTTTTGCTGAAAGATGGTTAGTAAATGAATTTCGCATGGGTATTGTCTTTGGACTTCAGGAACTAGTTCAACAGAACAAACTAAAAGCTCATTATGTATTGGCTGAAAATAAAGGCGTATATGTAGCACAAACTGAAGAAACTATACTCATTACTGAAGAAGGTTTTGAACAGTTAACTTAAATAAATTTTATTTTAAATATTAATAAATTGTATCTTTCTTGTCATGAAGAAATTGAACGTGTGCCTCGTAACATTAACAGTTTCACCGGACAGTCAAGATGGTAGTGCAAAGTTTATTAGGGGTATTTTTGAATATTTAAAAAGACAACCAAACATTAATGTCACACTAATAACAGCAGAATGGAATTTAAGTCTTAATGAACCTCATATTGTTCAAAAAAAAGTGGTAAAAAAAAGTTATTTTTGGATACCTCAATTTACATTAGAAATTATCAAATTCCTTAAGAATAATACATTTGACATAATTCATGGAAATGGACCTAAAGGATCCCTTCCACTCCTTTTATTAGGAAAAGGACATAAATTTATATCTACTCTTCATGACTTAGGTCCATATGAAACCCAATTTTCTTTAATTCCTATTGAGAAATATTTATTTAAATATGTAGCAAAAAAAGCTTCCTTCATAACCACTTGTTCTAATTCAATTAGAAAGAGTATTAAAAAAAATATTCCTGGAGTAAATCTTAATACTATCTTTAATCTCTATTCTGCAATTGAAGATAAATTTAAGCCTTATCCGTCAGAAGCTCATAGACTAAAGTTAGATTTAGGTATTGAAGGACCGATTCTTCTATATATTGGACGTATCGCACTTTATAAGGGGGTTGCAGATATTATAACGGCTTACAAAATTGCGAAAAAATCAATACCTAATCTTAATTTAGTATTGGGAGGAAAACC
>JAGXNO010000137.1:0-328 GCA_019894975.1 Promethearchaeota archaeon | reverse complement strand
AGATTTTTATATGGAAAAATATTATAAGATCTGGCAACAAAGATACAAAGATATATATTTTTTAGGATATGTTTCTGTTGATCAAATACCCGCTTATTATTCTATGGGTGATATCTTTATTAATTATTCTTATGCTGCTGAAGGCTTTGGATTAACTCCTATCGAAGCTATAGCTTGTGGAACACCCGTAATTTGCTCAGCCTTGCCAGCTTTTAAAGAAGTTCTACAAGACCATGCAATCTATGTTCCCCCCAGAAATCCTTCATTATTAGCAAAAGAGATTATTAAGTTGATAAAAAATGAGGAAAAAAGATTACAAATGGTACAA
>JAGXNO010000136.1 GCA_019894975.1 Promethearchaeota archaeon | reverse complement strand
ATCTATACTTCCCGCAGAACCACCTATAAATGTATACTCATCATCTACAATTCCATCATTTGGGTCTATATCTGGAGTAGTCCAATTATCCCAATAATTACCAATTGACGTGCTATTCCACATGTTATCAATTCCGTCATCCTCCGCATGTATTCCATTTTCCAGAAAGAAATTTTGATAAATTGAGTTGTTATCATTGAGATCATCAATATCTATTCCAATAGTATTATTATATATGATGTTTTCAGAAATTTCATTGTAATCACAGTCTTCTTCTATATATATCCCACTCAAAGTGTTATTGCTTACTTTGTTACCCTTGATGGTATTATTATGGGCATCATTCATATATATCCCATAGTTTCCATTGTTGTTTACGGTATTTCCCGTAATGTTATTGTAATGACTACCGGATAAAATTATCGCCTCACCGTTATTGTTTGCGGTGTTTCCCGAAACCGTGTTGTGATGGCTATAATATAAATATATCCCTGGATCGCCAGTATGGTCATTTACAGTGTTTCCCGTAATATTATTGTAATCACTTTTGTCTAAAAATATCCTATTATCGTTTGCAGTGTTTCCCGAAACCGTGTTTTCATGACTACCCTCTAAATATATCCCAGAGTGGTCGTTACCGTTTGCGATGTTTCCCGAGATAATATTGTTATTGGCAGTGTCTAACCATATCCCTTTTTCGTTATTATCGTTTGCGGTGTTTCCCGAGATGGTATTGTAATCACTACTTTCGTATAATTCAAGCCCGTGATCGTTCTCGTTTGCGATGTTTCCCGAGATGGTATTGTTATCACTATCGAATAGATATATCCCTTCATAGTTATAGTTTGCGGTGTTTCCCGAGAGAGTATTGTTATTGCTATATTCTAGATATATCCCTTCATCGTCATTATCGTTTACGATGTTTCCCGAAATCGTGTTGTTATCACTAAAATATAAATATATCCCAAGAGAGTTATTGTTAGCGGTGTTTCCCGTAATCGTGTTATTATCGCTTTCATCAAAAAACATCCCCCTATCCCCGTTACTATTTGCGGTGTTTCCCGAAATCGTGTTATTATGACATTCATAATACAACTCTATCCCACTATCTGTGTTATTATTTACGGTGTTTCCCGAAATCGTGTTATATTCACACTCATCATTTAAATATATCCCATAACCACCACCATTTGCGGTGTTTCCCGAAATGGTGTTATTATCGGAGTTGTCCCATAAATAGATCCCAATTGAGTTATTGTTTGCGGTGTTTCCCG
>JAGXNO010000135.1 GCA_019894975.1 Promethearchaeota archaeon | reverse complement strand
ATTGATTAACCGTTCAAATTCCATAGCAGTTAATATATCCGGGTGGCTCCCGTACCCGTATTCTTTCATCATCCTTGGATCAAACATATCATACCCAATAGACAAAATGATCGATCCAACCTTACGTTTAAGTTTTCGGTTACGTGGCATCAAAAAATCAATAGCATTTGGTGGACATACTTGCACACATTGATTACAAGGAATATAGTTTGGTGGATCGTTTAAACACCGTTCAATATCTATCAAGTATGTGCCTGGAACAGATTGTGGAATCGGAGTGAAGATAGCTTTTCTGGCAGCCATCCCCGAATCGTATTCATTGGGAAGAACCACTGGGCATAAATTGGTGCAATCTCCGCAGCGTGTACATGAATCTGAAACAAACCTTGCACGTTGATTTATTGATACCTGGAAATCACCAGGTTTTCCCTCAACTTTGGTAACTTCAGCAAGCGATAGAATTTCAATATTGGGATGTAGATCAACTTCAGACATCTTTGGAGCTTCAATGCAGATCGAACAATCAAGCGTTGGAAAATTTTTATCCAGCACAGCCATTATTCCCCCAATAGTAGCTTCCTTTTCCACCATAACCACCCTTACTCCTGCTTCAGCCAGATCCAAAGAAGCTTGAATACCTGCAATTCCACCACCAATAACAAGTACTGAATCGCTCATTTTCAATGTTCCCGATTTATATCACCCTGACACATTTACAGGTGCCTCATGGACATTTGCATACTTGAATCCAATTTGAAAGGCATTAATATTAAGATCAACTGTATTTGGTTTCACAGAAGTACGAATCGCCTTTTCGACTGCCTGTTGATTGACCAATCCGGTCACACCAGTAAAAAAACCAACCATAACAATATTCGCAACAATACGTTTCCCCAGCTCCTCTGCTAAGCGCGTCGCTGGAATTTTTAATACATCGTCATCAGGTTTCGGTTTTACCAGGTCTTCATCAACCAATACGAACGTATCCTGTTTTGTTGACTCACGGAATCTTGTATATGCTTCTTGGGATAATGCTACTAAGACGTCTAGCTGTTGGACAAATGGAAAATCAATGGGTTCATCTGATATCACAATGTTCGCACTTGAAGCACCGCCCCGTGCTTCCGGTCCATATGCCTGCGTCATAACAGCATGATATCCATCATAAAGCGCTAGAGCCTTCCCGATAATATAACCCGCTAACACGATCCCTTGACCTCCAAAACCAGCAATCCGAACCTCACTTCTCATGAGTTTATCTCCACACGTACTGGTCTGTATGGTGGTTGCT
>JAGXNO010000134.1 GCA_019894975.1 Promethearchaeota archaeon | reverse complement strand
ACATCCTCTAACCACAATTCCATCTTCTCTGGTTTCTATAACTCGTAGATATTGATCTGGATCCTCTTGTTCGTGAGGTCTTTTCATTCTGTCTCCCTTAGCATCAGTTTGCGCACTGCTTGCAACGAGGTCCCTTTCCTGAAAATATTCTAAAAATTTTTTAAATCGTTCATTATGGTCGGTACCCAAAGCTTGATCCATTTCATAAGTGATTATCGAGAGTGCATTTAAAGCATCAATTCCCATGCAGCGTTGTATGCAACCACCAGTTCTCTGACATAGTAAGCGTGTCATGAGTTGTTTCTTTAGCAAGTCATCTTCGCTCTGGTGGATATGTGTGAAGCGATTTATTTTATTTCCTGTCAAGTGCGAGGTTGTCGTGCAGATATCTTCATATTCCTCTGAAGCAGCACAATCAAAAGTTTGTTTTATGATATACATTCCCCCTTTTAATCTTTTGTCACTTCGATCAACTTTCTCTTCTCCAATATAGACATTTGGTTTCATTTTCAGTAAATCTTCTACATATTCTTCAAACGTTCTCATATTCTCTTACTCTTATTTTAAGTTTTTTAATTAAGGAAATTTTCGCTAATTTATAAAGTAGTTTGCTAAATTGATAAACTTTTAAATTTTTGAACTTAGAATTAAAAAAATTTGGAGAAAAAGGAAATAGCGTGAAGCCCGAGAATGGGTTATTAAATGGAATAAAAAAGGATTAGTTCAAAATCTGATGAATTTCGGGATGAGGAATGGTAGTCCTTATATTGGGGGTTTATGTAATTGTTCGCGACCTGATTGTGCTTCGATTGAAAATAGATTACGGTATGGACAACGACAGTTAATTAAAGGAGAAAGAGTGGCAATCCATAATGAAGATAACTGTACCGGATGAATGATGTTGAAGTTAGTCAAACTCAAGAAATACCACACGATAAAATGTGTACATTTTTAGCTCAAAGAAAATAATCTTTTTTAATCTTTTCTTAATAAACTTTTAATTTTTTATTCTTTTAGGATATAGGAATTATCGCAGCTATTCTTAAGTGGTTTAAAATATCAATCTTTCTTAATTTCGCTTTAGAATTGATTTCCACATTTTTTACAAACCTTATATTTAGCGTACATTGGAATGTTTCCCATATAACTCAACGGTTTGCTTTTATCTTCAATAGTTTTTATATCTTTTCCAGCAGCTCCACATTTAGCACATATTAATCTATCTCCACTCGTAGGATCGTTATTTAATATTTCAGGAGGTTTTAACTCATTCAATTCAGCTTCAATTTCTTTAATAATAGTGGAT
>JAGXNO010000133.1 GCA_019894975.1 Promethearchaeota archaeon | reverse complement strand
GTAATATAGTGTTTCAATAAGAGAAGTGGATACAGTTTCCAATGAGCTGTGTTTATGTTGTAATAAGTTTTAAGATATAAAATGACTAATTCTGTAAGTCTTATTTTATACATACTTATTTTAATGACACGTTTTATCCTGATAAGAAAAAAATTTTTTTTCACAGGTATAAATTTTTAGAATATAATTTTGAATAATTATTCAATATAATTTTTGATATACCAATTTATTTAAATATGGTATATCATTATAATAATTAATAAAAAATAAATTAAAATAATAAAAAAGAGTTGATAAAATAAAAATGGTAAGCTATAAAACCCTATATGAAAATTTACAAAATCAAATTAAAGAAAGTAATAAGCATATTAAATCTGGTTTTCTATGTCCTAAATGTAGTTCTGAAATATTACACGATAACTCTGAATTTTTTTGTTCTAATGAAAATTGTAGTTTTGATAAAATTTTTCTTGATTTAATAGAATGTTATGCTATAGTTAATAATTTAGAGAGAGTTGATTAAAAAGTGAAAATACCTAAAAATTATCGAATAAAAGAAATTGTTAAATTACTTAGTCGTGGTTATAAAGTAAAAGAAATAGCTAAAGTTTTAAGTGTAAGTGTATCTACTATTTACAGAGATTATCAGAATTTTAGATTAAATGCTAATTTTGTTATTTCTGATATTTTATATAAAATTGATAAAATAAATATCGAAAAGTCATTACAGAAACTTAGTTATTCTGATATTTGTCTTTTAGCTAAAAGGTTTAATTGTTGCTATTGGATAAGAAGTAAATTAGGTAAAATCAGTAAATTGGTGCCTTTTTTAAGTGTATTTTTTTATTTTGATTTAAACCCCGTTTCTTTTACTAAAGAATCAATTAAAAGAGCTTATTTTAAAAAATCTAAACAACTACACCCAGATATGACTAAAAAAGATACAAATAAGGAATTTTGTAATATGAAAATTTATTATAATGTTTTATTAAAAACAGTGGAGTTGATTTAAAATATGGATTTAAGTGGAAAAGAAAAATATTATTGTTCAAAATGTAAAATAATTCATAAGAGATTTAGAAATCATAAAATAGTTAAGATATTTATGAAACATAGTGAATTTGCTTTAGAAATTGATTCTACAAAACAATTTAAAAACGCTTTTAAAAAATCGTGGAAAAGACACGCAATTTCAAAAGATTATAGAAGTCATTTAAATTTTATTTAAATTTTTTATTTTAAACTTAGATTTAATTCAAATTTAAGAAAATAAAAATAATTGAATAATAAAAAAGAGTTGATAAAAATATGGAATGTGAAAT
>JAGXNO010000132.1 GCA_019894975.1 Promethearchaeota archaeon | reverse complement strand
TTTCAATAGCGATACTAGGTTTCCATGAATATCTCCAATTACATAAACTTCCTCTGTTCCTCCCATATCAAATTCTAATAATAGAGTATCATCTTCAAATATATTTTTCGCTTCAAGTAAAATCTCAGTAATATTTTCAATATCTAAATTAGAGATTTTTTCTGGATTTTCTATTAAACCTTGTAAAAATGAAGTCTCAATCACTTTTATTAACCGATATATGTAGACTCCGAAATTTGTTACTATTATATTTTAATGAGAATAACAACTTTTATTTTAGTATATTTTTATATATGAGGAAATCTAAAATAATAAAAGAATATTATCTATTAAACTCATATTTGAAATGGATTCTCTAAATTTCAATGAAATTATCTTCTAATAAAACAATTTCAACATTTCTTCAACATTTTATTGAAAAATTTGAAAATAAAATTCTTAATGATAAAGAAGAAAGCCAGCATTCGGGAATTGTTTATACTCCAATTGAAGTATCTGATTTTATAGTAAAAAATATTTTTAAAATCTATATCGAGGATTTTTTGGAAAATTTTGATGTAGAATCTAACGATATGTTTTTAAAAGGATTTAATCCTAAAGCCTTAGAGTCACTTTTGGGAAAACAGCCAAAATTAAAAAGAAAACTAATAGAGAGAATAAAACTTCTTAAGATTTTAGATCCTGCATGTGGTTCTGGAAGATTTTTGATATCCACGGCAAACACACTCTTAAAAATATTTAAAATTTTTGATATAGGGTTAAATGAATATGATTCAAAGAAATTTATAATAGAGAATATTTTATTTGGCATCGAAATTGATAAAACAGCGTCCATAATTTCTAAATTAAGGCTAATTTCATGGTTATTATCAAGTAGTAAAGATTTATCAAAAATGGACTCAAATAATGTTACAAATGCGTCGCTTGAAGATTTAAACCATATTTATGAAGATATTCATGTATCTCTCAATATACTGCATTTAGATTTTTTATTGGATTTTGATATCAATAATTTTGATATGATTATTGGAAATCCTCCTTATGTAGAAAATAAGAAAATAAAAGATATTGATTACAAAAAAAAATTAAAAAAAAATTTCAAATCAGCTTATAGGTTATATGATCTTTCTATCGTGTTTATAGAGAAATCATTGAGTGTTTTGAAAGAAAATGAAGGTTATCTATCATTTTTAACAACGAATAAATTCTTGTCAGCTGATTACGGTGAAAAAATTAGAGATTTGTTAGTAAATAACACTGAGCTTAAGGAATTTATAAATATATCTTCTTTAAAGATCTTTAAGAAAATTGCGGCTTATCCAATA
>JAGXNO010000131.1 GCA_019894975.1 Promethearchaeota archaeon | reverse complement strand
AAGTACTATCTGCAATATAGGCGTAATTTCCGCTCACATGAACGCCATATGCACTTCCTAACGTAGCTTCGTAGACGGGCGTTCCTGGGTTTGTCGGATCGGAGATGTCAATAATCACCAAGCCCGAACTATAATCAGCGATGTAAACATAATCTCCACTTACATAAACACTTTGCGCATTTCCGGTCGTATCTTCATAGAAAGGTGTTCCAGGGCTTGTTGGATCGAAGATATCGATGACTGCTAAACCTGAACTCCTATCCGCTACGTAGGCGTAATCACCACTCACATAAATGTCATAAGCAGATCCAGTCGTATATTCGTAAATCGGAGTTCCAGGATTTGTCGGGTCAGAAATATCGATTACCGCCAAGCCAGAAAATCCATCCGCCACATAGGCATAATCTCCGCTCACATAAACGCCATATGCTGTTCCAGTCGTAGCTTCATAAACGGGCGTACCCGGATTTGTCGGGTCGGAAATATCGATGACTGCTAAGCCCGAACTTCCATCCGCTACATAGGCGTAATCTCCGCTCACGTAAACACAATACGAGTTTCCAGCCGTGGCTTCGTAGATGGGTGCTCCGGGGTTTGTTGGGTCGGAAATATCAATGATAGCTAAACCCGAAAAATAACTAGCCACATATGCATAATCTCCGCTCACATAAACGCCCCATGCCTGTCCTGTCGTTTCTTCGTAATAAACAGAAGATACTTGGGGTAGGTGCGAATCAACAATTTCCCTAGGATACTTTTCACCATTGATACTTTTGAAATCTTTATGTATATTTATTAATATACTTGGAATTAAGATACACATTGAAATTACTAAAACAACCAACAAAATATCTTTTTTTTTTGAATTTTGCAATTGATTACACCGCACTCTTTAATTCACTTAAAGATTTCTTATTATTATTACAATTAACACTTTGAAAGATGAATTTGTTCTCTTTTTTTTTTATTAATTTTTTTTTCATATGAATTTCACCAAAATTATTAACTAAAAGTTACTAACTTATTAGGTTGTTTCTAATAAAAAGTCATAAGGACTGAAATTATGCAATTACAAAAGAGAGTAGTTTGAATTTTAATATAATTAATTAAAAGGGAGGATTTCACCCAAATCTCCCAAATCTCCTAAAATAATCAATTCCAAATATCACTATCTGTTTAATCATTATAAAATCACTAGGACTAAATTTATACAAAATATCATAAGAATAACTAAGAGGTTTTCTAAAAAAAAAAACAACCAAATATAGTGCTTTAATCTATATGTAATACTATTGTTTCTTTATTTCGGAATTTTCGTCTAGATATTTCATTTCTTCATCTGAGAATTTTTCGATCTCATCTTTAAAC
>JAGXNO010000130.1 GCA_019894975.1 Promethearchaeota archaeon | reverse complement strand
TGCTTGGACTATTCGAAAGGATTACAATATATGCATATCAGTTATGGATTTTTATCCTGGCTTTTTTACTGATAAAGGAAATACAAATAGAAGAGTAAGGTTTTAACTAATTTCAATAGAAATCATAATATAAAAAAAATATATAATAAATAATATAAAAAAAAAAAATAATAAATTAATAATATAAAAAAAATATGGGATAATAAAAATGAGTGATGTAAAAGCAAAAAGTGCATTGCAAAAACCTAGTTGGGTTTTTGTTGGGATATGGGTCGTCTTATTGATAATAATGTGGATTCTTTACAGTGTATTCGCTCCAAGCCTTATGCTCTTTATTTTTGCACTTATAATTACTATTGGCGGTCCAGCGTTATATTATGGACTACTGTGGTACAAGACCAACAAGAAGTGACATCGATAAGTAGGAAGAGTAAAAAAATCTAGCTTGCAAATAATCCCGGAACCATAGGTGAGCTAAAAATAAAAAAAAAATAAATTTTTTTGAACAAATAAACAGTTAAATTATCAGGTAGTTTTGTATGAAGAAATGGACAGCATTTATAATTGCAATAATTTTGGTTGTTATTTTTATAATAACAATGTTTTTATTGCCTCCGTTATTAAACTGGACTACACCTATTATTGACAGTTGGCAGGATTTTTTAGATTCTATTAGCACAGCAGAAGGTTTGATTATTGGGATCTTTTCTCAGTTCCTTCCGATTACATGCGTCACAATCGGAGGTATATTCCTTATAATCTTTTTGATTAAATTAGTCCGAGGTAAAGAATAACTAAATAATAATTTTTTTTTATTTTATTTTCTTCTTAATAGAGAGATAATTACTTATATTGGATGAAATATAGGTGTGCTAAAGGTGTACTAAATAAAAAATTACCAAGTATGCACAACTCTCGCCGCTATGAATTCTTTTAAAAAATTCATTGCAGTTTTTCAATAACAATTTCAACGATTTTAGGCATTACTTCACCGATTTTTTCATGAATCACTACTTCTGCTTGATCATCCATATCGGTTTCTTGAATGTTAATTATTACTAATTTAGAACCATTGGATAACGCTTTCCGTGGATAAAATGCAACGGGGTATACTAACAGAGATGATCCCAAAACCAGCAATAAATCACAATTAGATAACATCTTTTCTGCCGCGAATAAAGTGTCAGAATTGAGAGGTTCTCCGAAAAAAATAGCGTTAGGTTTTAATAATCCATTACAATCCTCACAAGAAGGACTTCCTCTACTCTTAAGTACTTGGTTTATCATTATTGTAATAGGATATACCTTGTGGCATCGCATGCATATTGCTTCATGTGCGGTCCCATGTAACTCAACAAGATTCTCCGTTCGGGCACGTTTATGT
>JAGXNO010000012.1 GCA_019894975.1 Promethearchaeota archaeon | reverse complement strand
TTTCTCTTTCATGCAAAAACTGGAATAAGTTTTCCACTCTTTGTTTAGAATAGGATTTATTGATAAACAACGTATTCCATAAGTCAAACATAATTGCTTGAATCATAAAATACAAAATAGTTCTAGTAATTAATCTATTTCTATATGTAACATAGAATATTTTTTCCTTATTAGTCAAAAGCTTAAATCTTTTAACAGGATTTATAGTTCACATATAGTTCAACAAGGGTTTAAAGTTCAGGAATTAAATCTATTTAATCGATGATTAGTAGAATAAATATAACAAATATAATACTGAAAATTAAATTAAGGTTTGAGAAAATGGAGCAAACACCAACTAAAGGCTATCAACATTATATTTTTTTTCTTTTTGGCCAGAACTTCTCAATGTTAGGTTCGCTGATAGTAGGATTTACTATCACGTGGTGGTTGACGATTGAGACTGGGAGTGCTGTTGTTTTATCAATATCAGTTTTCTTGATGTTTATTCCGCAAATTGTGGTTACTCCTTTTTCCGGAGTGTTATCTGATAGATGGAGTAAGAAAGCGATTATTGCTATCTCAGATTCATTACAAGCAGCAGTCACCTTTTTGCTATTTATATTTTTTCTATTTGGTATTAATAATGTGTGGTTAGTTCTAGGAATCAATTTCTTTCGAGCCTCATTGTTTGCATTTCAATTACCCGCAGTCCAATCTTTAATCCCTGTTATGGTTCCTAAAAAGCATTTAAGTCGAGTAAATGGATTTAACTTTTTATTTTCTGGATTAATTTTTACCATAGGTCCCTTAATCGCTGCAACATTATTAGAAATCTTCAAAAATAATGTGGAACAAATTTTCTTCATTGATATCATCACGTTTTTGATAGCTCTTATTCCGCTAGTCCTTATTAAAATACCCTCAAGGCACAAAACGGTCACTGAAGAGGCTACCAAAAAATCTTTTGTTAAAGATTTCAAAACAGGATTATTAACAATCAAATTGATTCCAGGACTCTTTGCGATGATTGCTTTTGCGATGCTTTGGAATTTTATTCACCGACCTTGGGCTGTGTTAATGCCTTATTTTGTAAGATATACTCATGGCGGTTCTGCTCTGAATCTTGCCTTACTTATGACTTCTGCTCAAGTTGGAAGTGTAGTAGGCTCCATAATCATGTCAATCAAGAAAACGTGGAAGCACAAAATTAAAATAAACATAATTGGGGCATCTTTGTTCTTTATATGTCAAATACCTGCCATTCTCGCACCCAAAGGAAATTTTCTGCTAATGATTATAGCTCTCTTTCCTGCGTGGGTGCTTTTTCCGATAACAGTTGGATTGTATCTCTCTATTTTGCAGACAGTTGTCTCTAAAGATAAAATCGGTAGAATAATGTCAATTGATCACATGATTTCTATGGCAATCGCACCAATAGGAGCACTTCTTGCAGGACCATTATCAGAGATTATGGGCATCGTTCCTTTATTCCTTGTCTTTGCAATAATTGGGATTATTCAACCGTTAGGTATATGGTTTTTTACACAAATAAGACAACTTGAAGTTCTCGATAGGGCAATTATGATGGAGTCTGAAGAAATTGTGGAAGTTGAAGAACTCACAGAACCATTACAAATCGCTGAGATTGTAGAATAAAACAAATTTTTTTTTACTACTTTTATTTTTTTAATTTGAAATTAATAATTTAAAAAAATGGATATTAAAGATTAATATTTATTTTGCATTTTCATCTTCTTGCGTAATCCCAAGTTTATTTCCTTCAGTATCCTTGAACATGTAGAAATGACCAACTCCTGGGACAGTAATTTTAGGAGAAACTATGGTTCCACCGTATTCTTCAATTCTAACTTTTGCGTCTTCAGCAGATTTTACTGTAATGTAATTAAGAACTTGATCTTCTGGATCCTCTCTTTTCTGTAACCCCCCATTAATACCTCCTTCATCATCTTCTCCAGCTTTTATCGTCCAGTATTCTCCACCTTCCCATTTTTCAATTTCCCAATCAAAAGTCTTTTCATAAAACTTTTTTGCTCTTTCAATATCATCCGCATTAATTTCAAAATGTGCTATTTTTGGCAAATATAATCACCTCTTATTCCAAACCAGTTTTAATTATACTACAAATTGATTTGTTGGTATATAAAACGTTACCCCATGCTATAAATTTTAAACTTTTCTCATAATTGAGGAATGTTATCATGATATTACGAGAGAAACATCACACAATATATAATTACTCGTGAAAGTGTGCTTTCACGAAGATGCCTTGATCATACCTTAAGTTTATGAATTCCGGGATCTAAATAAGGTGTCTTTGAGTAGATAATTTCCGTGTTTTTCTTTTTCAATTCACGCATTAGAGCATCTTCAGTAAATTCTGATATATTCATAATAGTCCAACCGTGTACTCCTCCCCCTACTAAACCATCTGGTTTATGCATATCAGTACCTGTGAGGATCCCAACCTCTCCTTTATGCTTTTGACAAAAATCATAGGTTTCCTTGTCATAAACATTTTCAGGGAGTGAATCATCATTGACAATTTCAAAAAAATCTACGCCCCAATCTAGTAGTGCTTTGGGTGTAGGGTGTGTTTTTACTTTAAATTCATTGATGCTCCAGGGGATATGATTACAAACAACTAAACCACCTTGATTGTGAGTTTGATTAATAACATCAATGATATCCTGATCTTTAGGTTTCATAGGAATTTTAAATTTCCATTCTCTAATTCCAAGAAAATTTAAGTGAATTCTTCTTGTCGTCCATTCTAATCCACTAATTATAATAATATCCTTGTATTCTTCTCGCACCTGTTCAACCGCTTCTAAATGGTGCATATTGTTATGATCAGTTAATGCTATAGCATTAAATCCCATTGCAATATGCCATTCAACATTCTGTTTGATAGTTAACTTACCATCACTAAATACAGTATGGGAATGCTGATCAAAAATAATATTATACTTTCCTCTGTCAAAGCCAGGTGGAACGTGTGGAATGACATCTTTCCAATCATTATCAGAATAAACATTTACCATAGGTTCAATTACTTTAAACACTACTGAAATTTAAATATTCCAGTAAAGAAAAATGACAAAATTGTCTTGAAACTTAATTCAATAAAACGATACTAGATAAACAAAAAACCTTAAAATCCTCAAATACTCATTTTTAATTATGAATTACTTCACAAGGGAAACACTAATCTCTACTATAAAGGATAATACAAGATTTATAGAATTAGAATCAGAGGAAAGTTCAATCATTATTTCAGAATATGGGGGAAGACCCTTAGGAATTTTCCCTAAAGATAACTGTTATAATTTATTATGGGTAAATCCTCATATAAGAGAAGCTATAAAAGCCAGAAGTCATGAAATTGGGGGAGATAGATACTGGATCAGCCCTGAAAGAGATTTCTTCTATAAACAACCCGAAACATTTACAGATTGGTTTTGTCCCAATGGACTTGATCCTGCCACCTATGAAATATTGATGGATTCAGAAAATTCCGTTACGGTTTCAAGTGGAATTTTTGTAACGAACCAGAGAACTAAGAAAGGATATCAGGGAGAAATAACTCGTCAATTTAAACTTATAAAGGAACCCTTTTCTACGGGATTAAACCATTGTGGGATAGAATTCTTGGATGATTGCGTCTTTTATAGACCTAATCTGAAAGTTAATGGATGGAGTCTAGCAACAGTTATAAGTGGTGGTGCTAAATCCCCTGGTACAGTTTTAATACCTACTAAGGCAAACTCAAAACCTCTTTCTTATTTTAGAACAATTCCTAAAGATAGATTGAAGATTGGGGAAAATTTTGTAGCATTTAAGATTGATGTAGATGATATATACAAGCTTGCGATTCGTCCCGAAGATATCAATTTTGATATTCCCGCAAAAATTGGTTATATAGTAAAACTCCCAGAATCAGAGGAGTATGGGTTTGTTGTAAAGTTATCAGATGATATTCCAAAAACTCAGAACGATTGTTTCGATGTTTCTAGAGATCATCCCAAATTAGAAATTGGCGTTATTCAATCTTATAATTCCGAATCCCCAGATAAACCAATGCTAAATTTTGGGGAGATTGAAATTCAGTTAAATCCTTTTCAAGCAATTGATAATGCTTCTCATGGGAAAGCTAAGCATCAACTTTTTGCTTATATTGGTTATAAAGAAGAGATACTTCTTGTTGCAAGTAAATATCTTAAAATAAATAGTCCAGATTTATTCTAATTCTACAATCTAAAAGGATAAGTGAAAAATTTGTTTAAATATTTAATTTTCCCCTCCAAAAGTTAATTTTTGAAATTAACTCTTGCCGTTCAGTGGGATTAAGTATATTAGGATTAGTTTTTAAGGGAGTAATCCCCATTCTTATCTGCCTAAGAACACCACTAAATCCTTTTCTTTCAAGAATGTCATCTTGAATACTTTGTAGTTGCGTGGCGATATCATATCCTGTCATATTAGGGAGATTATTAAGTAAGTTATCAATTTGGGTTGAAAGATATGCATCAGTTGATCCGATCGCAGCTGTTGACATACTTGATTCCAGTTTAAATGTTGGTGTTTCCACCGAAGGTTCGATTTTTACTGTAGGTTCAATTTTAACTGGCTCTTGTGGTATAGGGGGTGGGCTTTCAGGAACGATAGGTGTGCTTATTTCAGGTTCTCTTTTTATAGGGGTAGGTATTGAGGGTGTAGGTCGTTCCATAGGAATACTTGGTTTGACTATTCTTTTTAATTCATGTAATACTTCCACCTGATCTAACTTTTTGCTTTGGATCCAGACATCTTCTAAAACAGCAGCAAACAGTTTTACATGCTCTTCAATTACAGAACCCATTCCCGCAACTTGCAATTCACCTTCTTCTGAACGAGATAGAACACATATGACAACCTCTTCAAAATCTTTGTTAATAGACCATAAATTTTCTCTTCCATAGTGCCTTAATGCGAAATTAGGATGTTCTGCAATTTCCTGAAATTTCATTTGATCTTCTGGATTATTAAGATCAAAATTTGTTGAAATCCGTATATTAATATGTCTTTTTAGCCTTGAAAGTGCTACAAGATCAATATCTTCTAACTTAGGGGCGATTATATGAACCCGCATCTTGACGCGCGTTAATGACTCGTTAATTTGTGACTTAATTCCTTCAATACTTCTCACAAACCAAACATCTTTAAAACTCAATAATGATACTTCTTTCGATCGTCGCCAAAACTCATTCATTGTTAATTCAGCGCTATCTAATTGAGTAACAATATTATTTATGATATCATTTTGAATTGTTTCGAAAATTTCTACCCTGAATAAGTCTTTTAATTCATTTATTCCTGTAATAATATCATCGTAAACTCCTGAAACTCTATTTTCCAAATCTTCTAAAGTAGTTTTCAATCCAATTTCTATATCAGAAAATACGGTCCCTAGATCACTACTAATTTCACCAGCTGTTTCTGTAATACTTCCTAATTGCTCTATTACTTGATCAAGCATATTTTGTGTAGTAGCTACAAATTTATCACGGAAAATTACAGTAATGTCTTTGAACTGCTCCGAAATTACTCGAGAAACTATTTTTTCAGCCATATTTTTTAGGGCACCGATTCTAAACTGTTTTTCGAATCGATTTGAAATCTCATTTTTCATCGAATCTAATCGTGTTTCCATTGCAGCAAATTCTTTTGTAATTTCTGCGGGAACAATTTCTTTTAAGTTTAGAATAAATCGTCTAACGTCTTTAAATCTATTTACTTGTTCAATTTCTTTCTCAAATCTATCAAATTGTGTCTTAATTTGTTCAGGTAATTTTTGCTTCATTATTTGCAAATAACTACGGTAATCATCTAGTTTTTTAAGCTTATCAGAATGAGTCTCTAATGAGTCAAATCGCTCTTGTATATTCTTTGGAGTAACTTGTTGAAAGGTCTTGATTGTTTCTTTAAATTGATGGATTTGACTTAAAAGGGCAGCATATGGAGGTAGTGCTTCATATATTGGAGTTTTACCCGGTATTTGTTTGAGAAGTCCTTTCTGAAATAAATTAGTCGCTATTTCAGCAGCTCTTTCCTCAGGTACATCTGCAAGAAGAGCTATTTCTCCAGTCATTACTGGACCTCTTCCTGTAATCTTAAAATAAGTATCAACTTCATCATGGGCTAGCCCAATTAGTTCCAAAACCTGCATTGTTGCTGAATCTTCTTCATTAGACAAGTTGATTTATGCACCTAATTACTTTTTATAAACTTCTTCGAGAAATTCTAAGTGTTTTATTGCTACATCCTTATTTAAGTTTCCTTCTACTCTATGATTGCGAATTTTTTCTATTATATATTCTGGATAGAATGTATCTGTAGCTATATCTGTTAGTAAAAATACCCATTCCGTGCCTTTCTCATCTGTTAAAATCTTTATTATTTTATCTTCTTCCATGGCTCTTAGTAAACCACCAATTTGTTCTATACTTTCTCCAGGTCCTCTTGGAATCTTATTTAGAGGGTAAGCTCTTTCTCTAAAAAGGGTAATATAGTCATACTTATCGGGGTTAGTCATACTTTGAGCTATTTTTAAACTATCCTCTAAATTAGGTTTATAATCCTCAAAGAAATTTGATACTTCCTCAAAATATTTTGTAGCTAATGTAGGTGTCGGAAGATTATTTCTAGAGTCCTCTACTAATTTAGGAATAGGTGTTCTGTATAATGTAAAATCCGAAAGAAGAAACAGTGTGACATCTGTCTCATCTCCAATCCAATCTTGCTTTACTAAACCAGTTTTGATGAATGGATCAAGAGTAATGTCTATATTTGAAATCAATTTATTTAATTTATCTTCTAATATTCCCTGTAATTCCTTCTTGGATAATGCTTTATCCTGTAATATCTCAAGAATTGTTCTTCCTTTCTCACTACTATAAATCCGTGCTAATCTTTGTTCTTTTGTTAAATTTTTTAAACGATCTAAGAGGATGAGAGTATTTTTTAAATATTTTGTTAATTCCATTGTAATTTCATATTTTTGAGAAACATTCGTTCCCATTTGAATTAAATATTTCAAAATCGCTTGATTTATTTCATGTAATACTGCTTCACCAAACATCTCTGGATCCTCCCCTAATTCCAACATAATATTTATCATTAAAGGTCTCGCTGATTCCATTCCTGTGAAGTAACTTGAAACATTAGATCGTGCTTTTTCTAACCTTACTAAAACATTACCCGCTTCCCCTGCTCCTGTGATATGAGCATAGAATATACGCATCATATCATCTAAATCTATATTTAAAGATTCTGGATGACTAAAGGTAACTTCCAATCCTTGATCTTCTGTCCATTCTGTTATTACAAATCCGTTAGCCATTAATTTTCCACTCTTTTTCTGTTAATTTTCTATTTTATTTTTTTATTTTATTTTCCTCAATTATCTTATCTGGTAATTGTGACTCAAAACCAATAATATCTGCTTGTGACTTGATTTTATTTTGTAATATTTCATTTCTTTGACTAAGTATAATTGGTTTTGTTTTCTTGTCTTTTCTTATATTTTTACGTAATTTTCTTATTTTTCTAACCATTGGTGGGTATTTAAAATGCAGTTGGTAGGCACTAAATACTCCAACTAAACCTACAATTACACCCACCAAAATGTACACCAACCAAGTTAAACTCTCTGGACCTCCCTCTTCAGTTATTACACTTAAAATTATTTCATAACTTTCAAAGTCATAATTTTCATAACCTGACGCGGTTATAGTAATAATATATGTTCCAATAGGAACACTTTCAATTAATCCTTCGTAAATACCATCATTATCAGAATCTGTGAGGTTTCCTTGACCATATGCCCACCTATATGTCACTATTGCTCCTTTTATTGTACCTCCAAAATCAGTATCGTTCAATATTATTCTCAAATTAATACTTTGTCCTGATCCAATGATTATATAAGATTCTCCTGATATTGTACTAATAACTGCCCTTATCTTGTTGATGGTAATTCTTAAGTTTATCTCCTTGATCTTATAATTGGGCTTATAAGCTGTGAGTTTAAGCAGATTAACCCCAATCTTTAGAATTGTTGTATCAATGTTAAATGAATATTGTTCTAATCCAATATTTTCTGTTGAATTTAGTAAAACAAGGTCTCCTTCAATTCTGACGGATGCATTATAAATATGAAATCCTGTAATATTATCAGTAAATTTTACTGTTATATCTAGGCTTGATCCTATTGGTAATTCTATTACAGGATCAAATGTTTTATCTTCACCATTTAAATATAATTGTATACTTGAAGAACTTTCAATTACCTTTACATAAAATCGTATAGATTGAGACTTATAATTAGTTAATTTTGTTTGGATAGTTAATATAGTTATTCCTTGTTCTAAATCAGTAGTATCAACTGTATAATTATATTGACTGCCAATTTCACTAAAATTACCCCAACCAATGAGTTCAACTATAGCACCTGGAAGATTCAGTTTCGTAAAATTATCCTTATAAAAAATAGTAATATTTAAGAACTGATTCACTTCTACCTGTATAACATCACTCGCATTTATTTGAATATCATTAATATATAATTGCAACTCTGTATCTCTTTCAACTACCTTTACATAAAATTGAATAGTTTGAAACTTATAATTAGTTAATTTTGCTTGGACAGTTAATATAGCTATTCCTTGTTCTAAATCATTAGTATCAATTGTATAATTATATTGGCTGCTGATTTCACTAAAATTACCCCAACCAATGAGTTCAACTATAGCACCTGGAAGATTCAGTTTCGTAAAATTATCCTTATAAAAAATAGTAATATTTAAGAACTGATTCACTTCAACTTGTATAGTATCACTCGCATTTATTGGATTACTATCAATAAATAATAGTATTTCTGATTCCCGTTCAAAAACTTCAATATAAAATTGAATAACTTGAGTCTCATAATTATTTAATTGAGCATAAATAGTTATTACATTAAATCCTAAATTTAAATTAAGCGAATTTAGAGTATAATTATATTGATTACCAATTTCACTGAAATTACCAAAACCTAGTAATGAAATCCCTGCACCGCTCAAATATGTTTTTAAACTATCATCGAGATAAAAAACTGTTAAATTTATGGATTCAAATACTTCTACTCGAATAATATTATTATCAAACCTCTGAATACCATTAATAAATAACCTTAATTCTGTTTCTCTTTCAAATACTTCAACAAATAATTGAAAAGTCTGTATAGTATAGTTCTGTGTCTGTGCATTGATAGTTAAAACATGAAAACCTAAACCAAGGGTGTTTGAGTTTAGTGTAAGATTATATTGCTCATTTAATTCATCAAAATTTCCTATACCAGATATACTTACATTTGCTCCACTTAAATGTTGTTTACTTGAGTTATCCTTATATAAAACAGTAATATTCATAAATTCATTAGATTTTATCTTTACAGTGTTATTAGTAGTCTTTTCCTCACCATTCACAAAGACCTTAAATTCAGTTGGCCTTTCAATTATGTTTACATAGAATGGAAATGTTTGGGTTACATAATTATTCTTTTGTGCTATAACACTTAAGGGCCATAAACCTATATCTAATTTGGATGTATTTATAATAATGGTATATTGTTCAAATGAAGAATTTTCAACCAATTCTCCAGATTCTTTCCCTTCTAATTGGACTAATGCGTCAGTGATATGATTTAAGGTTTGATTATCGATGTATTTTATTGTAATGTTTAAATTATTAGCAATAGGTATTTGAATATATGGATCCGCAGTTTTATTTTCAGAATTTAAAAATAATTGAGCTTGGGTCTCATAATCAGAAAAAGTTTCAACATAAGTAATATTTAGGTAAATTTCATCTATAGAAATAGTAATATTCCTACCTAATTCAAAGGTATTAGCTATAAATACTTGAATTGAAACTGTAATATTTACGTTTTTTAAAATTAAATTTGTTACATCAAAACCACCAACTTTAGCGTCTTGCAAAGAAGTATTTGCGGAACTTAATCTTATTGTTTCTGGATGTGGATTATTATTTATTAATATTTTAATTTCTGAGTATGGAGATAATGCTGTAGGCCAATCTTGGTTAATTGTATATTTAAATTTTAGGTTTGCTTCAGTAACTTGAACATTACTTCCTGTAATTTGATTTCCTTCTTGATTCCAAGAAACTGAAGAAAATTTATCTACCTTCCTCTCATAACTCAATGTTAAGTTAAATGATTTAAATATTAAAGCATTCCATTCATCATAATCGGGAAAAGCGTTATCTTCACAGTAAATATCCATACCTAATATTATTGTAAAATCGGAATGGGAAGGATTTTTTTCAAGAGCTAGATTGAGTGCTGTAATTAAGTCACTTTCACTTACATAAGTTAATTCTCTGTCAGTTATATTTAATATTGGTGGATCATCTTGTCCTAAATCTGTAGTTTTGTTTTCAGCAACTCTAAATGCATAGCTTAGGTCTAAATCAGCAATTTCGACATAGAATGTAACAGAATCATAAATTGCTTCTTGAGGAAGAGGACTATCACCAGGAGTATCAACAGTATCTTCCACACTTGCATTAAAAATTACCTCTAGCGAAGCCGATATAATTTCATAATCAGACATATCCTGAGGTAAACTAATATTTTTCCTAAAATGAATACTAGGAAAATTGTGAACTTGTCCTTCACCAGTAGGTCCCTCGCTTTCATCTAAATAATGATAAACATAACATCCAGTTGCATTAATTTCATAAACATCAGGTAATAAATAATCACTATTGTTATATATCCCCCATCCAAACCAAGTTGAAGAATTTACTTCACCAGCCAGAATATCAAAAGTATCATTGTCTCCAATAATCTTATAATTAGCTTGACCATTAATTATATTTGCATCTACAGTGGAATTATCACCTTGCGCTCCTTTAGAATAAAACCAATCAGCTTGAGTTGAAAAATCATTGTTATCCAACCATTCTTTGTTATAAACTGTTTCACCTGAATATTGCAAAATATTTTCATTATTCATTTCTTCAAATTTACCAGTATTACTAAATAAGCTAAAGAAAGGAAATATCAGTGAGGAAAAGGTAAGGAGAATAATTAAAATAATAGTTCTATAATTTTTTCGCATCAATTTTGACACCCCCGCTTCAATTTACTCAATAACTCCTCCTCCTTCTTTTTTTTTTACATCTGAATCCTCAACTTGAATTTTTGTCTCCGGCGATATTTTTTCTTGTTCTAACATTTGTTTATTCATTTGTATTTTACTTCTAATAATATCATCCCGTGTTTGAAGTGAAATAGGATTTAACCTTTTATTTTTACTAATTTTCTTTCTCAACTTTCTTATTTTCCTCACTTTTGGAGGGTATTTAAAATATTTTTGATATAAAACGAAGTAGGTTCCAAGTCCAAGGATCCCAATTGATAGTAGAATTATAATAAATGTATAATCAAATCCGGGTTTTGCTCTAGCATTTAAAATTATTTCAAAAGTTTCAAATTCATAATCTTCTCCGGCATAAGCATTTATGATTATAACATATGAGCCAGCAGGCAGATTCCGTAGTACTACTTCATAAATGCCATCATTATCTAAATCAACCAATTCTCCTTGACCTCGTTCCCAACGATAAGTAACTGTTGCATTTTTAATAATTTCACCAAAATCAGTGTTATTAAGGACAATTTGTATGAGAAAATCATCTTCTGAACTAATATCAAAATATGTTTCTCCAGAAAGTGTGTTTATTGATGTGCTAATTCTATTAACAGTTATTCTAATATCAACTGTACTTATCTGAAAATCTGTAGCTTGAGCCACAATTGTAAATAACCTTACTCCAATCCCTAAATTTGTTGTATTGAGAATAAATGAATATTGTGAAAAATTAACATTCTCATTTATATTTTCAATGAGGCCCTCACCGATCAATTGTAACAATGCTCCACTTATTTCAAGGCCCGTTTGATTATGTAAATACTTTATAGTTAAATTTAATAGACTATTAATTGGAAGAGTTAATACAGGATCATTGGTTTTATCTATTCCATTTAAACATACAATTAGATTAGTTACTTTATTAACCACATCAACAAAAATTTGAATTGAATTCGGTTGATAATTGTTTAGCTGAGTAAATATCGTTAATATATTAATTCCTAGCTCTAAATCATTAGAATTAATCGTAATATTATATTGATTTGAAGTTTCATTTAGAAATCCTATTCCTAATAATTCTATACTCGCCCCACCTAAATGTAAATTCGTAATTTTATCACGAAATAAAGTAGTTATATTAATATTTTCATCAATTTCTACTTGAATTGTATCACTATCATTCAATTGAACACCATCTATATATAATAATAATTCTGTTGCCCTGTCATCAACATTTATAAAAAATTGAATTGTTTTATGCTGATAACCACTTAATTGAGCAAAAATTGTTAAAATATTTATCCCTTTTTCTAAAATGTTAGTACTTATTGAGATATTATATTGATTTGAAGTCTCATTTAGAAATCCTATTCCTAATAATTCTACACTCGCTCCACTTATGTCCATATTTGTGTTATCATCACGATATAAAACAGTTATATTTATAATTTCATCAAATTGAGTGTTGAAAGTGTCACTGGGATATTCTTGAACTTCATCAATGAAGAGAAGTAAATTTGTACCTCTTTCTTCAATACTAATGAAAAACTGAAAAGTCTGGGATTGATAATTATTTAGTTGAGCATAAATAGTTAATACATTAATACCCCGAACTAAATCATTAGTGTTCAAGGAAAAATTATATTGATTATTTAATTCGTCTAAACTTCCAAACCCCAATAAATCAACACTTGCCCCAATTATATGTTCTTTTGTGTTATTGTTTCGATAATAAACAGATATGTTGATAAACTCATCAATTTGATTGTAAATCGTATCACGAACATATGTTTGGTTTCCATCTAAAAACATCAATAATTCTGTTGCTATTTCTATTACATTTATGAAGAATTGAATTGTTTGAGATTGATAATTATCTAATTGTGCAAAAATAGTTAGGATATTAATTCCTTGATTTAAATCATTAGTGTTTAAAGTTAAGTTATAATGATTAATTGTTTCACTGAAATTTCCAATACCTAATAAATTAACTGTAGCTCCATTGATATGGGTATTTGTAAGGTTATCTTTAAAAAATACAGTAACATTTAACAATTCATTGAATTTAACATCGATAGTCTCTTTGCTACTTCTCTGAATATCATCTATTACTAATTGAAGTTCTGTTGGTTGCTCAATTACTTCAATATAAATCTGAACACTCTTAACCTCATAATTATCTTTTTGAGCACTTATAGTTAAAACACTTGCTCCAAGTCCTAATTCTGAAGTATTAATAAGAATATAATAATGTTCAAATATTTCATCTTCCTCTAGCTTATCAGATACTTTTCCCTCAATTTTTACAGTAGAATTTGAAATATGATTTCCTGTTTCATTTTCTTTATAAGTAACAGTAATATTTAATGTGTCAAAATAAGATATCTGTATCATGGGATCAGTAGTTTTATTTTCTTTATTTAAAAACAATTGTAACTCACTTCCGTAATCTGGAAAGGTTTTTATATACGAGATGTTTAGATAAACTTCATCAATTGAAATAATATATACTTCATCTAGTTCAAATGTGTCTTTAAGAAATACTTCTATTGAAACGGAAATATTAACGTTAGCAGTAATTAAATCAGTTACATCAAATCCCCCAGATTTTGCTTCTTGAAAAGATGTAGTTGCAGAAGATAACTTAATTATTCCAGCATCATAACTCTTATTATTTATATAAAATCTTAGTTCAGAAAGAGGTGCAGACGTTGGCCAAATTTTATCAACTTTATATTTAAAGTTAAAATTCGCATCTATGATTTGTACACTAGTCCCCGTGATTTCATCACCGATTTGATTCCATGACAATGTTGTAGATTGATCAATTTTTTTCATAACTGTAAAAGTTAGATTACAGGTTTTAATTATTAATTCATTAAAAGTATCAGGATCACTAGATTGAAGGTTATCTTCACAATATATATCAATTCCTAAAGTAAGCGTGAAATTTGAATGTGAGGAATCTTTTTCAAAAGCAGAATTTAAAGCAGCAATTATATCAACCTCACTAACTGGATCTAATGATTTATTGGTTAAAGTTAATATTGGAGGAGAATTTTGCCCTAAATATCTCGTTTTATTTGAAGCAACGGTATAAATTGGTGCATTATACTCTAGATCTGTAATTTGAGCATAATATGTTACAGAATCTCCTATTGCAAAATTTTCCCAGTAAGCGCCATCATTTGGAGTATCAACATCACTACTAACAGTTGCATTTACAATAACCTCTAAAGATGCGGAAGTTATAATATAATCAGACATATCTATTGGCATACTTATATTTGTTCTCCATTGAACACTTGGAAACTGATTAGGATCATCATACCAATAATGATAAACAAAACACCCATAAGATCGAATTTCTGCTGTATCCGGTTGAAGAAAACTTGGTTTATCAAATTGTTTCCAACCAGGTGATGTAGAGGAGTTAACAATTCCAGATACTACAGTAAAGGTTCTTGTTTCCCCTAATACTTCAAAATTTGCTTGACCAGGGCTTGAAGTGGCATTCACATCTGAATTATCGCCTTCTGTACCATTTTTCCAATACCAAGAAGGTTCTATTGGAGATTCAAACGTAGGGTTCTTTATCCATTGTTTTGTTTCTGAAATCTGAGCAGAAGTATGAATATTATCTTGCTCATTTACATTAAAATAAGAATTATTATGGTTTTTATATCTAAATATTAAAGCGAATGAAGAAATAAGTAAAATAACAATTATAATTTGAACTTTAATTTTTTTTGAAAACAATTTTATTCACTTATCTTAATTCTTAATTTGTATAATCATAATTTTCAATTTTTTCTATTTAATAAAATAGAAACCATTTTTAAAATTAATAACTGTTGCTCTTCTTAAAATCAATAATAATATTATTAAAATCATATGTTACCAGACAAATATTAGAATACTAGTGGCGATATACGATATAAAAATGTTTTTATTGTATTTCGTAACTTTTTAAAAATTAAATTATTTATAGTATCACAGAGATCCATAACACAAAGTAAGATGAATGTTCACCATATAAAATGATTTTAAACAGTTCTAAACTTCATTTAAATCGTTTATATTTGGTGCATTTTCGATAAAACTCGTTGCATCTATAGGAGTTTTCAGCTTCACTGCAGGCTTTAGCATATTCGCATTTAATATTCCTATTATTCATTTCTATTTTAACTCTATGTAATCTCTTCTCAATATCATACCTCAAGAATCCCACACCGTTTTTTCACATTAAGTATGTATTACTAATTATTAGAATTGTGAAAATATTTTAAATTAATATATGGATTATTCTAATCACATCTAAAACATTAGTTTTCCTAGATTTCCCATGGAAGATTTTAAAAAGATAATTTTATAAATTCAAATGATTATAATAGTTTTAAAGATTGAAGAATATATTATTATATTAAACATCACATTACTAACATTAATTAAAAAGGTGTATTGCAATTAGTATTGACACGAAAAGCTTCGATAATATTCTAAGCAAGATTATTAAAAGTGAAAGTGGTATCAAAAAAGTTATTTTAGTTGATAGAACAGGACTTACTATTGCAAGTGTTTCAAAATTTTCTTATTTCCCAGCTGATGTTGATGGAATTGGTGCAATCGCTTCAGCAGTGTTCTGTGCTTCAGAAGAACAAGGTAAAAATCTGGAACTTGGAAATCTTGAAATTGTAACTTCAGAATTTACTGGGGGTAAGATTTTCGCATCATCTTGCGGCCCTAAGGGAGTTCTCACATTAATTTCAGATCCTGACATCAATATTGGGTTAATTAGATTAATTCTAAAGAGATCTGGTGACGAACTAAGAGAGATTCTTGACGAATTTTTAGCGGACAGTGGCTTTGAGATTTCAGACAGCGGCTTAGATCTGTCAGATTTAGATTCACTTACACCTGATTAAAAATTAGCTTTTTTTACTTTATTCATTTCAACTTATTTGATTAATCTATTTCTTCTAAGATTAATTTAGAACAACAGACAAAATTAAAAAAAAAAAAAAAATTTATTTTCGCTTTCTCCTAAAATAGATTGCAGCAATTCCCGCGAGAGCTACTCCTTCTATAATTGCGATGATTAGTAATGTAAAAGTCAGATTTATGGTTGGGCCACCTCCTCCCGTACAAGAATTGTCTTCAAAGACATTTCCCATACTTCCCGTTTCATTATAGCAGTGAACATTGCCTAGGAATACATTGTTCGCAACTGTATTCATGTCGCTATTTTCTAAGAACGTCCCATTTTTATTATTATTTGCAGTGTTAGACGTGATGCTATTTATATCGCTATAGAGTAGATGAATTCCATTCTTTCCATTATTACTCGCAGTATTACTATTTATAGTATTTACCGCACAATTTTTTAAGAATATTCCATGGTCATTATTATTACTTGCGATATTGTTAGATACTAAATTATAATCGCTTCCTATATCCAAGAATATTCCACTCCAATTATTATATTTTGCAACGTTAGATTTTATAACGTTTATATCGCTATCATCTACAACAATTCCATGTTGGTAATTGTTACTAGCAGTATTGTCCGACAAAGTGGTTTCATCACTGTTAGAAACATATATTCCACTCCAGTTATTATATTGGGCAAGATTAGATTTTATATCGATTGATAAACAACCCTCTACTAATATACCAAACATTCCGTTATGGTGTGCATTATTATCTTCGACTGTTGATGTGAGTGTTCCCGATAAGTAAACCCCAAATTGCTTATTCTCATACACCAAGTTGTCGGTACATGATATATTAATAGCACCTGTAAGAAAAATTCCATAAAGTGTATTATTAAAAGCAGTATTATCATGAAGTACTGATTCCATACTCCCAGCTATATAAAAACCAAATTGTGCGTTATTGTTCGCTGTGTTTTGGGAATATTCGTTATTAATACATCCACTCTCAAAAATTCCATAAAAATTATTATTCGCAATATTTTTTGAAATAGTATTATTGTCACTGGCACTTGTCAAATATATTCCCATTGTATTGTGTCCATTTGCTGTATTAGATATGATATCACTTTCATCCCCATCATCTATATACATCCCAAACATATCATTATTACTCACATCATTATTAGAAATTGTAGTATCTCTACAAGTATCAATGGAAATCCCTATTAGATTCTTCGTAATAGTATTCCCTGAAATGGTATTATCATTACTATGAGTAACTGATAAAATGCCATATACCATATTATTCATGAATATATTATTAGAAATAGTGTTATGAGAACTCTGAAGGAGATACATCCCCATAGCTGAATTCTCAGATATATTGTTGTTAGAAATGGTGTTGATATGAGAACCAGATAAGTGCAACCCATTGGCAGTATTATTATAAATGTGACTATCTCTAATTTCAGTATCATTGACACCTACCATGACAATTCCATCATAATTATCATATATTGTACAATCAGTAACTTGACCATTAGTAGAATTAATAATAAATAAACCAGCTAAAGAGGGAGCTGAATTTCTGAAAGTACAATCTTTAATTCTAAAATAGACTCTTGAATTAGATATTGTTAGGCAATATCCAAATCCAGAACTATATTCAAATACATGGTTTGCTATTATATAGGGACTACCAGCTGTACCAGATCCAGTGCATAAGCCTATAGATTTTGCCCATGTCCAATTACCGGTATTTGAAGTATTAGTAGTAGCAAGGGCATTAATTTCTACATCAGTAAAGGTAGCGGAAGTCTTTAATTGCGTTGAATCATGATCGCTTAACGGTTGGGTGTGGAAATTAGTGCTTATTGTAAGTATCGTAACTGAACCAAATAAAAATATAAGTGTAAAAAAAATCAATTTCTGTCTATTATTTTGCATTTTAGGTTTAACCCGTTTTAATAGATTGTATGTTACTCAACACAACCTTTTCATTTAAAGTTTATAGAACAAATTTAACATTAATTCTCTCTATAATATAAAGAAATGATGTTTAAGAAAAAAAAAGGAAAAATTTTATTTTCGTTTTCGCACGAAATAGGTTAAAGCAATTACCGCAATAACTGCTCCCTCAACAATAGCTAAAATCAATAGAATGGTACTCAAGTCTATTGGCAAACCACCAGGAGCAGAACATCTATTATTTTCAAATATATTACCTGTGCTTCCCGTTTCGTTATAGCAATCGTCATTACCCACGAATACATTATCAATTACTTTATTGTTATTGCTACCGTCTAAAAATGTTCCGTTTTTATTATTATTCGCTGTGTTAGAAATGATAGTGTTTGAATTACTATTAAGTAAATGGATACCATTCTCTTCATTATCATTCGCTGTATTACTTGATAGAACGATGTTGTTGCTTGATTCGATAAAAATTCCATGCTCTACATTATAACTTGCTATATTATCAATTAATAAATTATTACTGCTACTCTGGATATATATTCCACTCAAGTTGTTATATCGGGCAAGATTAGATTTTATCACATTCACTTGACTGCCGCTATTAATATATATACCATAGAAGTTATTATGATGAGCATTATTATTTTCAATTACAGATTCATCTGAGTTATATAAATATATCCCCCACATTTTATTTTCATATGCTAAATTGTCTGTACATGTCATATTATTTAAATTTACCATATAAATTCCCATTATAGTATTGTTGTAAACAGTGTTATCAGATATAGTTGAATCATCACAATTTTCTAAGTAAATTCCAGCCACGCTGTGATGATTTGCTGTGTTTTGACTTATCAAATTAGTGTCACTATCAACACCCAAGATCCCCATGATGTTATTAGAATTTACGGTGTTTTTGGAAATAATATTTCGAGTACTAATGTCTAGGGAAATTCCAAATTGAAAATTATCGTTAGCTTTGTTGTTAGAAATAGTGTTCCTATGACTATCATCGAGAAAAATACCTGCATTTCCATTATTATTTGCTGTATTAAAATTCACATCATTGTAGTTACTTTCTATATCAAGTGTTATTCCATCCTCATTTAGATTATCGTTAGCAATGTTATTAGAAATGGTATTATACATACTTGTTGCGAGGATAATTCCCCATTCAGTATTAGCTGAAACATTATTGTTATTTATCGTGTTAAAACGAGAATTAACTAAGATTAACCCAATATCATTATTGCCATAAATGTGACTATCTCTAATTTCAGTATCATTGACATCTGCCATGACAATACCTTCATAATTACCATATATTGAACAATCGGTAACTTCACCATTAGTAGAATTGACAATAAGTAAACCTACAAAAGAGAACGCTGAATTTCTGAAAGTACAATCTCTAATTCTAAAATAGACTCTTGAATTTATAATTGTTAGACAATTTCCAACGCCAGAACTATATTCAAAAACATGGTTTGCTATTATATAGGGACTACCAAGTGTTCCAGATCCAGTGCATAATCCTATAGATTTTGCCCATGTCCAATTACCAGTATTTGAAGTATTGGTAGTGGCAAGGGCATTAATTTCTACATCTGTAAATGTCGCAGAAGTCTTTAGTGATGTTGAATCATAATCAATTGCAATTTGGGAATGAAAACTTGTACTTATTGTAAGCACGGTAATTGAACCTAATAAAAATATCACTGAAAAAAATATCACTTTCTGTTTATTCTTGTACATTTTAAGTTTAACCCTTTTTAATAGATTGTATGTTACCTAAGGTATTAAATCCTTTTAAATCTTATAGAGTGTTTTTTCCCATATTATAGAATAAAAAATTAGATTCTTTTGTAAAATTGGTAAAAATTTAAATCGAAAGGGATCTCAAATTAAAGAAGATTATTTTTCTTAACCATTTCCTTATAATGGTCTCTTTCTCTTCTTAGAACCTTTAATTCTTTTTTCAAATCTATAATATCGTCCTTCTTTTTGCCTTTACCGGTAGTATCAGAAGGTATGGGTTGTTTTAGTTCCCTCATCTCTAATTTCAGATTCGTGATAGTATCAAGATGAGCTTCATTTTCCCGATTGGCTTTTAAAACTTGAAATTTTAAATTTTTATTTGTCTCATTTAACGTGGAGATCTCGTCGCTTAGTGTTTGATTTTGTGACTTAATCAGTTTTATCTGATTAAGTAATTTCTCAGCACCATCTTCAATCTCACTTTTTTCATTTATTTCATTACTTAGACTGATAATTAGGTTCTCCTTTTGCATTAATCTGTTTTTCTGTTGAGTTGTTAGTTGATTTAAACCTTTAATCTTCATAGTTAAGGTTGCATTATATTCATTTAATTCTGCCATCTGAAGTGACCAATTGTCCATTTTTGCATATAATTCGTTAATCTCATCCTTAAGAGCATCTACGTTTCTTAAATGGTCAGATCTATCTGATACTAATAAAGAAACTTTTTGGGCTAGGTCATCGATTCTTTCCCTTTTAGTACTTAGGTCTTGTGTCAATTTTAGCATTTGTTGATAATAAGGATCCAATTCTCCCATTTTCAATAGTTCAAAATATTTTACAAATTGGTCATGGAAATCAGGTTCTTCTCTTTTGGGTAATAATTCAAAAGCTATCCGTCTAACTTGACCTTCAAATGTTTTAGGAATAGTATCGTCATCAGAGAGGAAGATTGTTATGCAATGATCTGGTTTTCCAAGAAAGCTTCTATTGCTATGCCCTGTAAAAAAACTTGCGACACTAACATTTCTTTTAATTTGCATTTCAAGATAATTAGGGCCCGTTTTGACCGTCTTGTGTTGCTCAAAGAGACTCATTAACCCCGATGTTGAGATTTGAAGGATTTCACAAATATCATCAGGATATTGAATATCAATAGTTGGTTCAGACCCTTCACTTAAATTTAGAATTACTATTCCTCTCAATGTTTATCCCCATAAGGAGTGAATAAATAACGAAAATTCTTTTCGTAACTTTTTATATATAGATTATTTTTTAATAAATATAATAGTTCTGCTAAGAAACAAGCTTCCTAAGTATAGATATGAGTAAATGTCTCTACCGTTTTATTTACATCCATAGATAAATAATTTGTTTTGAATAGAGTTGCGAAGAATGCTCTATCTAGTGGATCAAAATATTTGTAACCAAATTTTTTCCATTCCATATTCGATTGCAGTGGAGCAAATATAGAAATCTGATCTTTTATCAAATTCATCAACAAGATATTTTTCTCTTGCTTTTTTGAATTTGATATAATAGTTAAGAGGACATCATCAGTAAATTCTGCCCAAGATTCCTTAAACTGCAAACAAAACTTCTTAATATCAATTTTATTATCTACGATTGTTTTTGCAAGTGTGGTTATTGCGGTTGCAAATGAACTCTCTTTATTTGTTTTAAACAGAGGATTAGAAATGGTTAAACTGGGTGGATTTTTTAACTCTTTTTGATTTTGAGGAAGGTTATATTCTGGTAATACTCTTAATTGGTTTAATCCAAGAATATTTCTTGTATCTTGTATGGTTCCCCCTGAATCAAAAAATTGTTTATTAATGATATATTTCATCAATTTTTGGGCATGAACGTCTCCAAAATATGGATAATCACTAGCATACAGAAGATATTCAGACCATATCCGGTTATCTACTCTTTCTTTATTATTTGATTTAAACCATTTTCGAAAACTCTCGAAAAAGTTACCTGCTCCCGCACCATGCAACATTGAAAGATCTCCATAGGTATTTGGTTGAACTACTGCATTGTACACTTCATAATCATCAATATTCCCCTGAGCAAAATGAGCAATAATTACTTTAAGATGGGGTAATAGATCAGGATATTTTGATTTTAAGACATTCCTTGTTTGTTCAATCAACCGAGATATTTCTAGAATTGACCCTCTCCCTCGAGTGTCAAAAAGAACAGGCATTGAAAATGATGCTGCTTCTATAAGAACTTGAAGTGCTTTCTCCGAACTTATTTTATCAATCCATCCTTCCGACCTGGGATGAAGCTTTAATCCGCGGAGACCTAATACTTCTCTTGCATATCTTACTTCATTAACCGCTTTTTCCCCTTCCATGGGATCACATCGACCATATCCAATCAATTTCATAGAGAATGGAAATCTGGTTGTAAAACGTGAAACATTAATATTACTCGCTCGATAAAGCGCTTCTGGATGTTTATCACGAAACACGTCTTGAAAAGGAAAGCATACTCCTTGATCAATCATAGAATAAAATTTAGCTTTCTCTTTTAAATCAGAATGCTTTTTTCCAAGCTTTTCAAGGGCAATGTATAACCTATCCGTAAAAGGATAGGGTGTAAAAGACCAGGAGATTTTAGTATTCTTTCCGTTCATAATACTGGTAAAAGATTGTTCTCCCGTTTTTTCCCAATCTGCCTTGATCCTCCCTTGGACATTTCCCCAAAAGTCAAAAGTGCCTGCTCCTGGAGCTAAAGGGTTCATCATGGTTGCACCATCTACATCTTGGCCAAGATGAGAATGTGCATCAATAACTAGGATGTGCTCCTCCCATTTTCTGCCATTTTGTTCTATTGTACATGTTAACATAAAAATTCACCATACTTTCTTTTATAGTGTCTAATCTCTCATCTCTTTAGGAAGAGTTAAAACCCCTGTAAGGGGATTATTCAGTGGATCCTGACAATATTGGATAGTAAAATAAATCAAATCGTATAAAATGCTAGGATCTTCTCCGTTATCCAGTTTGTATTTGTAAAGGCTTAGCTGGTATTCTGCCTCGGTTATGGGGGGTTCAGCATAGCTTACATTGCCGAATACGGATTGGAGTATTGGCTTTAGAAAGGGGCTGTAGAGAAAACCTAGCTCTTTCAACTCATCCTTCAAATAGAAAAACATGCTCTGCACTGCCTGCATCATATAGCGTATAGGTTTATCCTGTGATCCAAGGTACTGCTCTGCAAAGTCAGGGTCATACTGTGCTAAGTTTTCTCGCTTAAGGTTAGGTGAGACGCGGAATAAGGAAATCAAACCCCGTTCGATGGCTCCTTGTCTGTTCAATGTGATTGTCTCTGAGCCTACATCTGGTACCCAAACACCTTTCTGGAGTAATTTCTTAGCCTTGTAGCATAATGTTTCGATTAAAAGAGCGATACCGATTCTTCTGCATATAGAAATCTGCGCATCGCTTATTCTGACCTCTATCGTTCCCCAATCCGTTACTGGGAAGATATCCTGGAACCTTGCATCTTCTAAGCTTGCTTTTTGAACTGTATTGAGTAGGAAATTGATAGAATTCTCACTAAGATCAGTTAAATAAGGAATATAATGATTTGGATCATTATTACTCAACATGGTAATGTTACTTTTTAACCTTAATGAGCGGACACAGTTAGGTGCGGTGATTCTGTTATTAATGACCTTCACAACGTCAGTTGGTTTATTATTCAAAATTGGTGAATTGCAGGTGAGAGCAATGATATGTGGGATAAAATTCCGTATCATGCAATAAGCTTGAACTCTCTCTAAATCAGATTCAAAAGAACCAATATGACTGTGATCTGCTTGAGAAACACCGCGCATATATTCTTTTGTTGCTGGGTTTATCGCAGAAGCAATTATATGTAAATCTTTTGGCAAAGTAGCTTTTGCTAGTAAGAATAAAGTACTCGCCCAATATGCTAATTCTTCTACATAGACACATGGCGGTGTTACAAGTTCTAATATATAAGTAATTGCCGTTACATTTCCATCTCGAGCAAAAGTATCAATATCAACAGAGCTGTCTCCTAATGCATAGCGAATATCCATTGCATACCCCTTTTCAAGGTCATCACGCCCCCACGGTCTAGCTAACACTTTTTGGTGAATATAATCGGGTACAGGTAGAAAATCACTTCTTCCCGCATAAAGTATCTCATCCATAATTTTAATAGCATCTTTAACAATTTCTTTCATCCGAAAAACCATTTCATCACCAGGGGGATAATCACCGTTGTCATCTGCTATAATCAATTCCATTTCAATTCCATGAGTATAAGGTAACGGAGTCCAATGTTCCACATCATTCAACATTTCAGCCCACGGTCTTTCAGGAATAAGGACTTCTCGGTAATCAGTTCCGAGGAATAGCTTATCTGCAGATCTGTCAATATTTTGGCCTAATGCAACACTTGCAGGAGCTGCTGCTTTTGCTTTACTTTTGCCTGTTTGAGTTATTAATTCAGAAAAAGTACTATTTTCTTGTTTTTGTTTCTTCGACTTTTTTTCTTTTTTCTTCTTATCTTTCGCCATAGGGGCTTAACCTGTGTTTTTCTACTTTTATACTCATTACATAAAATATTTCATTAAATAATCTTTGTAACTTACCTTTTTTTAGAATAGTGATTGAATAAATGCTTTAAACACATTATAGTCATTTATGAATTCGTAGGATAAAATAAGGTTAAAAATCTCTCCTTTATTTGAGGGGATAATTTTTCTTAAATTATCGTAAATTTCACCACCTTTAAACATCGAATCATCAATAATTAGATTAACACTGTCTCCAAGCTTTTCTATTTTAGATTTTATTGTATTACTTAGCTGTGATTCAGAAGATAAAATTACGGTTGGTTTTCCTAAATATGGAATAAAATCAAGGTTAAATATGAGTAATTGGTTAGGTACGTTCGCAAAATTATTAAAAAACTGTTGTAATGTCTTCTGGAGAACATTTAATTCATTGTTCTGGAAATTATCAACAGAAGGGAAAATATAATATCCAATGGATTTCTTCATGTTAAATTTTAGGTCACTAGATACACGATCGATAAATGGGAAAATACTAAAATCAAACCTAAATAATGAAAGAAAAATAAGATTAAAATTGAAATCACCTGAGAGAATATTACTACTTACATTTCCACCAATATTGCTAAAACTTTTAATTTCATTGGTAATGTTCGAAATATAGGTATTGAGTAAAAAGAATTGAGAAAAGACTAATTCAGATTCTATTTTTGTTCTTATTTCATCCACAAGCTCATAAACCATATCAAATAAATCTTTTGTTATGCTCTCTTTGAGTGTTTGGTTATCAATCCCTTCAATTATGTTATTCGCTGCAACAGGATTTTCAATTTCAGCAATTCCATTTATAGCATCTTTAAGCGATTCATAGAAAAACTTTTGGTCTTTCTTATCTTCATTATTGAGTCCTATAGATTTGAGAACAGTTTCAATTGTTTTTCTTAAAATTTTTGACAATTCAGATGAATTATTATCATTATTTAATTGTTTGGCTATATTAAATAACAAAATAATTTTTGTGGATGAATCAATAATACCGGTGATCAATGTAAGGGCTGGAATTGGATTATGAGATGCTTGATCAAAAATCAAGGATTTCAATAGGCTTTGCTGCAGATTTACATCATTCAAACTTCTAATTATTTGAACTGCGTCATTCATATTTTCAAACGCATATGCTCTTATTAAATTTACATAGAAATTAATCCGGTCGTTTGGATCTGATAATTCTAATGCTATTCCTAACGCATTCTGAATATTATTATTTGAGAGATATCCTTTAGCTAATTGTTTTATAGTTTTTTCAATAACTTCAATTGTAACCCTCGTAAATGCTTCTGAGTTTGTTGAGTTTGATGATAATGTTAAGTTATAATTTTTTTTCATTGTCTCTAATTGTTCTTCTGCGGTTTGTATCTCCTTTAATGTCATTCCAAGGAGATACTCTTTTGGATCTATTGAGTCTATTTTCTCTGTACCTTTGAATTTATAATTTTCTAACTTTTTGTTTAACTTATTTTTTGGAACAGTTTCTCTAACTTTTTGTACTTTAACTGTATATTCTACGATTTTTAACCAAAAGCCATTAATTATCAATTTTCCAGAACCGCTAACGGTTGGGTTTAGCTTTAAATCGATACTTTTGGTTTCATTTGCTGCAAATTCAACCTGATCGTTTAACGGTTCTGATTTATAGTAAACATCTAGATTTTCCCCTTCAAAAACAAATCTAAAATTCTCGTTCTTATTTGAATTATTTGTTGCTTGAATGGAAACATCATTATCCATATCAGGAATCAGAATATTCTGTGGAAATTTTGTTATGTTTAAGGAAATAATGTTAGAGGAATTTGACATAATAAAAATTACAATTTAATCTCTCTTTTAATAATGAATGGTTGTTCTGATATTTATTTTTAGGTTTAATGTCAAATCAAGTGATTAGAGAGAAAAATTAGTTTTTAAAAAGTCAGCTTCCCATACGTCTACTTCTTTTTGTATAGTCAATTATGTCTTCAAGTACCATTTCTTTATTATAATCAGGCCATAATTCGTTCCTAAATTTAAATTCCGCATAGGAGGAATCCCATAATAAAAATCCTGAAATTCTTGCTCCATCTTCCATTCCTGTCCTTATTATAAAATCTAAATCCGGAAAATTTTCTCGTCCTTCATATAAATAACCCTTGATAAGTTTCTTATTGATCTCCTCCGGATTAATTTGATCTTTAATAATGCTTTTTATCGCATCCACTATTTCTTCATGTCCATCATACATAATACACAGATTGATAAAATTTTGATCATGGGATTTAGTAAATTCAATTAATTCTTCGAGTTTTTCTCTTACATCTGAGGGTAACATTGATAATTTACCCACAATATTGAACCTTACTTTCTCTTCCTTAACTATCGATTCATTTACCACCGTATCCACAGCCTTGATCATTATCTGATAAATATAATTAAGTTCTTCAGAGCTTCGTCTTTTTACATTTTCAAGAGATAATAAATACAAACTTAAATAATGAATTCCTGCGTCAAAAAAATCAAAAAGTCTTTTTTTAAGGTTTTCGTACCCGACTAAATGACCGAAATTAATATCAAGATTTCTTTTTTTTGCCCATCTTCTATTACCATCAACAATAAGCCCAATATGTCGTGGTAACTTATCCTGATTTGCTTTTTTCAATTCTTCTAAAGTAAATGTCATCTATCTAGATTTAATTGTGGTTTAATTTCAAGTTTATATCTAATACAAAAATATTAAATTTTTCGATATTAGCGATAACGTTTCTAATTATTTATTTTTAATAATAAATGAAGAAAAAAATAGTTCAAGTTTTAGGATTTTGATGGGGATAACGTTTTACAATAAAAACTAAGGTCAGTATAGAAAGAACTGCAAACAATAAGTATGTATTTCCGAATGGAATGGATGTTTCATTACCTGACTTCAGTATTGTATAGTAGATGTTTTTGTCGGTCGGGATAACGCTGTCAGGAAGCCAAGTTTCCCATGAAATAATTGCTTTACCTACACCATTGTTGGTAATAGATATTCTAACCTGATCACCTAAAGAGTCACATACAACTTTACCGTTGAGAGACCATATATTTATTCCGTTTCCGTTTATTCTCTGAGCCACGACATTTTTTTTTTGGGGGAGTCCTGGTTCCTCCCATGCAATAAAATATCCCCCTTCTCCATCACTACATATTTGGGCATGACGTAATATTCCTCCATTTTCGTTGGTGTAAAACTCATTAAAATAAATTAAACCTGCACTTGAATTAATCCTTAGAGCATAAAGACCGGATCCAGTTCCGCCTATGATAATTATTGCTCCTCCTCCTCCATCACTAATCATGCGATTAACCATAAGAAAATTCACTGAACTAAGTAATGCTGTTCCATTAGGTTCCCATTGACTTTCTCTAGTTGAATTCAATCGCTGAAAAAAGCATTGTCCCCTCGACAAATCAATCCAATTAATAATGGCTCCACCCATTCCATCAGTACAAATTTGGGGATACCACTGAGAACCGTTAAGAGTGCAGACCGCTGTACCGTTAAATTGCCATAGTACATTTCCGTTAATATCAATTTTCTGTGCATAAATATCTGATTCCTTAATCATTGGTGCAATCTCTCCTTCTCTATAATCATGCCATGTAAAGTAACTATTTCCCTCCTCGTCGCAAAAAAATTGTAAGTCTTCTTGTGAATCAGTCGCATTACATATAACCGCTCCCGCGCTACCCCATAGAGCCGTTCCATTAGAAGAGACACGTTGAGCATAATAATCTGTATCTATCGATTTACCCAAAGTAAATACTGCACCACCGTTGTTGTCACTGAAGAGCTGACGTAAACCCCCTGTAGATACGAAGGAACCGTTCGCATTCCATAAAGTGCTCCCATTTGCTTTGATTCTCTGGGCATAAATACCCGCACCAGCACCTCCACTTCGACCATCTGACCATACAATTATCGCACCACCTACTCCAGCACTACAAATTTTTGGGGTTCCTTGATTTCCTGACTCTGTACAAATAGCAGTGTTATTAGCTTCCCACATTATATCTCCATTCACATCGATCCTCTGGGCGTATATGTCAAGATCTATCCCGTTTCTACCATCTGACCATACAATAAATATACCCCCTTCACCGTCACCGCATTGAGTATGCTCATATTGAAAACCAATCTCATCACAGACGGTTGTACTCTTACAGGAATAGGCTGTGATACTCGGTGAGATAGTTAATATCACTGAAATGAGGAAAGAAGCCAAAATTAACCTCTTTAAATATATCTTCATAAGGTTTACTAAACTCCTAAATTTTTATCTTATTGTAATCACAAGAGATAGTGACCTATTTAAATGTTCACCCCCTAAATAGACCCTAATATCTTATCTCCACAACTTAAAACAATTAAATAACAGATATTTAATCTTATTTAACAAAAATGACTTAAATTATCTGAAATATTATCTCATTTATCTAGTTTTAACACTATTAAGAGTTTGAATTGTTGAAAATATGTTTCAATGGTCAATGTTTAAATAGCCATTTTAACTAAAACATTTAATTAAATAAATAAATAAGGATTTAACTGATCAAAGATTAAATAACAGCTATAACAGCTTAACTTTTTATTTTTCAGTCAAAATTTAGACAAGATATAAACTATGATTTCTGATGATCATCTGTTTTCAAAAATTGGAATTGACAGTCTAGGATTCCACGCTCCACGGAATTTCGTAAAGCTCGAGGATCTTGCAATAACAAGGGGCGTAGATCCGGCAAAGTATTCAAAAGGCCTTTTATCTAAAGAAATGCGTGTCGTTGATTCTGACGAAGATATAATATCTTTGGGACTCAAGGCAGGATATAATGCTTTACAAAGAGGGGGCATCGCCCCTAAGAGCATCGATGCTTTATTCGTAGGAACAGAAACTGAAGTATATGCTGCTAAGAGTATATCAAATATATTTGGCGAAATGCTGGGGATATCGCCCAATAGCTTAACTATGGATACGTACAACGCCTGTGCAGGTGGTACGCTAGCAATTCTTAATGCAATCGCAATGATTGAAAAAGGGATGGTAAACAAAGCCCTTGTAATCAGTAGCGACATATCTCGGTATCATCTAGGCTCCCCTGGTGAACCTACACAAGGTTCAGGCGCGATTGGGCTTGTTATCTCAAAAAACCCTAGAATAGCTGCCTTTAGTCATAAATTCGGTAAAATTTCCGGGAACGTAAATGACTTTTTTAGGCCTGCGAATGAAAAAAATGCGAGAGCTTTTGGAAGTTATTCTCAAAGCACTTATATTGACTTTCAAATGAAAGCGTATGACGATTTAGTTAGCAGTATTGGAGATTTTCATGCAGATTTTTATACATTTCATGCTCCATTCTCCAAATTACCATTAAAAATTATGCAACAGATCATTTTAAAACGCTGGATCAAACATATTACCGATTTACCCAAATTTGAACGACATAATGTTAGATCATCAATCCTGAAGAAAATTGATGCCTTCCTACACGATGTTACAGTTTTACCAGAATATCTTTATCTAAAACTTAATGAAAGAGGTTTTTCATCATCATCTTTAGAAAGAATCTCAAATTGGGTGAATACCAATATAAAAGCGAGAGTACTCCCTCAATTGCGAGTGCCTATGCATTTTGGAAACATGTACAATGCTGCATTGTGGGCACAGATCATATACCTAATTGAAAATCATGCTCATGCTAACGACACAATTTACTTTGGGTCTTATGGTTCGGGAGCTACTTGTATTTCAGGATTGCTAAAAATTCAGGAAGGGTTTGAAGAGGCTATCAAATTAAAACCATGGATTAATGATTTCATTCACTTAAAGAATAAGAAAAGCGTTCTAGAATATGAGCTAAGTAAAAATGGTGATTTGAATCCAATAATATTAGTAGGGAAAATTGCTGAACATGAATTAAATAACAAAAGAGGTTTTACGCTTCATTTTTGTGATGAAGGGTGTATAATTCCAAATATAAGTGGATTAGACAACTGTCCTAAGGGACATTCTGGATTTCATAAACGATTTTTTCCCCTATTTGCAAAGTTAACTACCGAGCCAATTGCTCCAAAACCATCTGACGATTTAAAGTATCTAAGCAAAGGCTTGGTAAGAGTAGCAGGTAATGTAAGTAAAGGTAATTCTCTAGAATATGAGATAAGGAGAGTAGAAACAGAGAATGAACAAAATGTGAATGCTAAAGGATTACTTAATTGGGCTCCTATTTATATTGGAGTTCCCGAACACCATGTTTATTAATTTTATCCCTAATATTATTTTTGAATACTTCCAATGAAATATAGAATATCTTTAATCCTTCGCACTACAAACCTTCAATTTTAAAGAAATCACCAAATTTGACAGTGATTTAGAAAAACTTATTAATATTTAAAATTGTGAAAAGATAATGAAAGAATTTCGTTCAGATATATCCGGTTTTTACAAATTATCAATGGATGAACGTCGAAAATTGTTATCTGAGCTTGTTAATTTAAATCAAGATGAAATAGAAATTTTAAACACATTAGGCTATTTTAAACCAAGTCAGATTGACACTCTAATTGAAAATGTTGTTGGAAGTTTTCAATTACCGATGGGTTTAGCTTTTAATTTTAAAATCAATAATAAAGACTACATCATCCCCATGGTTATTGAGGAACCATCTGTTGTTGCAGCGGCATCTAATGCTGCCAGAATGGCTCGAAAGCATGGAGGATTTCACTCGGAGAATGTTCCATCAGTTATGATTTCACAGATTCAAATAACCCAAATACATGATATTGAATCCGCAAAAAAATTAATCTCCGATAATAAAGATCAAATTTTAAAAATCGCAAATGAACAAGATCCACTATTAAATAAATTGGGTGGTGGTGCCCTTGATTTGGAGCTCCGAGATTTAAAAACAGGAAAGGGTAAGATGTTAATTATTCATTTGTTAGTAAATGTTCTGGATGCTATGGGGGCTAATGTAGTTAATACTATGGCAGAAGCCATTAGTCCTTTTATTGAAGAACTCACTAAAGGAAAAATTTATTTGCGGATTTTATCGAATCTAGCAACACATCGCATTGCTAAGAGTAAAGCAACATTTGATAAGGAACTACTAGGCGGTTCCGAAGTAGTGGAAGGAATATTGAATGCGTATGAATTTGCTGCAGCTGATCCTTATCGTGCTACCACACATAATAAAGGTATAATGAATGGAATCGTTGCATTAACAATGGCAACTGGTAATGATACAAGAGCTATCGAATCAGGTGCTCACGCTTATGCTTCTTTAAGTGGACAGTATTCCCCATTGACAAAATTTGCATTGGATTCAAAGGGAAATTTAGTTGGAGAAATTGAGGTTCCTCTTGCTCTCGGAATTATAGGGGGAATGACAAAAATTCATCCTATGGCGCGTATAGCGTTAAAAATTTTGAATGTAGAAAGCGCAAATGAGCTTTCACAAGTATGTGCGGCGCTTGGGTTAGCCCAAAATGTTGCAGCATTAAGAGCATTGGCCTCAGAAGGTATCCAAAAAGGTCATATGGCACTTCATTCTCGGAATATAGCGAAAATCGCTGGTGTGCCTGAAAATTTGGTAGAAAAAGTAGCAAAGAAAATGATTGAGGAGAATAAAATAAGGGTTGATATTGCAAAAGAAATCCTGAAAAAATTAAGTGAAGGTGAAAACCTTTAGTTTTATAAAAAGTGGTTCTTTAACTCCTCTAAAAAAGACCACTATATTATTTAAATTATCAAAATAAACAAGTATGGAAGGATATCATTATGGGATTTAGAGAATATTTAGAAAAAATTGATAATAAAGGAATACTTCGAAAAGTAGATGTAGAAGTATCCCGAAAGCTAGAAATTTCTGGGATTTTAAAGGAGGTTGAGCCAACTCCTGTAATATTTAACAATATAAAAGAATCAGAATTTCGGGTGGCTGGTAATGTGTTCTGTACAAAGAATGTTGTTGCTTCATATTTCGGTGTAACAACCGCTGATCTCATACCAATGCTTTCAGAAGCAATTGAGAAGCGTACGGCTCCAGAAATTGTAACTAAAGCCCCTTGTCAGGAAATTGTTGAATCTAATGTTGATTTAGACAAAATTCCTATATTATTTCATTGCGAAAATGATGGTGGAAATTACATTAGTTCCGCGGTTTGTGTGACGAGAGATCCTGATTATGGGCAAAACTTAGATTTCCATCGAGCAATGCAGTTTTCAAAAGATAGTTTTGCTACTCGAATAGTGAAGGGTCGTCATTTTTCTAAATTTTTAGAAAAAAATGGAGAATTAGATGTAGCCTTTTGTATAGGAAATACTCCTAATATCTTAATTGCTGGAGCAACTTCAGTAGATATTGGAGTTGATGAATTGCATATTGCCAATGCTTTGGAACCTATTAAGGTAGTAAAAGCAAAATCAGTTGATCTTTTAATACCTGCAGAGGCAGAATTTATTTTGGAAGGTCGAGTTTATTTAGAACAACGGCACTTTGAAGGACCCTTTGTCGATTTAACAGAGACTTATGATGCCATTAGGGAAGAACCTATTTTTGAAGTAAAAAAAATAACTCATCGGAAGGATGCAATCTGGCAAGCATTATTACCAGGAGCTCTTGAACACAAATTATTAATGGGTATGCCTCGGGAACCCACTATCTTTAAAGAAGTAAATGAAACTGGTGTGAAGTGCTTGGATGTAAACGTTAATCCTGGTGGGTGTTCTTGGTTGCATGCTATAGTTCAGATTGATAAGCAATCAGAAGAAGATGGAAAAAAAGCAATTGAAGGGGCATTTACAGGACACACTAGCTGTAAACATGTGTTTATTGTGGATAAAGATATTGATATTTATGATCCTTTGTCTGTAGAATGGGCTATGGCAACTCGATTTCAAGGCGATTCCCGTATGATTATAAAAGAAAAAGAACCAGGAAGCAGTCTAGATCCAAGTGCGGAACCCGGAACGAAAATGACCACTAAAATGGGTTTTGACTTTACTAAACCACTTGTAGTTAAAGGGAAGAGTTTTGATTTAGCAGACTTTCCTAAAGTTGATGTAAACAAATATTTTTAAAACTCGGAGTGAAAAATAATGGATTTAACCCCTGAAGAACGAGGTATGCTCGAAGGTAAATTTGGGAAAGCAGCTAAAAAATCAATGGAGATTTTAACTGCATTAGGTGAGATATTTGAAGCTGAAAATATGGTTGATGTTATCAGTGTTCAAATAGCGGGAGTTTCATATGCTAATCTTGGGGAAGCGGGATTAGAGTTCTTAAGCGAAATGGCAGAAGATGGAAAGGTCAGGGTTTTAACTACCCTTAATCCTGCTGGAATGGATCGAGAGAATTGGGAAGTATTAGGAATTGATAAAGAATTCGCAAAAAACCAAAATCGGGCAATAGATGCTTTTGCTAAGATGGGGATAATAACTACATGTTCTTGTACCCCCTATTTAATTGGAAATACCCCACATTTTGGTCAACATCTTGCTTGGGCAGAAAGTAGTGCTGTTTGTTATGCTAATTCAGTTATTGGTGCTCGAACAAATCGTGAAGGAGGTCCTAGTGCTTTAGCAGCAGCAATAACTGGAAAAACGCCAAGATATGGATATCATTTAGAAGAAAACCGTCACAGTGAAGTATTAATTGAAGTAAACGCTCAAATTATAGGAACAGATCAATTTGGTGTTTTAGGAAAAATAATTGGGGATAAATTAGTTGAATTGGGTAAGAAAATCCCCTTCATAACCGGTATTTCAAGTGCAACCGTTGAGGAACTAAAATCGTTTTGTGCTTCCGTTGCAACATATGGAGGAACTGCTTTGTTTCACATGGAAACGATAACTCCTGAGTATGATAAATATCCTAGACCAGATAAGATTTCATTTAGAATCACCCAGGATGATCTGAATAAAACTCGCTCTGAACTGATTGATGAGGATCTTGAAATCGATTTTGTTAGTATTGGTTGTCCTCATGCATCAATTCATGAAATTGCAAACATAGCTCATCTATTGAAAGGAAAGAGAGTAATGAAAGAATTCTGGATTACAACAGCACGACCCACAAAAAGAATTGCGGATGAAGCGGGATACTCTAAAATTATAGAAAATGCAGGAGCCAAATTTGCAGCAGATACGTGTTGCGTTGTCGCTCCTATAAAAGGCCGTTTCAAGGGGATTATGGTGGATTCAGCAAAAGCATGCTATTATGGTCGTGCAAAAAACAAGTTTAAAGTAAAAATTGGATCAATTGAACAATGTATTGAGGAGGCCACCAAATGAAATTATCAGGAAGAAAAATTTATAAAGGAACAGTCGAAGCAGAAGCAATTGTAACAAAAGATGGAATTTCCTTTTATGGTGGTGTTGATCCAGATACTGGTAAAGTGGTTGAGGTAGGTCACGAACTTGAAGGTCAATCTATAACAGGAAAAGTATTAGTCTTTCCATCAGGAAAAGGATCAACAGTGGGTTCATATACTATGTATAGAATGAAGAAAAATAACACAGCTCCGGTTGCAATCGTAAACGAGCAGATTGATACTATCATAGCTGTTGGTTGTATTATTAGTGAAATTCCTTGTGTAGATAAAATTGACATCAGTAATATAAAAACTGGGCAAAAATTAGTTGTTAATGGGGCAGAAGGATTTGTGGAGGTAAAATAAATGGGTATAGGGAAAGGATATGGGAAGACTATCTTATTCGGGGAACATTTTGTCGTTTATGGACTTCCAGCAATTGCATCAGCATTAGATACCTATACAATTGCAAATGTTAAAGTTGTAGAAGGTAATGGGTGGACTGTAGACGATCAAAGACCTGCTACTCCCGGATATAAAAAGAAAAAAAAAGATGAAGCTATGCGTTCTATACAAAATGTAATCGAGCATTTAAATATAGATATAACAAATCAGAAACTCGAGATAACATTCAAAGGCAATTTAATGGCTGCAAGTGGTGTGGGTGCTTCTGCAGCTCAATGTACATCCTTGGCTCGTGCGTTTAATGATACTTTTGATCTTAAGTTGGATGATGAAAAAATAAACAAAACTGCATATGAAGGAGAAAAAGCTTACCATGGAACTCCTTCTGGAATTGATAATACTGCTTCCACTTATGGGGGATTAATATGGTTCATAAAAAGTTTGAGTGGGAGTAAAAATACTATGGATCGTATGAAAGCTTCTAAAAAAATGCATCTCGTCATAGCAAATTCAGGAATCACAGCATCTACGACAGAAGTCGTTGCTGATGTTCGACGTTTGAAGGAAGAAAATCCAGAAAAGTTTGAAAAAATTTTTAAAAAATATAAGATCATAGCTGAAGAAGCAAAAGTTGCATTAATTAATGGGGATATTAATAAAACAGGAACATTAATGAATGAAAACCAAAATCTTCTTAGGGAAATTACGGTTTCAGGAGAAGCGAATGAAAAGTTAGTTGATATAGCATTACAAACCGGAGCACTCGGGGCTAAAATGACGGGAACAGGCCGAGGTGGTTTAGTTATTGCTGTGGCAGAAAATGAAGAATCTCAATTAAAAATTTCTAAAGCAATCGAGACTAAAGGATATGATGCCTGGAAAACTATGATTGGATAAGAGAGAGTTGAATTTGAAAGAAGAAAACGATGTGATACTTTTAAAATTAGGTGGGGGGTTACTCACTGATAAAGAAAAACCCTTATCTGTCAGAGAAGAAATAGTTAAGAGCGCAGTCGATCAAATAATTAATGCTAATGCAAAAATTATTTTAATCCATGGCGGTGGTTCTTTTGGGCATCCACTCGCAAAAAAATATGAAATTTTGAATGGGTTAAATACATCTGTCCCAAATCAAATTTTTGGATTAACTGAGACTCATCAGGCTATGGTTAAATTTAATTCTTATCTAGTTAACTTGTTTTTAGAAAGGAATTATCCTGCTTTATCGATTCAACCCTCAAGTATTTTTATAAATGACTCAGGTAATACGATAAATAACTCACTTGATATAATTGAAACTATGTTAGACCTTAATATACTTCCAATTTTATATGGAGATATTATTTTTGATAAACAAGGTTCATTTTCTATAATTTCAGGAGATCAAATTATTTTCAAGTTATGTGAAGAATTAAAGAAATATCGTATCTCAAAAGTTATTTTCGCTATAGAAACTGATGGAATATTCATTAATACTCAAGATAATAAGAATAAAAATATTAAACTTGTACCTGAAATCCTTTCAAGTGATTTAAACTCTTTGAATTTAGCAGATTTAGGACAAAAAATCGATGTTACAGGAGGGATTAAAGGAAAAATTAACTCAATTAAGGATATCTGTAATTTCAATATTCTTGTACAAATTCTGAATGGGTTGAAGAAAAATTATATATTCAAATCATTAAAAAATCAAAGTGTAATTTGTACAGTAGTAAAAATTAACAATTAGGATTGTTTTTATTAAAATGACTGAAATAGAGAGGAAAGAAATGTCAAAGGAGAATAACCCGAAAGAGATAATGGACAGAAAAATAGAACATCTCAGAATAGCCTTAGAATATGACGTACAACATTCTAAAAATTATTTTAGGGATATGAAACTAATACATCACCCTGTTCCAGACATAGATTTTGACGAAATTGATCTTACTATGAAATTCTATGATAAGATAATTTCTGCTCCAATCTGTATCTCTGCAATTACTGGTGGTCATCCCGTCTCAAAAGAGATTAATGAAATACTAGCAAAAGCGGCAGAGGAAGAAAATATTATTATGAGTGTCGGAAGTCAACGTGCTGGAATTGAAGATTCTACTTTATTAGATTCATTTGAGATTACCCGTAAAGTCGCACCTACTATACCCATAATTGGAAACATTGGAATTGGCCAAGTCAGTAGTGAAGATTTTAAAGTTGAAAATTTCAAGAGATGTATAGAAATGGTAAATGCTGATGTAATGGCGATTCATCTAAACATTCTACATGAATTGGTTCAAGACAAAGGGGATATATCGTATAAACTCTTTCGTAGAAATTTTAAGAACATCCGAGAAACCTATGATATTCCAATAATTGCAAAAGAGGTTGGAACCGGCTTTAACCAAGATTTAGCATTAAACCTTGATAAACTGGGATTTGATGGTTTTGATATCGGAGGAGCAGGTGGAACGAGTTTTGCGGCAATTGAATCAAAAAGAAAAAACTTCAATAATCAAAAATTTACTCGAGATCCTGCGGAAACCTTTAGAGAATGGGGAATCCCAACACCAATTAGTATCATATATGTTAGAAAAGTTTCTCAAAAAATAATAATTGCTACAGGGGGATTAAGAACAGGTATAGACATTGCTAAATCTTTAGCATTAGGGGCTGATGTTGGAGGGTTTGCTTATAACTTTCTTCAATCTGCATGGAAAGATCGAAAAGCTAATACTATCTCTAATACAGTTAAAGAAATAAAAACGTTAAAAAATGAGCTACGTTCATGTCTATGGTTATTGAATCTAGATAATATAACTAAACTAAAAAATAATAATGATAAATTTGTAATTCTTGGTGAATTTTATAGATGGTTGAACCAATGATTATATCAAACTTTTTTAGGTACTTTCCTCTAAGGAATCTTTAATTAATTGTTCAAACTGAGTGAATGCTCCTATCTGACCTTGATAATTTTCTAAGTCCTTAGAGTAGGACTTTAAGAATTTCTTTGATATTTTTTCTAATTCGCGATTAATTTTTTTCTGATTATATTCTTTTGATGAATTAGCTATAAACGTAAGATAAAGTTTCTTAACTATTGTAAATTTTTTGTTATATAGTTCAAAATTAGATAATCCTCCTTCAGTCAATTGCTCTGCAAAAGAGTTAAGTGCACTCATCATAGCTCCAAATGCCTGAGGCGACATAGACTCTGTAAAAGCTCTGTGAAAGATCACTATTCCCGATTTATGTATTATCCAAATATCTTGGAGTATTTTCACTTAATTTCCCCTATGTAGTAGAACTATTGATTTAAAAAATTTAAAAGTTAATTTTATACTTCTCAGATTGATCCCCATCGTGGGATGTCACTGTCAATACCAATTTGATCTAAAATCCTCCCAATGGTGTATTCAATGAGTTGGTCAACGCTTTTAGGTTTTATATAATATGAAGGGATAGGTGGATTAATAATCACTCCCAATCTCGCTAATTTAAGCATGTTCTCAAGGTGTATAGCATTAAAAGGCGTCTCTCTTACTACTAATACTAATTTTCTCTTTTCTTTTATCATTACATCAGCAGCTCTCGAAATTAGATTATTTGCATAGCCATTTGCGATTGCTGATAAGGTTTTCATTGAGCAAGGAATTACTATCATAGTATCTATCTTAAAGGAACCACTTGCAGGAGGAGCTAATAAATCATCTACATCGTAATTATTATCTGCTAATTCACGAATTTCAGATATATCGTAATCGGTTTCAATATTGATTATTTTTTCTGCAATTTTAGAAATTATTAAAGAAACCTTAATGTTCTTTTCTTTCAGAGTTTCTAAGATCTTAACTGCTAAATCTACACCAGTGGCTCCAGTAATAGCGATTAACATTCAAATCCATCCCAAATGTTTTAATAAAGGTATACACTTTTCATTGAGCTTAATATTTCTTCTATGATTTTTAGTTCTTATCTTTTTCTATATTAAATTAAGAAAAAAAGATATTTTCTTCTTAGAATTTTCTCTCTATAACAAAATTCAATAAATTTTCGAAAAATTCTGCTTCAGACTGATTGATTGTCGATTTTAAATCATCTAGAGATGAACTTGCTTTTTGATAGTATTTATTTGCCAACTCTTTACATGAATTAATAGCGTCTGCTTCAATAAATAGTTCTTTAACTTTTTCAACATCATCTTTATTCATATTAGGATTCTCAAGCAATTTTAAAAGTTGACTTTTTTTCGAGTCATTTAATCCGTTTAAAGCATTGATTTTTAAAGCGGTTAATTTATTTTCTCGAATATCTCCATCAGTTGGTTTACCTGTAATATTTTCATCTCCAAAAGTCCCTAAGATATCATCAATTATCTGAAAAATAATACCAACATTTGTTCCATAGATTGAAAGGTATTTGATGAATTCTTCGCTAACATTAGCATAGTTTGCACCTATTAAAATCGATTTTTCAATTAAAGCTCCAGTTTTTAAAGATACCATCTCAATATAATCTGAAAGTGTGAGGTCTGTTTGATTTACCATATCAGTTTCGATTAAAACTCCGCTAATTATATCTAAAAATGCTTGTTCATAATATTTTATTGCTTGCAAGTTGAATTCTTTATCAAAGTTATTAAAAAAATAAGCTTCCAAACCCATAATGAAAGCTGAATCCCCTCCTATTATTCCTATAGAATTTCCGAATTCCTGAGCTTCCATTTTTTTTAAGTTATAATTTTGGTGGTAATTCTGAAACCGAAAGTGAAAAGCTGGTTTCCCTCTTCTAAAATCATCTTTATCAATAATATCATCATGAATAAGAGATGCATTATGCAAGAATTCAGTTCCTACACTTGGATATATAATATTTTCATCCTTTTTATCCTTAAAAGCATTATAAGTAGCTATGCATAATAAAGGTCGAATTCTCTTACCTCCCGCGAGAAAGTAATCTTTCAATTCAAGATAATATTCTTTAAGGAACGGATTTTTAATACTTTGAAGTTTTTTATCATAAATAGACTTAATTACATCATTAATTTTCCACTTGTATTCCTTTATATATTCTGAAAATTTCATCAAAGTGCACTATTCTTTTTAATTAATAATGATAATCCTTTAGACTATAAAAGAAAAGTTTTTACTAGAATAAAAGTAATTTCAAATGATCAAGATTCTTAATTATTTTATATAGCGTTTCGAGAATATGAAATTTTAATTAATAATTCACTAAAAAGAATTAATTAAAAACGAGAGTAGAAAAACTTCTTGGTGAATCTAAAAAGGTTAACATCTAATAGAACAAAATTTGCGCTCTTTGTAAGTATTGTTATAATTTTAATTGGGGTAGTTCCATTATTTTTTCTCACCTTTTTTCCTGAATTAAAACAATCATATACTATTAAACCATTAGCTCTTGAAACTGAAGACGGGGTTTATATAAGCGCTTTTCAATATACTCCAAAAGGAGAAAAAAGTCATGGTGGAGTAGTTGTTGCCCACGGTTTTTTTGGAAATAAACTTAATATGCAACCGATAAGCATAGAAATAGCTAAAAGAGGATTTACAGTAATAAATTTAGACTTCAGAGGTCATGGTGCTTCTGGGGGCTTTTTTGATAGAAGTAAATTAAAATTAGATATGAAGGCTGCGGCGGATTATTTAGACTATAATTTACCATACATTACAGAAATTGGTCTTGTTGGGCATTCATTGGGTGCATATACAGCATTAGCTCTTTCTAATACTTATCCCAATAGAATAAATACTACAATTGCAATTGGGGGTATTTCTACGGTAGTTACAAACATATCAAACCTTTTAATGGTCTCCGGAAGATTTGATCCAGGATTGACAGAAGAAACAATGCTTAATGTTTTAAGGATATATACTGGAAGGGAAGATGTGGAAGTCGGAGTCATATACGATGGAGATTTTACTAATGGAAACAACACAAAAGCCTTTATAAGTCCATTTGCTGACCATTGGACTGAAATAGTTGACTATACTACTATTTATCAAACTGTTCAATGGCTTGAACAAGCTTTTAATGGGGAAAAGGGTGATAATATTTTTATCACTGCTCCCGCCCTTCAATTCTTTTCTTATTTCTCTCTTGCGGGTATTATAGCACTTAATTCAATTCTAGTGGTTTATTTAGGGCATTTTATCTTTAAGCATAAAAAGGCTGTACTTGAAACAAGGATATCCGATGTAGATAAAAAAATATCAATTCACAAACTTATAATATATTATACTTTCCCTGTTGAATTAATTCAAATTACTTTCTTTTTATTCTTATCAACCCTTTCTGAAGATCTTTTTACCCTCTCTACAACTAATATTACTTTAATCCTTATTATTGGAGCCGCAATTGGATCTTTTCTAATATATAATCTCATTCTGTTGAACACGGGAGAAAAATATAGTATAAAGGACTTTTTTCGAAGAGTGAAGGAATTGATTTCATTAAAACCTCGTCATTCAATAATATTTGGCGCTACTATAGCACTAATTTCAATTTTATCAATAGCCGCAATTTGGCACTGGTCTGTTCAAAATACTTTACCAACATTAAGAGGAGTTGGGTCAATTATCCTAATTACAATAATATCACTCCCCTTTTTCTTTATTAGAGAGTTTTATTTTAGGAGCATCCAAGGGAAACTAAACACATCATATAAATATGAGGAATATTTTATCATGGCTGGTATAGGTATCTTTATAGATAATTTCCTCATAGTTACGATTATTCTTGTGGGAAAAATGAATTTAGCATATTTACCTCCTTATGCACTCTACATGTTAGCGTGGGTTATTTTTTCAATTATCCAAAATTGCACTGTTACCTGGGTTTATATCCATTCAAGAAATATTCTAAGCTCCACGATCTTTATATCGATCTTCTATGCTTGGATGATGGTTGTATTTTTCCCATCATACGGATTTCTATAAAAGAGACTATGCTTTTTAGCAGATTTTTTTAATGAATTAATTCATAGTCAATTTTTAAAGTAACTATTACATGAGGTTTTAATTCTATATCAAGATTGTTCTGATTATAATTATTAATTGTTGCTTTAATTTCATTCTTCGGTTTCTCTTCAAGGAGGTTAACAATTTCGGCATTCCTAATTAAGATTTTCTCGTAGAAGGTTAATCTTGTATTTTGAGATTTAGATGAGATATTAAAGATTCTAAGAATAATATCATTCCCCTCCTCTGCCTTTTTTAAGGCGCTTAAAGCTATATACCTATTATCAATGTTAAGAAATGATAAGGAGGGAGGAAGGTAAGATTTAATTGGTTTTGTTTTAGATCCACCCGCATAGGAAAGCTCCCCAGATGGATTTAACATAACTTTATTAGAAGTTCTAAGAGCACTTTGAGCCATCGCCGGAAATATTAGTTTTAATGGATTGTTAAATTGTTTTCCCCGTTGATGAATATTTGAATCTAACCAGCTTGATTTTGATTCAGTAGTAACCGATATTTGAAAAGCATGTTCACCCAAGCATTGTGCTCCAGGAGTTTTATAACCTGGACCTGCATGAGATCTTCTTGAGCTGAAATCATCACGAGACAACCATTCAACACATCGCAGAAGAGTAATCGCAAATGTTATTGTTTTATCATCATTAATAATTGCTTCATATTCCGGTAAACCTTTATTTAATACAGCAAAAGTTTTTGAATTATCACTAATCGATACAAAATCTTTTTGATGATTAGTAGGTAAAGGGTCTTGAACCCATTTTACCGCTTTAGGTAGTTTAATGCTCCTTGGGACTACATAAAAATGACCATCAGCATGAACTACATCAGATTTTATCATAGTAGGAAACAATACACGAATTCTATGATCTCGACTATTATTCTCAAACTCAATTTTAAAATCTATTCGCTTAATTGCTTTATATAAGGTTATAAAAACCGTTATCTTATTATCAACCAACCATTCTTCTCTATTATATCGATCCTCCGTAAGAGAATAAGGTAACTTTAAATTCAATCTTAACTTGAAGGTTTTTTGAGTCGGGCCATTAATGTACACAGACTTCTCAAAAAGAGCAGCATCTTCAGTTGAGAATCTTAAATCTGTTTGATTCTCTTTCGGACCAGAAAAGTCGTATTCATCTCCCCAATCTCCCATATCTTCGAATTCACATACATTCTCATATATTATACCCGTATCCTTATCTTTAACGTTAATTAAGCCGTTTGACTTAATTTCAACAAGATAAAATTCGTTTTCTAAGAAATCTTTAGTAATTTTAAAATCTTTTGTATTAAGATCAAAAGAGTTCTCAGACTCTACAGGAAAGAGGTAATAAACTCTATAACCAAAAGCGGGAACCTCTGCTAAAAATGAGATTTTGTGGCTAACTCCTTGCTTTCGTGTAAATCTTGGTTGTTCTTCAACACGACAATATTGAAATTCAATTTCATTCTCCTCAGAGTCAATTAATTTAATATTAAAAGGTAATCTTTCACCCGTCGTTTTTTTTGAGATTGAATTAAATTCAACAATATCTTTTCTCTTCCACGGAAGAGGGTTGAATATAATTAAAACACTTCGACCTTCATAATTAGAATGAGGGTTTATGAGTTCAGCTAAGTATAAAAAAGAGTTCTTATAAACTTCTTCACCTATCTGCTCAGCCCAATCATAACGAGTCTTCATCTCATTATGAACCTCATCTATACTACAACCACAAATACTATCATGGGGTGCATTTTTCTGCAACCATTTTAGACCAGTTAAAATATAATCCTTTGGATATATGAAATTTTCATATTTATCGAGTACCCAACTTAGAGTTGATAGTGGTTCAGTATATTTCTCATATAAATACTCAATCGCGGTATTTCTTTGCTTTATCCACATTCGCGCTGAAAATACCCCCGACAAGAGTGGTGAGTATTTTCCACCTCTTAATTCCCCCTGGTACTCTTTCAGTTCTGCACCTGATTCCATTACCTTATTAACATAATACTCAAAATCTGCCTGCTCTATAGGAGTTTCAGGATACAATTTATTCCATTGTTCTATTATTTTTGGAATTTCTGGGGTCGCTTCCTCATGATCAATTCCATTATTTAACAAAATATTAGGTGTTGCGATGTGTTTCTCGAAATCTAATACAACATTTTTGATCCTTCTTAATGCTGGCTTGAACTCACCTTTTATAGTTTTTGTATTCAAATATGCTAAATTATGGTAGGTTAAAATGAGATGTATCCCTAACACAGAGGTTGCGTTCCCTGGAGAATTCCAGACAAATTCCATATTTAAATTGTTTTCTTCAAATTCATTACCAAAGCCGCGCATTAATAATATTGAGGGTATTTCACATCCGCTTATTATCTGAGGTAGTTGTGCAATATGTCCAAAAGGATCAGGTATATATCCTGCTTTCATAAACTTCCCAAATTTCCTACTAATCTGATGTCCGATCATAAGATTTCTTATTAAGGATTCACCACTAACAAGAAATTCATCAGGTAGTACATACATAGGTCCAATAGAAAGCCTTCCTTCATTAACATATTTTTTAATTTCTGCTTTTCTTTCAGGTCTTACCTCTAAATAATCCTCCAATGGAATAGTTTGCCCATCTAATGTGAAATTTTTAAAATCTGGGTCTGTTTTTAGAATATTTAGTAATCTATCCATCAGTAATACAAGTCTAGCTCGAAATTCTTGAAAAGGTAAGTACCATTCCCTATCCCAATGAGTTTCGGAAACAAGAGTAATGTGATTTGCTTTCATAATAAAAAATATTTAATAGAAAATCCTAATTGAGTTTGTAAAAGATTTCTTTAATAAAAATTAATTGGATGTACCAAAGTAAAAAAATAAAGAGATTAAAGTAATTAGTCTTATTGCTATTAGTTCAATACTGATTCTCCTAATACACTTGAATGAGGTTCCTTTCCTAATAAGTCTAATAAGGTGGGAACTATATCTGTTGTTTTACAGACCTCAAGCTCCATTTTTGGGATTTCTAATGATCCTCCAATTATTAACGGTACAAACATAGATTTCTGACTAGCAATATCATGAGAGAATGGTGAAGTACCTTTAGTATGTCCATGTTCATAGTTATAATTATATAAACCTGTGTTAGACACCATTATATCACACGAACGAGGGTTTTTAAAATGACGTGGAAGTTGATCTATTAAGTTTATAAAATTTGTCTGATAAGTTGCTTCAATCCACTCATTTATTGTATGAGATTTATTATCAAGAAGTGTGCAAGATTTTTCGCTATTAACGTATCCAAATAAATCATCATCATCAAACACATATTTAGTTTTCTGATGTTTTCCATATCCAGAATATTCAATTCTTCCTCTTGAGATTTTATTTATTTTTAGATCTCTTCTCTCTAAATGGATAATACCTTTTTCAGCATTATTATTATCATCTTTATAATACATCAATTCAATACCTGGTATATCCCAAAGAATTTCAAACAAATTCATCTTAGTAGCACCGATTTCGCTTGTATTGTACTCCTTCATCTGATTAACTGTGGGATGATGGAACCATGAATCTCCTCTAAAGTTGAAAAATCCCACACCTCCAAGATTTGCGTCAAAATCTCCTGAACCTTTTATGGGATTATAAGGTTTTAAACCCTTCTCTTTAAAGAAAGGTTCAAGGTCAAAAATGTTCGGAGCTTTATAATTTCCGTGATCAGTAGTAATAGCTATTGCTGTATCCTCATAGTAGCCTGTTTCCTTAAGTGTTTTAATTAAAGATCCTATAAACTCGTCACATCTAATTACCAAATTAATATAGTCAGGATGATCAAATCCTTTCTTATGCATCAAGTCGTCAGTATGAGGGACATATCCTACAGAAACTTTTGGGACCTCTTTGTTAGAAAAAAGCTCTTTAGGATTATTGTAAATATCTTCTATTCTTTTTAAGATCAATTCTGGTTTGAATTCTTTTGAGGTAGTGAAAGTAGAACCTCTGTATAAAAAACTGGTTGCACTTAAAAAGTTCCCGTCCCCTGCCTGTTCAAATATTGTTTTAACATTCTTGCCAATATCTTTGTTAATTTTTAATACATCTCGTCGTTCGCTGTAATTACGAATTAAAGGTGGTTTCTTTTTTACCGAGGAGGGAATTGTACGATCAATCCAATGATAATTAGGTACCCCACTTCCTTCTTTGGGAAAATATCCCGAATTAGAACCAGTTATGATGTCTGCATAACAAGGTAAAGTAACACTAGGAAATGATGTAACTGTATTTTTACATGAAACACCATTATCTGCGAGTTGAGCAATGTTTGGAAGCTTTCCTTCCTTCATCCATTTGAATAAATGTTCTGCTCGTACATCATCTAGAATGATCAATATAACTTGGTTAACCCTAGCACTTCGACTCATTATTATCTAGTCTTTGATCAATATTTATATAAATTTTTAATAACATATTGATGTAAAGTATTTGAATTTTGATTTAAAAAATTCATATACCCAACATTGAAACTAGGAAACTGATTATGGAAACAATTCACAATGTATATTTCAAAAATTCATCTGATATGTGTGAGTTAAAGCCTGAATCGGTTGATTTGCTGATTACATCACCTCCCTATCCCATGATTGAGATGTGGGATTCGTTATTTTCTTCTTTAAATAGTGAAATTAAAGAATCCTTAGAAGAATTGGATGGTAAAAGAGCATTCAATTTGATGCATGACGAATTAGATAAAGTATGGATAGAAGTGACACGGGTACTAAAACCTGGTGGTATAGCTTGTGTAAATATAGGGGACGCGACAAGAACTATTGGGAAAAACTTTCAATTATTTCCTAATCACGTTAAAATAACTAATTCGTTCCTTAATCACGGATTTATTGAATTACCTTCTATATTATGGAGAAAACCAACAAATAGTCCAAATAAATTCTTAGGTTCTGGGATGTTACCCCCAAATGCCTATGCTACTCTTGAACATGAATATATTTTGATCTTCAGGAAAGGAGATATTAAACGAGTTATAGTACCCAAATCTGAAAAAAGATATAACAGTGCTTTTTTTTGGGAAGAGAGGAATAAATGGTTTTCAGATGTATGGGAAGACATGGGAGGTATATCTCAGAAGCTACATAACAAATCTACTACACCTAATAAAATAAGGGAACGGTCTGCTGCATTCCCTTTAGAATTAGCTTATCGTTTGATCAATATGTTTTCAATTTATGGAGATATTGTTTTAGATCCATTCTGGGGAACAGGAACAACCTCATTGGCTGCTATGATTTCTACAAGAAATTCAATTGGGTATGAATTCAATTCAGAATTTATTAATTTATTTAAAAAAAGAATAAAAGAACTCAAGCAATTGAATACCGATACCAATAATAAAAGATTAAATCAACATGTTAAATTTATTAAGAACTACAGTAAGAAAATTAAAGATATAAAGTATAATTCTGTTCACTATAAATTTCCTGTTATTACAAAACAGGAAATAGATATCCTATTATATTCAATAAATAATCATAGAGAAAATCAAACTAAATTTATGGTTACTTATAAAAAATTCAAATTTGACTATGCTGAGGAATAAAATTCTTTTTTGCTACGAAACTCCTTCCAAAAACTTATATGCGATATAGAGAAATAAATCATGAACATTTTCTCCCGTCTTCGCACTAGTAAGGATATAATGAAATCCTTTCTCTTCAGCAATCATTTTTATACTTACTTCACTAATTTCAATATTTTCAATCACATCAGATTTATTCCCTACTAAAATAATACTTATTTCCTTCCCTACATATTTTTTTATTTCATTATGCCATAGATCTACACTTTTTAAATTATCCTGTCGAGTTCTATCTATCACAATAAAAGCTCTCATTTATCAAGATGAGATTAAACAAATGATAATAGATAACTTAAGGGATAGAGGTGTTATGACTAAATCAGAATTGACAATATGGCTAAGAGATAGATATATTGAGGGATTTGTAGATATAGAAGCTACTCTCATGGAACTATTGAAAAGAGATATGATAAAACAGGTCTCGGTAAAAGGACTACCATCAGAATTGATTGTCTTGACAAAAGATATATATATGCTTAGAGTTCCTCCTGCAAAATTATTCGCAGATCCTATAAACTCTGGTTTACCAACTCAATTTGCAAAGGAATATATTGCCGAAGTTCAGAAATTTTTTCAAAATTATCAACCCACAACGGAAGATAACCTAAGTGTTGTTGATATTTTAATAAATCCTGAAGTTTATGAGACATTGCGATTATTAAGAACTGCAATTGTAACACGACAAGATCTTGATAAACTAAGAGCCTAAGGAGTTAAGGACGCATATGGAGCGTTGAAATTATTGTGGGATAATCGTTTGGTTAAAGTTTTTAGAGATGAGAACAATATTGAATACTATGCTCTTATTTCTGACTTTTACATGGATCTTATATTTCCTAAATATCTCTTGAACGTTATTAAATTAGCTTATGAACAAAGATCTATTGCGAATAAAGCGTTGATTGAGTATCTGGATGTTCTAGAGGATGCCTATTTTGATCTAAAGTCGCACAAAAAGATTTAAAAATCAAATTTTTTTTTCTTTATTTTTTCAATCCACACCCGAGCAGGGTTTTCATCAAATAACTATCCAATAGGATTTTTTTAAGTGATTCATTATTGTGGATTTTTATTATTTACAATCAACCGCTTGCTGAAGATTGATTTTTATAAAAGCTTCCTCCTGAAGATTACGTTGTTCTGACTTGATTGATCTGTTTACTTGATGTAAGTGTTTCATAGCGTTGTTTTTTCCTTCTTTAATATTTTCAATTAATTCTTCTTTGCTAAATCCCCCAGAAATAACCATTGCAGTCTGAAAAGATTGGTTAGGTTCAAGCGTCTTGAATTCAATTTGTAAAGCAGATAAGATTTCTCCTGAACCTTCAAATAAACTATTTGAAAGGTTTAAATTTTGATTATCAATTTTAAAATCATGTGTTAGACATGATTCGTAATTTGTTGATTTAGAAATAGGGGAAAATCCACCATACAATCCTGTGTCATCATATTGATAAATCACATCATTTTCCGCATCATAACCTGATAAATCATTATCAAATCCGTCAAGTCCATTTATATCAAAATCTAAGACGAAGTACATTGAGAAATTTTTCATAGCATAATCTGAAATGTTTTTCAAAGTAAAGAACGTACTAATATAGGGTACTTTGGGAGGATTAAAGATATCTTTATATAAACGAACGTATTCTTCCTTTTTAATCGGAATCGATTTCAATTTATTTTCTTCAGTTAATTTCTTAAGATATTCTGTGATACTGAAATCCAAGGTAATTCTACTTATAGCAGTTCCTTTTCGTGTATTAATCATTTTATATATTGGAGTAGGTTCGATATTTCTTAGAATGACTGGAATAGAACCTATTTTTTTCCCTTCTAAAGTAAAGCTGAACCAAGGGCCTGTTAATTCTTTTTCACTGAGATACACAAGATATCTTCCTTTATAGGTAAGTTCTTTTATTGAAAATCCCATAACATATCCAGCAGCGTTTCAAGTGGTGAGCACATCGTGCCAATCTACCTTTAGAACTATTTTTTTTAACCTCCTTTTGTTAATTTCATATTTTATTTCAATTTATACTTCAATTATTTAAAAGAAAGAGAATTCATAAAAAAGTTTGGATCATTAGAGTTATAGTGTTTCTATAACTCGATAAGCAATATATAAAAATGCATCATTAACATTTTCTCCTGATTTAGCACTAGTAAGGATATAATGAAAACCAAAATCTTGAGCTACTTTCTTAATATCCTCCTCACTAATTTTAATCTCAGCTACTAAATCTGATTTATTTCCAACCAAAACAATAGGAATATTCTTTGGGATTGAATTCTTAATATCCTCATACCACTTTTTTACACTACTCATAGTGTCCTCTCTAGTTCTGTCGATAACGATAAAAGCAGCATTAGCACCATTATAGAATTTAGTGCGATAAGGTGCCATTTGTCTAATTTGACCACCTATATCCCATAAGATAAAGTTCATCTTTATTTTGTCTGTTAAATCAACTATTTTCTTCGATAATTGCACTCCAATAGTCGAAATATAATCTTTTTCAAACGTATTCTTTACAAACCTTCTAATAAGGGAAGACTTCCCTACTTGAAAATCACCTGTTAAAATAAGTTTATGAGAATACTCTCCTGCCATGTTTTGAAGGGATCCTGCCCTTGTTTTTGCCAACGCTCTAATAATTTCGGGGATCTTAGGGGAAACATCCTTGTTACCATCTAAAATCAATTCAACTTTTCCTGCTATATGCTCAGAATATACTTTTAACTCTATATCACTTGTAGATTGATCTGCAACTGTTGTTAAAATAGATAATGGGCCTTGTGAACAATAAGCAAATTTTTTATCCCCCATCATAGTTATATTGAAGAAACTTCCCTTCGTTCCAAATTCACTTTTAATTCTATCAATATAAGTATCAAGAATTGCTGACATTGCTCCAATAACGGAGTCAGATTCTTCATCATCACCTTCCTTGAATTCCGAAGCAATAATAAAGCCGTCTCTATCACATATCGCTACACCTAAAATACCATCAACCTCTTCAAAATAATTTTTCAGTACCTGCTTAAGACGATATGTATTGGGAAGATTTTCCATTGATATCCCCTTGAACTATAACTTTAAAGAATTTACTTTCCTTCGGAAATATACTAAGAATATATTCTTAGGTAATATAAATATAGGTATTAATGAAGGTATTAGGATATTATTATAAGCATACTTCAGTGGACATCAGCATACCATATTATTTTTTAATTGAATTCTAATACTTCTTTAATTATGATAAGTGATTCCTCCATACAAGATGATATTGCTATATGTGAAGAAAGTATAACCAAAATCTTAGATCGCGCAGTAAAACTTTTTAAACGAACAGATCTTCCTGAGCTGGCTGAAAAATGGGACATAATTTTAAAGACATATCGTTCTAAAAAGAGAAGATAATTAAAAAGTAAATGAAATGCACAGATACGTTTAAAATATCAAATCTGTAATTTTTTATAGAATTTGAGGTTTATTCATAATAGGAAGGTACTCAATCACAATATTCCTTTAGTTGAGCGAATTTCATTTGAGGTTATTTTCTTTGCTTTCTTAATAGCTAGTGCTAGAGCTTTAAACACAGCTTCTACTTTATGATGTTGGTCATCACCGTAAAGGATATGGATGTGAAGATTCATTTTTGCATTTTCCGCAAATGAATTAAAGAAATGTTTTATATCCTCAACAGCTACATCTTCCATATCACAATCTTTCAAATCTAAATCTAAAATTAAAGCTGTGCGACCACTAAAATCTAAAACACACCTTGCAAGAGCTTCATCCATTGGAATTAAAGCAGAACCATATCTATTTATTCCCTTTTTATCACCTAAAGCCTTGTGGAAGCATTCTCCTAATGAGATGCCAATATCTTCAATTATATGATGAGTAAGATCTCCAGTAGCATCTATCATTATGTCTGTAGTTGAGTGTTTTGAAAGTAACCTTAACATATGATCCATAAATTTAAAACCGGTATTGATTTTGCCTTTGCCCTCCCCGTCTAAATTCAATTCAACTGTAATTTCAGTTTCACTCGTTTTTCTTGAAACATGAGCAATTCTATTCATACATATTTCACCTATAAATAATATTAAACCAAATATTATAATTTTTAGGAATTTTCATATATATTAAATTAAAAAATTTCGGAATCGGATGTAAAATGAAGAAGATTACTTTTATTGGAGCAGGATCTATGATTTTTGCAGACAATCTGCTTACAGACATTTTAACTTTCCCTTCCTTTCAAAATGACACTCTTATATGCTTAGAAGATATCGATCCGGGACGTCTAGATACGACCTATAGATATATAAAAAAAAATATCGAAGATAATTCTCATATCTTGAATAATGTCGAAGTTGAGAAAACGACCAAGCAAAAGGAAGCAATTGCAAATGCTAAGTATATAATTAATGCCATTCAGGTTGGTTGGTTGGATGTTATGAAATATGATTTTGAAATCCCATTAAAATATGGTGTTTCTCAATGTGTGGGGGATACGTTAGGTCCGGGTGGAATTTTCAGATTTCTTAGAACTGTTCCGGCAATTAAATCAATCATAGAAGATATTCAAGAATTTGGGTACAATACTAAAAATAATAGTGATAAACCTCTTCTGTTAAATTACTCCAATCCTATGGCAATGAATACTTGGTACTGCAATAAGTTATTACCAGATTCAACTGTAGGGTTATGTCATGGGGTTCAAAGCACAGCCGGAATTTTAAGGAAAGTTCTTAAGGTACGAGAAGAGAACTTCGATTATTTTTGCGCTGGTATTAATCATATGGCATGGTTTCTTAAAGTATGGTATAGAAAAGATAAAAATTCTCCTTGGCAGGATGCTAATCCTGAGCTTAAAAGAGAAATGAAGGATAACCCTAAATACTCAGAAACTGATAAAGTACGTAGAGATATGTTTAATGTATGTGGCTATTATATGACTGAATCCTCAGGACATCTTAGTGAATATATACCCTATTATCGAAAACGAAAAGATCTTTTAGAAAAATACAAAGCAACTAAAGGATTATATGCACATTTGGAACATGGTGCTTATTATGATATGTGTGTTAATACAGAAGGATGGGCGGAAAGAAATTTTGAAAAAAGAATAAAGGAACCTATTCTTAATCTGAAAAAAAAGCCTTCAACTGAATTCGCTTCGCATATCCTAAATGCAATTGAAACTGATAAACCATTTGGATTTAATGGTAATGTAATTAACAAAGAACAAAGTTTAATAACAAATCTACCGGACGGGTGTTGTGTAGAAGTTCCCGTATTTGCAGATACACAGGGATTACATCCTCAAGGAGGTATAGAATTACCTACAATTTGTCAAGCACTTTGTATTTCAAATGTAATGGTTCAAAAGGCAACCGTTGAAGGCGCGCTTGATTTGGATAGGGAAAAGATTTTTCACGCTGTCATGTTAGACCCTAACACCGCAAGTGTTTGTTCTCCCCAGGAAATTCGAGATATGGTTGATGAATTGTTTGAAAAAGAAGCAAAATGGTTACCGCAATTTAATTAATAATTTTATACAAATTCTAATATCTTTTCCTTATATAAATCAGGTATTCTATAAAGTTTAAATATAATCTCATCAATTTCTCTTTGGATCTTCTTAGATTTCTCCTCTTCCCCTTCATTTAAATTTAATAAAATCTCAACTTTTTTAATTATTTGAGATGCTAATTTTTTTTCATTTAGGTTACCGGGAATACTAATAGGAAAATCTTTAATTTTTTCAATTAATATTCGGGGAAAGAGTCTCTTATAAGAACCAAATAGTTTTATAAAATAATAAGATAAGAGTTTGGAATTGATAATGCCCAAGAGATATAAATTGTTAAATTCTTTTATAGCTGAACTGTAAACTCTTAAATTATAAAAAGATTGGGATGTTAAAGAGAATTTTTTCTCATAAGTTGCACAGATTAAACTATTTTGGCTTAGCTGTCTAATTATAATCCGGTCACTATAAATATTAAAATCTTTATAATTAATCCCTGGTTTATCAACCTTAACATATTTATAATTTTTGACTTTATAGCGATTTATTGAATTTATAAATAATTCAAATTTACCTTCTTCTTCTTCCGGTACAAAATCAGAAATAATCAGTTCAATATTTCTTTCTTTTAGATGTTTTTTACATTCTGGGCAATCAAGTGTTCTTTTTGGGACAGGGAAATATTTCCTACAATTCTCACAAAAAATAATCTCTCCTTTTTTCGTTAACTCTATCCCTCTACTTAATAGAATATTAAAATCTTTTTTCATCATTAAATCTTTTAATGTAGGAAAGAATTTTTTTAGATGGTTAAGAATAAATAAATCCTCCTTACTTAGGTGAATTAAAAATTTGTAATCCCATTTCTGTAAATCCTTTTGTAAAATATCTCTCTTTATTTGGTCTGAAATTTTAACTTTAATAGAGTTTTTCTCTCTTTCTTGCATATCAGATTCTTTTTCTAAAACGAGAATAATATTTGATACAATAGGATCCTCAAATTTTGGACCAGTTTCATATATTTCTCTAATTTTTGTGGTATTGTATATATATTTCCTTAATATGGAGCGGTTGGATAGGACTAATAGTGAATCTGGAACTATATACCCAAGTTTTCCTTTATTTTTTAAGAGTCTAATACCAAGCTCAATAAAGATTTGATAATAATCATATTGACCATTATTTGTATCAAAATCACCCTTTTCAATAACCAACTTCTGCTCATCTGGAATGTCTCTAATAAATAAATATGGTGGATTACCTACTATGAAATCATAAATCTCCGATTTAAGAATTGTAAAAGTGTTAGAATTTTTTATACTAAACTGTGGTAAATGATAATTCTTATCCTTATCTTTAATGACTTTTAATAAATCAAATAGTTCAAGATGAATATTAATCTGACATAAAATACACGCAATCGGATTTATATCTATGCCAGATATGTTTTCATTTACCTTCAAAATGATGTATCTAGCCTCTTTAGGTGAAATTTCAGAAATATCTTTCTTATTAAAGCTCTTAACACAATTATTGATTAAAACTCTAATAGCTAAAATGATAAAACTTCCAGATCCACAACTTATGTCGACAAGTTTTTTATTCTGAATATCTTCACCATCTTTATAATCGACAGCGTCTAAAATATAATCCACTATAGATTTAGGAGTATAAAATTCCCCTAATGACTTTCTTTCCGTTTCATGTAAATTATTTTCATAAAACTTACCCAATGAATTAAATTTTAATTTAAATTGGTTTACACTGTTTTTAGAAGCATAAATATTTCCTTTTTTATCGAGGATTTCAATGAGTTTATCAAAATATGTGTCTAGAATGTGTTTGCTTTGGTTTATATCATAAAATTCTAAAAGATCTTGAATTATACCTTCCTTTTTCAAGTATGTAATGAATTTATCCATTGTCAAATAAGCAGAATTCATCATTTCTTAAACTAGGGTTTGAGTTTATTTGTTCTTTTTTTATTTGCGATTTAATAAATTTAATCGGTATAGGTGAAGATTAGATATGAATAAATGAAAAATTGAAATAATTACAATATAAAACATATTTATATAATATTATACTATTATCTTTAATTTAATTGAAGAAATTCACTATAATAGATGATTTTCACTTGTGATTTTTAGTATAATTCTTATATTTATATCGATTTGTATTTCCATTGGTGGTACTTATTATACTCTTCTCAAAAGAGAAATTTATGGAACTTATCGAAATACAATTTTAAACATTCTACTTTATGTTTTTTTTGGTATATTTTTTTTCCCATTATATACTCTTTCGACAGAATCCTTAATAGAGGAATCTGTTGCTCTATTGTTATGGAAAACTTCTTTAATCTTTTGGTTAATCTCAACCAGCGTGTTAAGTATTCAGCAAAAAATGACATTAAAAATCAAGAAAATATCTAGTTTCCCTTCAATACTTTATGCTCTTGTAGGGGGAATGATTACAAGTTTATTAATTCTCCCAAATTCTATTGAAATATTCCAAGGAAGTAGTAATAATTATTATTACAGATTTACTAATTCTATCCTGTTATTAATTATAATATTTTTCAATATAATCGTATTATCTCTTCTAATATTTTATCTATTTAATAATCTAAATGATGTCAGAGATAAAGGATCAGGAAGAAATTTAGGGTTACTTACCATCCAATTTTCCGCAGTGATAATATCCTATACAATGCATCTCTTTACTCAAAACATAGTTTATAAAATTATTTACTACCTTATTTATTTTATAGGAGCAATTTTTGTATCTTATGCAATGTATAGAAGACCATCTCTATTTCTTGAGCTTACAAATAAGATTTATGATTTTATCATCTTTCATAAGAGTGGAATTCTCTTATATTCATTTAATTTTGAAACAGGAAAGGAGACAGATGATTCCTTATTAAAGGGATCAATCCTAATTGGGATAAATCACATCCTAACCAATTTTATTGATAGGAAAGATCAATTAAATCTCATAAAAATGAAGGATCGAGATTTAATTTTTGAATACGATAACACCTATGATTATGCAATAATTCTGACTACAAACCATAAACATGCGTTTATCGAAAACGCAGTTAGTAATTTTATGCGTCAGTTTTCAGATTTAAATGGAGAAAAATTGAAAAGTATGAAAGGGTTGATAGATGTTTCTGAATTTGGAAATGCAAAAGGATTACTCACGGAAACCTTTACTCCATATATACAAAAAACTAAAAAATAATAAATTATTTAAAAAAATTCTTGAATGGTTTACAGAATAGAAAATATAGATAACGAATAAAATCATGTATGTCGCGTTCTTTATTATATTAGGAATTGGGTATTTTTTCATTTTTTGTATAGCAATCTTTACCCTAATTCATATTATACGATTTCGTGAAAACTATGGAATTAAGTTCATGGCAGTTTTGAATTTTTTAACAATTTTTAACATTATAATTATCTATTCATCTCTTTATATCAGCTCGATCACCTTTTTTTTTTCTGAAACACTAAATATTTTTTTATGGAAGCTTTCCATATTTTCTGGTTTAGTTAGTTTACTCCTAAATACTTTAATATTCACGTTTCTAAGGCATTATAAAGAGGTGCCTGATTTTCCATTTCTGTACTTTATTACTCTTTTAGGAATGTTGATTGGAATTTTATTCTTCTCGAACTCAATTAGTATAAATATCAATATTTCTCAATCTCCCCCATTTTTTATACAAGATCCTTCTCAAATAAATTACACCTATGGTTTCACTGCAGGGATATTAATTTCCATTTTCCAATTTTCAAATGCATTTTATTACTTTACTCTTTCTATTCTCATTCATAAAAAAGCCCGAAATAAAAATCTAACCAAGAGTTTGATTAAAAATACACTATTTTTCCCCATTCCTATAGTAATGTACATTTTATACATTTTCCTTAAAGCTCCGATATTTAGAGAGTTACACATAATTTCTTTGTGGATTATTATTTTTGGATTCTGCGTAATTTTGCTCAGAAAGCCTGAAATGTTCTTAGAATTAACAAATAAAATATATTACGTTAATATATATCATAAATCTGGAATTTTACTTTATTCTTACAAATTTACTAAATCTCCAGATGAATTAGATTCAGCTATCTGGGGAAATATCCTTATTGGGATTAACCACATATTATCTGAGTTTGTAGATAAACGCAATCAAATTGATGTTCTTCAAACAAAAAATACTGAAATTATCGTAAACTATGACGATTTAGGTTTTGCGGTGGTTTTAATAACAAATAGAAAAAACGCAATTTTGCAAAATTTAATGAGAAAATTCACTCTTAAATTTAAAGAAAAGTTTCACGAGGAATTACTTGAAATTCAAGATCTAAACAAATTAATTAACGTTTCTGAATTTTCCGGAGCGAAAGAGCTTATAGAACAGGGATTTCATTTATATTTATAGAATTCTAAATAAACCTAAATATTCTTAACCAAATTATTCAAAGCTTATAATATCTAAAATTGGACTATAAAACTCTTTAATTAAGTAAATATTTAAAATGAATAAGATTAAAATTTACATTAATAAAATTTAAGTGTAAAAGTATGGTGTATTGAAAATGGCACTAAAATTTTGCCCCAAATGTGGGAATGAATTAGAACCAGATGCGGCGTTTTGTGAGGCTTGTGGAGCAAACTTGAAAGAGAGAACAGAACCAGCTGAAACATCTACCCCGACACACAAGATTGAACCAGAAGGTGTGATTTATGCTCCTTCGTTAAAACGAATAATTGCATTCATTTTTGATTCTATAATTATTGGCTTGATCGGTTCTGCTTTTTCCTGGCTTCTAATTAATCCATGGTATGGACTTAATTTCTTTGATCCTGTTAGAGCATGGTGGTTTACAATGCCGTTTGATTTTTTGATAGGTTTTTTATACCATTGGGGCTTAGAGGCACATAATAATGGCCAAACTCTGGGGAAAATGGCATTAAGTATTAGAACCGTAGATGAGCATACTCTTCAATTAGCATCTTCTTCGAACTATGCAATTAATAATATTTTCAAAGGATCCGCTTTAATAATTATTGATTTTCTCATTGGAATATCAAAAAATTCAGGAGATCCTAAAAACAGAATTAGAGTAATGCAAAATATTTCAGAGACAGTAGTAATTATGGTAAAGTAAGATTCTTCAAGCATTAAAACTTCTTTTTTTTTAGTTTATCAGAAATTTATTAGTTCCTAAATATTTATAAAGCTTAATTAGTATGAATACCATCAGAGAATATAATGTCGAGATGATTATGAAATGGAATTTGTACAAAATTGTCAAGATTTTGAGTGGTCGAATGATTGGAAGGTAATCGTAGAAATTTTTGATACAATAGATAATTTGAAGTCATTATTCAAACAACTTAATGTACCATATTTACGAAAAGTACAACAAAAAATCTTAATTTTAAATCTTGAAAAATATGTGTGGTCATTACAGAATTATATCATTGAAAAATATTCAAAATTCTAAAAAAATTTCAAATGGAAAAAGGCCAGATAAAAATCTAATCAAGAAATCTAAGATTCAGATTTACATTTTAGTCTAAATTGCTCTTTTTAGAAATCTATTTTAAGAAATCTAACAAATATATTAAGAAACATATAATTTTTGTGAAAAATACTATGAGTGATTCAAAACTACAACCAGAAGTGCAATTTGAGGGTATGGTAAAAGACAGAAATGGAGTTTTGGGACGGCTTCATTTGCTCAATTCTTTATTAACAGTGCATTTAATACTTGGGTATTTTCGTTCTACTTTACCGCTGTAGGATTAGAAGCTTTAACAATAACTCTTGCATTTGTATTATGGACGATTTGGAACACTTTTAATGATCCTATGATTGGTTTTTTATCCGATCGCACAAAAACTAGGTGGGGACGCCGCAGACCATATTTAATGATTGGATTAATCCCTGTTCTTATTATTGAAATATTATTATGGGTACCTCCTGCTGGAAATGAAGTTTTAGGTTTTATATATCTACTAATAATGCTGATTTGCTATGATACGTTTTATACGATGTTAGCATTACCCACAGACGCACTTTTTCCTGAATTGTATACTACTATAAAAGAAAGAGCTGAAGTTAATATGATTAGGCAGGTTTTATCTACTATCGGATTAATCCTGGCTTTTCTTGTTCTAGGAATATTCATAGAAGATCTAACAGTAAAATCGGGTTATCTTACTAATGGTATCGTTACTTCAATAATTGTAGGCCTTACTATGTTCATTTTTATAAAGTGGGGCGCTAAAGAACGCCCTGAATTCGTAATGGATTACCAGCCTGGTTTCGGTTTTTTCAAAGGGCTAAAATATACATTCAAAAACAAAGGATTTGTGCTCTATACTGCCATGTTTTTCTTATATGAATACACTCTTCTCGTACTTGCCACTACAGTTCCGTTATATGCAAGAGAAGTACTTGGGGTGACTGATACCTTTTTAACAGCACTTTTATTGGGAGTAATGTTTATCGTGGGTATAATTACAGTGATTATTTGGCGAAAATTAGATATCAAACTCGGAAGCTTGAAAGCGTATACGATTTCAATTATTGCTTATATTTTAGCTTCAATTCCATTACTCTTTGTCAATAGTTTCATTACGTGCTTAATAACAGTCACATTTATGGGATTCGGTTTTGGGGGTATGCTATATTTCATATATCTTATTATCGCAGATGTTATTGATGAAGATGAACTTAAAACAGGGGTAAGGCGTGAAGGAACATTCTTTGGGATTACTAACTTCTTCATGAGGTTGTCGATGATATTATCAATCGTAACTGTCGGATTAGTGTTTACAGGGGCTGATTGGTCAGACTATACCCCAATCCCTGGGGTAAACACAATAATAGGACTTAAATTACTTGTTTTCCTGTTCCCAGCTATTGCACTTATAGCAACACTTATTTGCTTATTATATTATCCCTATACAAAATCTCGAGTAGAGGACATTAAAAAACAAATAACAGAATTACATAAAGAAAAGAGAGATAGACTTAAATCTACGTAAAATCATTTTTCTTTATCACTTTATAATTTTTTAGTCTTTCTAATCGTTAACTTTCTTATCAAGTCTAAGATACTTACTCTAAGCATAAGATATACTAAAATTACAATTATATAAAGAGAGATAATGGATATAATCCAGCTCTCTCCTCCAATTAACGAACAGATATTTAGTAAGTTGTAAGCAAAAACTAGCATTAAACATAATTTACCTAGCCAAATCCAAAAGATAGTTTTTTTAACATCATATTTGATTAATCCTAAAGGTATGGTTATCATATCATCATTTAACGGTGTTAAACCGAATAGATATATCAAAAAAGGGGCAACTTTTGGGTGATCAATAAGAAATTGCTGATAGCTCTTTAGAATCTCAGTTCTTTCTTCTGATATCAATTCCGAAGCACCTCTACCAATAAAATATCCTCCCAATTCTCCAACCAAGCACCCTAATGAAGCTATAAATCCAACGAGTAAAGGTATAAAGTAATTAATCTCTAAAAAAGGTTGAGAAGAAAAACATACGACAAAAGTATAAGGAGTAGGAACGGGAAGGAGGTTACCAACCAAACATACCCAAAAAGTCACAAGAAGGCCCATACCTAAATTTTGAAAAGGTGCATATTTGGATATATCCTCAATTATCTCTCTGTGCGTTGCATTTACTATTAAATCTATTGAGAGGATTGTGATTAATATGATAAGAACTAAGAAAATATAGTCTATTTTCTTTAATTTCAAAGTAATAAATGGTATTTAATTTAATTAAGGTAGATAAAGGATTTTTCATTTTATAGTTATTTATTTACCCTTCTTTAAAGAAGAGGAAACGCAACTAATATTATACTTATTACAATACTAATAAAAATCAGAATTGCAATGAATATAGCCATACTCTGCTTTTTCTTTTTACTAATTTTCATTCGTGATTTTTGAGAAATTCTATATTTTGGGCGGCTCATTCTTCTTCTCCTTTATTTTTTCAGTAGAAGTTCTGTTAAAACAACATTATTATACGAGAAGAGCATTCTAGGGGTATAATCCTCAGCTAAATATGTTCCATCTTCAACTTCCTCTTTTAAAGGAAAGAGTTTTTTCTCTCTTATTGTTGATCCTAAATATTCTCTGTCATATTCTTTGTAACCAAATATATTATTTTTTACTATTACCATTTTTCTCTCATATCCGTCAGGTATTCCCGCTTTTTCTAGTATCAATAAGATTTTTTCTCTCGATAACGATTCAATGAGTTCTAAACCTTCCTCAGTCTCTGTATAAGCTGGTCCTTTTTGAACTTCAGTATAATCGATTTCTTTTTCGATGCCCGCCATTATTTTGAAACCTAAAGTTTCATTAGCCTCATCCACTGCTGAGATTTTATATCCAATCCCATATCTATCCCTTATACCTGGTGCAAGTTTAGCAGCAATAAACTTCATTCGAGTTGTAGTATTAGCTCCATGCCAAATCCATACTTGATATCTTTTAGGATCTACGAAGAGTAGGATAAAATCCGAATCAAGTAATTCTGGTATTTGAACGTCGGCTTCAAGCTCTAACTCTTGATATTCATTCAGTTCATCAACATATTGGAAAACAATTAATTTTTCTTCTTCTTCTTCTGGGGGGGGCTCTTTTGACATAATAATATGTGTGAATAGATTTTCTTAATATTTTAATAATATATTATCATTTTTGATTTAAAAAATAATATACCTTATTATTTCTATTAAGTGAATAAAATCAGTAATCAATTTATAAATCCTATCAGTGAATGCATGAATGGATATTACCCCAAGAATTATTTTTTAAAAAATGCGGGAAGGGAGATTTGAACTCCCGAACTCCTACGAGACTGAATTCTGAGTCCAGCAGATATTGAAGTAATATCTAAGTCCAGCGCCTTTACCAGACTTGGCAATTCCCGCAATTTAATATCGTACTAGGATCATAAAAATGAACTAAAATTAAAATAAAAATTTAAATCATTTCTTATAATAAAAATTAAAACAATTTAATTATTTGTTCAATTAGTTTGAAGTTTTTGCCTAATAGAGTATTCGAATCTAAATTAGATAAAGTCTTAAAGAAAATCCCTCCCTTGGGTAGGGTGTTATCGAGTTTATTTGGAATTTTTGAATTATTTATACTTGAATTTTTCCGAAAAATAGATGAGAAATTTAGAATCTATACTTTAGGTATTGTTGATAAATATATTCTAAAGGGTAGATGGGGTGGAAAAGTTGTTCCCTTAGATAGGAATATTAACGTTGACACAAAATTTGTTACCTCTCAAGAGATTTTTGGCTTATTAAGTAAATCGAAAGTCGTAGGGATTAGTTGGTGTTATTGTAGAGCAATCCAACGAAAATACAATAAACCTAACTGCGACCATCCTCTTCATACATGCATTCATATTGGTTTTGGTGAAACTTTATATGAAATTCCGTTTAAATCCTCCAATTTAAAAAAAGTCACAAAAAAAGAAATTAAAGAACTATTAGAAGAATGCGATGAAAGAGGATTAATACATCAACTAATCTATTTCCCAAATCCGCAGTTTTATTATTTAGTATGTAATTGTTGTTCTTGCTGTTGCGTCGTTCTAAACAAATTTCTTAAGAGTGGTTCTCCACAAATGGTTAAAAGTGACTTTGTTACTACGACAGATTTAGAATTATGCATAAATTGTGGTAATTGTGAAAAATGGTGTAATTTTGGAGCAAGAGTTATGCATAATGGCAAACTGCAATTGAATTCTAAGATGTGTTTTGGATGCGGAATCTGTATTTCAAAATGTCCAAATAAAGCTATTTCCCTTAATAAAAAATCTTAGGTAATTATTAGATAAAATAAACTTAATATAGAAAATAATGATTTAATTGGATAGTGATTTAAAATGCCAGAAGATTTAGAAAAACCTAATAATGAAGTGTTATTAGGTCCTACGTGCCATAGTTGTAACAGCATTCAATTTTGTACAATGGGAAATCCTAATACAGGAAAAGAAAATTGTCCAATGATTGTAAATTCTGAAATTGAACAGGAAGTAATGAAACTCTACAAAACAGATGAATTTGTGAAAAAGTCAACTAGCGTCGCATCAATAGTTGAAGCTCAGGGGTATATTCATTGGCCCCGTTTAAAAGATACAATAGAATATGCTAAAGGGATGGGTTTTAAAAGGTTAGGATTAGCTTTCTGTGTTGGTTTGAGAAAAGAGGCTAGCAAAACTGCTGAAATTCTAACTAAATATGGTTTTGAAGTATGTTCCGCGTGCTGTAAAACTGAATCAATTAAAAAGACAGATGTTGATGTCCCTAAAGAATTTACAATGATCTCAAAAACAGGATATCCGATAGGAATTATGACATGTAACCCTGTAGCACAAGCACTATTACTCAATAAAGCAAAAACTGATTTAAATATCATAATTGGATTATGTGTTGGGCATGATGTTACGTTCACTCATCTTTCTAAAGCACCTGTAACTACATTTATTGCTAAAGATAGGTCAAATCCTCACAATCCTGCAGCCGTTTTATACACTCATTATGGAGAATCTTTTATTTCAAGAGATTTAAAAATGCTTCAGAAAGAAAAGAAACGAATTTAAAATTGCTTATTCTCTCATCTTGATTCGCATATTCATTCTTCGTATTTGGTATTTCTTTCTTAAAAAGACGAATCCAATACTTCCAAAAAAAAACACTACAGAAATGGTATTATATATATAAAATGAGTCCTCAAAATCAGATGATATAATCCCATGTTCCCACAATTGCAGATAAAAATGATCAAGATCACCATAAACTAAATATTTTCCAGGGATCATGCGAAAAGTTATGGTTACAACATTTTCTTCATCATTAATTGTGCTATTAATTGTGTACTCTCTACTTGAGTCAATATGTTTGAACGTAAGAAAAAAAGGAAAAAATGACGGACCAGTGATTACGAGATCATATTTGTTTTGAATTAGGTCGTTATTAGGAAGTGTGAAATAATCAGAGTTACGACATCCCTCGGGTATCATGCAAGTGGGTGAGATCCAAATCAATTCTGTGTTAATAAGAGGAAAAAAAGTATAGGGCAATATTAATGCCGTAATACCAATAACAATAAGAAAGATTAGAATTATATGACTTTTTTTCAATTTATTTAATTTTAGAATTAAATACTGTATCTTAACGTTCAAAAATTTAAAATTCACCTAATTTATTCATAAATTTCTGGAAAATTATCCACTCTTAGTTGTTTGTAAATCGAATTTCTTCTAGATTTCTTTTTAGATCGAGTTAATATCTAGCAACAATAATATAAAAAATTTAAGATAATAGTACTATTTTTTCACTAATAAGATTGTGTAAGAATTAATTTATGAGAAGTAAATTTAAATATTAGATTATGAAATTCAACAATAGGAAGAAGAAGAAGTGATTTAAGGTAAGATACCCAAATAAAGTAATGGAATTAGTCAAAAAACTCCCTGAGGACCATAGTGCTCTAGGAAAGATTATAAAAAAAAATTATCAAAGAATAGATTTAGATAAAATTAAGGTTTTGGATGAAACAAAAGTAGTGGATTTTTATAATCAAGTAATTGAAGAGATCCTTTCATCAAATGAAGAGGCATTAGAGTTGATTAAGAATCTATCTGTTTTAAATACAGAGATAGAAACCAACATTGATAGTGAAAGCATTAAAATTTCCTTTAAATTACCAAATTTTGAGAATATCTTCCGTGAATTATTAGATACAGGCCTGATGAAAGCAAAAAAAGACAAAGTGGGGATATATGAATTTTCATTCCCCCAAATTCAGGAAGTTTTAGTGCTCTTTACAAATGAAATACATCAGGAAAAAGCTTTAAACTATTATGAGCGTAAAATTAAGAGATTTAAAGATGATCTTCTTGATAAAATTGAGGTTCTTTATCATAAAGCAAAATTAATTCCGACTGAAGAATTGGTAACCGAGTTTCTAGCAATTGCCAATAGTATAGAACAGTTTGATTATACACACAAAAGATTGATTGATATTGCAGAAGAACTTTTTATCCTTGAAGATAAATATAAAGCACCAATTCTAATAGTAGTTGGAACTCTATTATCTGTATTAGGAAATTCTGAGACTGCAGAGAAAGTATATCTTAATGCTTTAGAATTATACCAAAATCTGGCGAAAAAATATTACAGAATATATCTACCCTATATCGCTGCAACTCAAAAAAACCTCGGAACGTTATATATAGATTTGAAGAGATTTGAAGAGGCAGAAAAAATATATAGCAATGCCTTAGGGTCATACAAGGAATTAGAAAAACAATATTACGATGCCCATTCTCCTGATTTTCATTCGAAAGACTTTAGTGGTCTAGATAATTCGTATCTTGATGATATGAAGGCATATAATGAATTATTAAAACGATTTTACGGTATATATCTTCCAGAAGAACCATCAAAGAAAAGCAGTTTTGGAAATGTAGGTATTGATTTAGACTTAATAGAAGATCTTCAGGATGGTTCTATTGATTCCATAGAAACCTACAAAACATTAGCAAAAATGTCTTATGATATGTATCTAATCGATATTGCTAAGACACAGAGTAATCTTGGGCTGGTCTATACTGAATTAAAGAGATTTGAAGATGCTGAAAGGATGCACCTAGAAGCCTTAAAAATTGAAAAGACAATAGCAGAACATTACCCTGAGGAAGTTTACCCTGAATTAGTCCTTACTCTATTGGATCTTGGAGATTTATATGCTACTTTAAATAGATTTGAGGAAGCAGAACCAAGGTTCAGTGAAGCATTAAAGATTTCTAAACAATTAGCAGAAAAAAATCCAGAAGTGTATGCATATAATGTTGCTCTTATTCAGAATTCTCTCGGGACTGTATCCACCAGATTACAAAAATTTGAAGATGCGGAGCGATTATATCTTGGTGCATTAAAAATCTTGAAAGTTTATGCAAAAAACGACCCTAAAACTTATAATTATAACGTTGCTGATGTTCAAAACAATCTTGGCTATTTGTTTTTAAGTATGGGAAATTTTGAAAAAGCCGAAAGTTATCTTAACAAGGCATTGAAGAAGGATTCAACGAATAGTGAAATTTTATATAATCTCGCTTGTCTTGAATCATTAAGACATAATACAGAAAAAGCTTTGGAATTGCTGAAAAAAGTAATAAAGAGCGATGAAAATTATATTGAACGTATCTTGCAGGATAAAAAGTTTAATAATCTTAATGTCTTAAAGGAATTTAAAGAATTAGTGCGTAAATGATATCTAAAACGTTTATTTTTTCTCAGCTCTGTTTCGCATAGGTGTAAATTAAATTACCTATATAATTCTTTATAATCATGCTTCTAATCTTTCTTGTAGTAATAAATTTAAATGAACAAATTTTATTCTATCAATCAGTAGGATTTAGATTTATAGCAAATTAAAAATTTTACGTGAATAAACAGAAAGGATGAGAGTAAATGGGAAATTTGAAAGTGCTTGTACTCGATAATCTTCATGAGGCCGCTATTGAAGTATTCAATCGAGAGGGAATTCAAGTGGACGTTAAAGGAAAATTAACTCCAGAAGAATTAGCTAGTATCATTGATCACTATGATGGAATAGCTCTCCGCGGCGCTACAAAAGTAGAAGCTGAAACATTTAATAAAATTTCTCGTTTGAAAGTAATAGGTCGTGCTGGTTCTGGCACAAACAATATTGATACAAAATCTGCTACAAAAAGTGGTGTCGTGGTTATGAATACACCAGGAGGAAATACTATAACTACTGGAGAACACGCAATTGCTTTAATGTTTGCTCTAGCTCGTCAAGTACCCCAAGCTTCTGCTTCAATGAAGGCGGGAAAATGGGAGAAGAAGAAGTTTATAGGAACCGAACTCACTGATAAAACTCTGGGGATTGTGGGTATTGGTAACATTGGGAAAATAGTAGCTGAACGAGCTTTGGGGCTTAAAATGGTAGTTTTAGGCTATGATCCTTATGTTTCTAAAGAAGATATGCTGAAGTTAGGGATAGAACCTGTTAACCTTGATGAAATTTATGCTCGATCTGATTTCATTAGCTATCATACGCCACTTACACCTGAAACAAAGGGGATGATTAATGCTCAGACAATTACAAAGATGAAAAAAGGAGTTTTTATAATTAATTGTGCTCGGGGTGCTTTAATTAATGAAGATGATCTTTTAAACGCTCTTGAATCTGAGTATATTAAGGGTATCGCACTTGATGTTTTCCCCGTAGAACCACCCCCCTCAGATAAATTACTATATAAACATCCCAATGCAATTCTAACTCCTCATTTAGGTGCTTCAACTAATGAAGCTCAAAAAAAGGTTGCTGTATTGATCGCAGAACAAATTAGTGATTTACTTAACAAAGGGATAATTCGCAATTCAATTAACTTTCCTTCTGTGGCAGCAGAGTTACTCCCTCTACTACAACCTTACCTCACCCTCTGTGAGAAATTAGGGTCATTTCATGGACAACTTCTTGAAAATCCACTCAATGAACTCCGTGTGGAGTATTTAGGAGATGCTTCAGACCTTTCAATAGAACCACTTACCATTTCAGTCTTAAAAGGAATTCTTCAACATCAGACTGAAGAGGTCAATTTAGTTAATGCACGTATGATAGCTGAAGAACGTGGAATAAAAATAACAGAGACAAAGTCAAAGAAAGCAGAAAATTATACGAGTTTGATTCGTGTAATTACTATCACTGAGAAAGGTAAAACATCAGTAGCGGGAACAATCTTCGGGAATGTTTCTAAGATCGTAAAGATCAATCTATTTCCTATTGAGGCGGAATTATCAGGTGGGATGTTAATGTTAGAGAATCAAGATGTTCCCGGCGTTGTAGGCCGAGTGGGAACATTTCTTGGTGAAAAAGAAATCAACATTGCAGGATTTCAGTTGGGTCGTAGGGAGCTAGATGGTATTGCTATTTCTCTTATAAATGTAGATAATTTTGTACCTGAGGATGTACTGCTCCAACTCGCAAAACTACCTAATATCACTTCAGCTAAGTATATATTATTTAGATAATAATAAAGCAAAGTATTATTAGATTAGTATCGACCTATTGCTTCTTCATCTATACTAACATCTGAATTCTTTTTATTTACTACTGAGATGCTCTTCATGAAACGATATGGTTCAATAATTTCCTCTGTCACCTCTCTGACACTAACAACAGCTTTTTGCATACGAAGAGTATCTCGTAATAGATTTACATCTAGATCTTTGGGACTTATATTATTCATTGCAGCTAGGGCTGCAGCTGTGCCTGCTGCTTGACCTGTACACATACTTGGTGTACAGTACCTCAAACCTCCATTTGTAAAAATTCCACATGAAATAGTTGTACCCGCAGCTAGTAGATTATCAACTTCTTTAGAAACTATAGAGCGATAAGGAATATCATGAGGGAGAATTTCATAACCCCACCTACCAGTAACCTCCCATATGTCTGGGGGTTGATTGTTTATAGCAATTGAATCCTCAAACGCTTTACCCTCACGCATTTCAGCAACATTAACTACATGGTCACCAATGATTCTGTGCATTGTTGTTACTGGATAGTTGGCGGTTTTTTCAACGAAACACTTTTCAAAACCAGGAATTTGCTGCTTTAATAAATTTTGGACCGCAAAAGCTTGCTTTCTTAAGCTTATTTCAAGATTTGTTTGTTCTTCAGGCATCCATAAATGGTGATCTTCTCTTGGACCATACATGGGGTTCATAACCCATACTCGTCCACCACCATGAACACTATGCATTGGTGATAATATAATACTGTCACCTCTGATATGTGCCCCTTTCTTTCGGGCTTCTTTAATAATTCTATGACCCCCATACATTTGACCCCATTCATCCATATGAGCTTTCCTGAAATCTAACCATTTCCTGACATCTACCCCTCCAAGGTAGAAAGCGGTCAATGATCCCATATTACGACCTTTACGTCGGCCTAAAGGTATCTTATCATCCATTACCGGTGCACCACATTTCCATGCTATATCTCCATCACCTGTAGTATCAATTACAGCTTTTCCCAAAAGTGCGCGTCTTCCTTCCTTACCTTCTGTAATTATGCCTTTTAGTGTATTTCCATCTCTTATTGCTGCAGCCGCAAAGGAATGAAGGTATAAATTAACACCCGCTTCTTGCATCATTGAATCAAGAAGAAATTTATAATATTCAAGGTCAAAGATCGTCTCTCCACCCCACCAACCTACATTCGTGTTAAGCAGTCGCTTTGGAATATTTTCTTCCCCATATCTTTTAATAAAGCGAGATACCATGGGATTACTTCTTATTTGCCTTTCATCTGGTTTTCTCATAGCACCACCTTCCATAAGACGATGAATTACTTCATGTACTATCCCATTATGTAATTGGGGATCAACCCGTGAGAAAACTGAATTAAGACCTTGAGTTTGCTGTCCTCCCAAACTTCCAAATCGTTCTATAAGAACTGTTTTAGCTCCATTTCGTGCAGAAGATAACGCTGCTCCTATCCCAGCAGGACCTCCTCCGACAACTATCACGTCTACTTTATCACGGATAGGGATGTCTCTTGATGGTTCTTTTATAGTTTCCATTTCTTAAATTCAACTTCTATAAATAGTAATATAGATGTATTTTAGTTTATATTTTATTTATAATTACCCTTAAGATCAAAATTTATATTCTAATCCCCAAGAATAACTTCTCTGAATAATCTTCTGTTCTTGGGTAAATTATTACCCAAGAATGAAAACGAGAGTTGATAATAATGAGTAATAAAAAAAATACAGTCAGTATAAAAAAAAATAAGGTATAATCTTCCCCAATAGGAGAAATTTCCAAAAATTGAATTAATTTTCAAATCAGATATATACATTTTAGAAAAAGGGTCATTTGTTACTCATATGTAATCTCCTTATTTTACGGATTTCTGCTTTTGATATATTGCTGTCCTGACTATATATAAAGTTGGTTAGTTGCCACACAGATAATTGATGTACAAATCCGTATCGAATAAGAGACCCATGCTTTATTGTAGCTACGATGTTGTAGATAGGAATCTTTTTAGTAAAATAGCGATTGAGTTTTATATACATTATTAGACCCGCCTTATCAACTTCTTCATGTGGAGTCTTTTCTTTAAATGTAATTTCGTCCCAATTTTTTGCTTCAATTATAAATATACCTGAAGGACCAATAACAACATAATCTATTTGACACGATTTCACTGATTCAGTGGTTTTTTGGTAGGTCACAGGCCACTGTAGACTTATGAACACATTTCTAAGGAGTACAAATTGATATGGGAGTTTACTCAATTCTCTCAGGACCAAATCACTCTTTCCGGGTTTCTTAAAATAAGCTTTTGCACACATCTATCTATAAATCCTCTATTAATTATTTGATGAAAATACAAATAACTTGAGAAATGATTTACTTCTTGATATAACCTAAACTTAATATTTTGTTTTTAGATTTAGAAGGTCTTCGCAGATTTTAGGGGAATTTTGGTATTAATTTGATATATTTTCATCCTGGGTTTGTCCTATAAAAAAATCTAACTAAGCATTAATAAAGCACCCTAATTTTGAAATTAGTTTGATTCTTATAATTTAAGCATTATTTTAATTCCATTTTCTCTTCACAATAGGGACAATGGAGAGGAAGTTCTTCATCGCAGGTTTCTAATTCTTCACTGCTTAAGATATTTTTCCAGCAAACTAACTTATCTCCCTTCTGTACCATATCTCGACCATGATGTTGTGGAATAATATCCTTAGTCTCACAATGTTCACATATAATTAACTTCGATTCATTTTCAATTTCTTCTTTAGAGACTTCTCTATAATGAAACTTATATCTGAAAATAGTCATACTATTTAACATAATAGCCAGACTCAATCCCATATCCCCCACACCTACTGCAAACCATAGATTCATCAATCCTAAAACGGTAAGTATTGCAAACGATACCTTTATTAATATTGAAGCCCATATGTTTTGTTTAATTTTTCTATTGGTTTTTTTAGCGATGTCTACGTATGTAAGGATTTTTTTCAAATCATCATTAATTATTATAATGTCCGCAGTTTCAAGAGTAATATCTGTCGCCGACGCACCAATTGCAATTCCGAGATCTGAGAGTGCTAATGCAGGAGCATCATTAATCCCATCTCCTACCATCGCAACACCCTTATATTGTTGTTTTAATCTCTGAATTTCTTGTAATTTCTGATCTGGTAGCTGTTCACCATATGTGTAATCAATATCTAAACAAGCTCCGATTGAATTACAAACCTTTTGATTATCACCAGATATTAAAACTGTTTTGTAACCTCTATTTTTTAGACCGTTTATTAAAATGGGTGCTGAAACTCGTAAGACATCTCTAATTGACAGTATTCCTAATAAATTCTGTTGATTGCTTAAAAGAATTGGAATTGTGCCAGATTCTTCGATTTCATTAATATCTTCTATAGGGAGTTTATGCTTAAATTCTTCAATAAAGTTTTTACTTCCTACATAGAAAAGTTCACCGTTTATTTCTCCTTTTATGCCTTTTCCTTTAATTACCTCAAAATTATCTACACTCTGAAAAGGCAGGTTCATATCCTTTGCTTGCTTCACTATTGTTTTTCCAATAGGATGTTCTGACAAGGCTTCTAAACTTGCTGCAATGCTAATAACATCGTTTTTTGAAGCACTATTATAAGTATAAATATCAAATAACTTCAAATTGCCTTCAGTAAGCGTACCTGTCTTATCAAAAGCAAACACTTCAATATTTTGAATTTGTTCAATAAATTTATTTCCTTTAACGAGAATTCCTTCTCTTGCTTGTTTTGTTAAGGAAGCAATATTTGCTAAAGGAGTAGATAACGTTAAGGCACAAGGGCAAGAAACTACTAATAAAACTAAACCGCGATAAAACCAATCGTAAAAATCTAAATTAAATATGACCGGTATAAGCATTACAAAAATTGAAGATAAGATTATAATTGGAGTATAATATCTCGCAAATTTTTCAATAAACCTTTCATGAACACTTTTATTTTGCTGAGCAAATTTAACACTCTCTGCGATTTGAGCTACAATTGTATTTTTACTTTCTCGTATGACTTCTATATCCACAAAACTATCAGAATTCAAACTTGCAGCAAAGATTTCATCACCTTGCTTTTTAAATACTGGAACTGATTCCCCGGTAATCGCACTTTCATCAAAATAAGAGCTTCCTTTAATAATAGAGCCATCTAAAGGAACTTTCATCCCAGGTTTTATTCCGACTATATCACCAACTTTTATTTCTTTTGATGGAACATTTTTATAACCATCTCCGGTTTTTAATAAAGCGTCATCGGGAGCTAATTCAAGAAGTTCTTTAATTGCATTTCTTGATTTATCTGCAGTTATTTCTTCTAATCTTTCTGCTATGGCATATAGTAATAATGCGGTTGCGCCTTCCTGACCATGAAATATGAAAAAAGAAGCGACAGCCGCAATAATCATCAATAGATTTGCCGTTATTTTCTTATCTTTAACATCTTCGATTGCCTCTTTTACTACACCTGAACTTGAAAGAAAAATTGAAATCACAGCAAGACCTTGATCAAGTATTATTAATTCAAAAACAAGTTCTATAATAATTGAAAGTGCTAGAATTATACCTGCTGGTACAAGGAAGTGCCAAAAGTGTTCCTCAAAAAAAGATTCTTCTTCTAATTCTTCCCCTTCTTCTTGGCAAAATGATGATGAACATTCTATAGTCATAATTAATTATCACCTAATTAGAACATATTTTTACTTACATTAGAACATAACATTTATGTACTATAAAACCGATGATTCATGAGTTACTCTAGGTAAAGAGATTTCCATAAAAATTTTATTTTCTATAGATTATATCAAGGATTCTTTATTATTTCTGCATAATTTAAGAAATTGAGGAATTATTTCAAATAAATCACCGACAATACCAAAATCCGCTACTTTAAAAATTGGGGCTTCAGGATCACTATTGATAGCTATAATAATATCACTCGTTTGCATTCCCACTAAGTGTTGAATTGCTCCACTTATTCCTAGGGCAAAATACACTTTAGGAGATACGGTTTTCCCTGATTGACCAACTTGAATTGGGTGATCTGTCCAACCAAGCTCTACTAATGCTCGTGAACTTGATATTGATCCATTTAATTCTTGAGCAAGCTCTTGGATTAATTTAATATTTTCTTTATTTCCAATGCCTCTTCCAACGGAAATTAGAATATCCGCATCTTCAATATTGGTTAATTCTGTTTTAGAACTAAATTCTCCAATAATTTTTGTTCTAATATTTTGTCTTTCTAATTTTACTTTAATTTTTTCAATTTTACTTCTTTGTGGTTCTAATAATTTGGTTGTTGAGAATGTATTTGGTCTAACTGTTGCCATCTGTGGTCTTGTATATGGAGATAATATCGAGGCCATTATATTGCCCCCAAAAGCAGGACGTGTTTGCACAAGTTGCTTTTGTGTGTTAATTGATAACCCAGTACAATCTGCCGTCAATCCTAAATTAAGTCTGGCTGCAATTCTTGGTGCTAATTCACGTCCCTTTATTGTTGCACCGTATAATACGATAGATGGTTTATTATCTATTATGACTGAAGTAAGTACAGTCGTATATCCATCATTTGAAAATTCCTTCAATAACTCATGTTCACAGAGATATACAATATCTGCACCATAATAAAAAAGATCGTCAATTAGCCCTGATAATCCTGGTGGTCCAAGAACGACTACAGAAATGGGTTCATTTAGGTCTTTATTTAACTCTATAGCTTTACTTAATAATTCATAAACTACTTTTTTGAATTCTAAAGGACCATTGTTATCTTCTAATTCTCCAAATATTATAATTCCTTTGAATTTATTCAAGTCTTCAGAGGGAATCATTTCACGTTTTATACTAAGGGCATTATATCTACATACATTTATACAGGAACCGCATAATGTACAATTATCAAGCACTTTAGCCTTTTTAGTTTCTGCGTCGATAATTATTGCTCCATAGGGGCATGCTTGCTCGCAAATTTTGCATCCAATACAATTTTCTGTATTAATTTGGAGTATTTACTTTCACCACTTGTTCTTTATATAATCTTTTTTTCTTTTAAAAACCCAAATAACTTTTCTGCAGCGTTAATTGGCTTATTCCCATCAATAATTACCCCTACTTCTTTGATAGGAGGACTAAATATTTTGATTACTTGGGTAAATGATCCATTTAGCCCAATTCTTTTTTCATTCAAATTCAAAGATTTAGCATCGATAGTTGCTATAGGTTTTTTTCTTGCTTCTACAATATCTCTCATAGATGGTAATCTCCGAATACTAGAAGGGCCTTTACTAATCGTAACTAATGTAGGCAATCGAGCTTCAATAACTTGATAACCTTTTTCAGTTTCTCTTTTAACATGTATTCTTTTTTTCACAATTTTTAAGTCAAAACCGTAATATATATGAGGTATTCCTAAATTTTCAGCTAACTCTGCAGGTACTTGTGCTGTATCACCATCAATTGCTTGCTTTCCGG
>JAGXNO010000129.1 GCA_019894975.1 Promethearchaeota archaeon | reverse complement strand
GATTGGAATAACAGTAGTCGTTTGGGTGTCCCGTCCATTATACATGTCAATCATTTCTTCAACCGTATACCCCTTTTTTAATACGGCAATTTACTTAAACCTTATAATTGTTGGTATCTCATCACTACTTATTGGTTTTCTTTATTTCAAACCTCCTGAAAAAAAGCGCATTAAATTGCTCGTTGGGATGATTTCAATAATTTTTGGTAGCGTGATCGTTATTTCCTCGCTTTTTGGTATTTTAAGTTTTAACATGTACTTGGAAGAATTAGAATCAGAAGGACCATTCGCAAGCGTGATGAATCTGAACTCGATTTTTGTTTTATTTATTTTGGTGGGGATTGGATTAATAATTTACGGTGTACTTACGATAAAAAAGAGAGATATTGAAAAGGATCACTATCATCCCACAGACGAGTAGTATCAATCAAATAATTTGGTAAATCTATAGAGACGGAAATACTTTAAAATGATAAAACATTAAACTTTTTTTTCCTGTCTATTTAGCTCCCTCCCCCGTGGTGCCCCCTCCTAAAAAAAGAGATTATTATTTTAAGAATTTGAAATTTTTATTTAAATACTCACGAAATTATTTAGTTTTAAATCATTAAATCAATATACATAAGTAAAAAAGGATGTGATCGGTTTGAAACTAAATGAAGAAGAAAGCTTTCATGGAGAAATAATTGAAACCCCCGAAGAATTTATCGAAGACCTGTGCGAGAGAGTTAATATCGCTTATAGCACCATGATGGAAGAAGATGATAAAATGAATCAGCTCGCATTTATCACCACTTTTCTCATCGCTTTCAAAGGAAGGCTGAATCGAGTATGCGATAAAATATAGAATTTACTGAGTTGCTCGATCGAAAACTAAAAAGATTTTTATGACATTCTATACTTTGATTTCTATCTTAATTAGGATTAAAGTTCATTTTTAATTCCAAGTTAAGAGTGTCGTTCACTTGCCAAGGTGGCGTAGCCCGGAACGAGCTGGAAACTTCCAGTAGTGGGTAAGAACGCACTAGACTGAAGATCTAGGTATCGAGGGTTCAAAGTACCCTTTGCGAATCGCAACGGTATGGAAGTCCCTCTCTTGGCACTTTACTCTTACTCTTTTAATTCCTTAATTTAAGTTTTAGTCTTCTCTTATCTTTACTTATAAATTCTTCAAATTCAGAATTGTTGTCGTCAATGAATTCCCAAAACTCGTCATAAATTTCTTTTAGACTTCTTTTGCCCTCATGTTTCTTAATTTCATTTGATTTTTGCTTCAAAACATTAATCTTCTTCATATCAGGCGTATATCCAATGTAATTACCTTCCACTATTAAGTGATCAAATAACTCGTTCTCACTTCCACTAAAAAGTTGTATATCTGCGCGTTCTTTTTTATCATTACTTTTTTCAAATTCAAAATCCACTTTTTGGTATCCACGCACGGCGAAATTTTTATCTAGAAAAGCTTGGAAGTGATGATCGCAAATTAAACCTTTTGGCAGAGAGATAGTGGTTAAGTGCCGAGCTTTGTTAATTACCGATTTAGGAAATTTCATAACTTTACTTGTTTTACATACGGGACATTCAATTTTCACGTCAGAATATTCG
>JAGXNO010000128.1 GCA_019894975.1 Promethearchaeota archaeon | reverse complement strand
ATCTGGAAGTTTAAGAACCCCGCTATACGCAACAAAATCATTTGCCTATTCTTCATTAACAGAATTACTAAAAAACCATTACAATTACTCGAGAACCGAAAATCCGACATTATATGCTTTAGATCAGAAGCTTGCCACGCTTCACGGCGGTGAGTCAGCTGTCTCTGTAGCTTCTGGTATGGCTTCAGTACATCTTGCATTATCAAGTGTATTGCAACAACGTGTAGAGAGAGTAAAACCGAAAAGATTAAAAGCACTGCTACCTCAAAACAGTCCTGACGATATTCCAAATGTCATTATTCACAACAATCAATATACGGGAGTGTATAGATTGTTGACTAAAATTTATTCTCAAACCGGAGTAATGACAAAAATCGTTGATTTAACAAATCTATCGGAGCTAAAAAATGCTATCGATGAAAATACAAAATTAGTTTTTGTAGAGACTCCCTCAAATCCAAATTTAGATGTATTAGATATTCAAGGATGCGCTGATCTTATACACGAAGCAAATGGAAAATGCATAGTTGATAATACATTTGCGTCCCCAGCTTTACAGAAGCCATTAAATCTCGGTGCTGATTTAGTAGTAGAAAGTTTAACGAAATATGTCAATGGACACGGTGACACTTTAGGTGGTGTGATAATTGGTCCAAAAATAGAAATGCAAAACATTAGATATTTCTGGTTAGAAACGCAAGGAGCGGTTATGCATCCGTTTAGCGCTTGGCTTATTTTGAGAGGTTGTAGGACTCTTAGTTTGAGGATGGAACGACACTGTTCAAATGCGTTGAAAATAGCAAATTACTTAGATTCTCATCCAAAAGTTGCAAATGTAATATATCCAGGGTTAAAATCTCATCCAAACCATGAAATTGCAAAGAAGCAAATGAAAGCATTCGGAGGTATGGTTGGTTTCGAATTGGAGTCGATTGAGCAATGTTACAAGTTTATAGATTTGTTAAAACTAATAAAGGTTGGCGTATCCCTCGGAGATACTACATCGCTAATCGAATATACATCAGTTATGACTGGAATAGATCTTGCTTCGTGGGAGAAACGTAGAATGAACATGTCAGACACACACTTCAGATTTTCAACAGGTTTAGAAGATCCTAGTGACTTAATTAACGATTTAGAACAAGCTTTTAAACAAATATAAAAAAAAAGATTTTTTTAGGTAGATTTTACTTTACTCATTTTACTTTCGTGTAATTCAGCAAGTTTCCCCTTCATTTCTAAAACTTTATTCTTTGAAAAAGGATAGTATAAAAGACAAACTAGGGAAAATCCTAAAGCCATAGCGGGCACAATTACAAATAAAAATCTTAATCCAGAGATTACATTAATTCCAGCATTGGGAGTATATTCTTCCCAACCTGTTTCGGTAAAGACAAGACTTATTGTTGTAATTGAAAGAACCATTGAAAGTCGCATAAAGAAATTTGCAATACCAAAAAAACTCCCTTCTCTTCTAACTCCAGTTTTTAACTCGTCGTCGTCAATACAATCTGCAACGATGTACCAGATAAAATACAACATTCCTCCAAATCCTATTCCCATAAATATTACTGCTATAAGTGCCTGTATATAGGAAGTTATAAAGAGCATAGGAATGGATGCAATCACATAGGCAAGCATCGAGAGCCCATATCCAACTTTTCCTCCTAATTTGACATCGATTTTTTTCCATAGAAACATCGATACAATCCCAATAATATAAAGTGCCCCCATAAGGATTGAAGTTTCAAATGCTGAAGTAGTTCCAAGGACTTCTGCCGCGAAGAGAGGAACAATTGTAGCGAGCAACAATAGGATAAACTCATACAGGAAGAACATTATAATGTAGAGCACAAATCCTTTATTTTTAAACGTGTGTTTCAAAGATTGAAAATAACTAAACCCTTGTTGGTAGTCTAATTTAAATTCTTCTCTTTCTATTGCGCCCCATTTAAGGAAGATTACCATTGAAACTCCGACAATTATTGTAGTGACAATACCGTTCATCAAATACCCATCTACGGTGGCTTGATCTCCAATAAAAATTCCTGGAATGAGTGCTGCTAAAATTAAACCTATAGCTGCTAGAATTTGACGCATGGTGTTAACTTGGGTTCTTTCTTCTACTGTGGTATACAATTCTGGAAATAAAGAATCTGTAGGGAGTGCAATAAGAGTATAAGCAGTATCGTATAATATTAACATAATCAGTAAATAAAAGAATTGCGCCATTTCGCCACTCAAAGGTGGTAACCAGATTAAAATCTCTAAAACTAAAACAGGGATTATCCCTATCATAATAAAGATTCTTCTTCGACCCCATCTACTATGTGTCCTGTCGGAAATATATCCTATCAATGGATCATTAATTGCATTCCAAATTGTCCAAATTATGAATGCTGTCCTGATTAAATTAACATCTAAACCTACTGCTGTGAAATAAAAGGTAAATACCCACAGGTTAAAAGCTGCATTTATAAACCATTCTACGCCATTACCTAAAGAAAAACTCCATTTTTGACCTTTACTAAATCGTGTACTCATTTAAAATAACCTAATCTAAAATTGAAATTAATAGAGAATTTAATTTTCAGTACTATTTTAAATTGATTATAATCCCCACTATCAAAAGTTGAAAATTGATCGTAATAATAATTTTTGACTATATATTACGCTCTGGAAT
>JAGXNO010000127.1 GCA_019894975.1 Promethearchaeota archaeon | reverse complement strand
TAAAAGAACGCATACTAAAGGCAAGATTTATAAAGATCATTTAAAATATGCCCAAATAGAAAAAGATGATGAGGAAAAGGTTGATAATGCTTATGATGAGGAAAAGGAATTAATTGAAGCTTTTAATGAATTGGAATATGAAGTTCCTGTTGATGAGATTGAATCTCAAACAGAATATGAAGTTCCTGTTGATGAGATTGAATCTCAAACAGAAGATGATATAGGTAATAATACAATTGATATTGAAGACAATCCGTATCAAACTGCTGAGGAATGTGTTCAAGCAGTAAAAAGTCTTCCCGGTGTTGGCGAAGCAACACTTAATAAACTTATTAAAGCAGGATTCAACAGCCTTGAATCAATAGCATATACACCCCCCTCAATAATTAGGGAAGATAGTGGCCTTGGAGATAAAACTACTGAAAAATTGATTAAGGCATCAATGGAGTTATTGAACATAGGTTTTAAGAGTGCGGATGCGATCTGGGAAATTAGGAAGAATATTGCCCGAGTTACTACATCTAGCCAAGAATTAGATGACCTATTAGGTGGCGGAATAGAAACTGGAAGTGTTATCGAGTTTTTTGGAGAATTTAGAACAGGAAAAACTCAAATTATGCATCAGTTATGCGTGAATGTGCAACTCCCTAAAGAAAAAGGTGGACTTGAAGGTAGGGCATTGTATATCGACACAGAAGGTACTTTTAGACCAGAGAGAATTATTCAAATGGCTGAAGGCCTCGATTTAGATTATAATGTAGTGTTAAAAAATATTGTTTTTGGTCGAGCTTATAACTCTGATCACCAGATTTTATTAATTAAAGAAGCTACTAACATAATTAAGGAAAAAAATATCAAATTAATTGTCATAGATTCCCTTATTGGGCATTTTAGAAGTGAATATATTGGTAGAGGAACTTTAGCAAATCGACAACAAACGATTAATTCTCATCTACATGATTTACTAAGACTATGTGATCTTTATCCGGATTTAGCAGTTGTGTTAACAAATCAAGTTCAATCTAAGCCTGATGTCTTTTATGGAAATCCTTTAGTAGCAACTGGAGGAAATGTTGTTGCTCATGGGTCAACTATTAGAATATTTTTACGAAAGGGTAAAGGAGAACAAAGAATAGCAAAAATGGTTGATGCTCCTCATTTACCTGAGGGTGAAGCTATTTTTAGTATCACTGAAAATGGGATAACAGATTAATCAGATCTTCATAAAAAGGTTAACTTAGTGGTATCTTAGTTTTAAATTTTTATTTTCCATCCTTCTTTCTGAGTAAATTCTATTTGCTTAATTTTATTCATTTGATTGATTATTAAATTAATTACTTTTTCAGAAACAGTAACTTTTTGTCTAGCAGCATTTTCTAAAACCTTATCACTTAATAATTTCAAAGTCTTAACTGCTCGTTCTTCATATAATACTTTTAAAATAATTTTCTCTATTTGCTTTTTTAATTTAGATGGTATTAATAATGAATCTTTTTTCGCTTTTTCTATGGCACTCTTAGCAACTTCATTATTTAACTCTGGTTGTTCAATTACAATTGTTCTAAATTCTACTGTACTTTGTTTTTCTTCTTTCACTTCTACCATTTCCACTTTCTCTTTCTCATCCTCCTTTGTTTTATTAGACTTATCTCGGATCTTTGCAATTTTTTTAAAAAAAGTATAAACACTAAGAACTAGAACATTGAAAATGCAGATTAAAAAGAAACTTTCTATTATTATATCAAGATTTATTGTAGCACTAGATTGTATCATTAGAAAATTATATCAATTGGAATTCTGTTAATATAAAATTAGTTTTAATAATTATAAAAAGATTACTTCCATTTTTCTTACTTTTAAAATCTCTTACAGTGGAGATACAGAAGTTAGGTAAAATTAAAAAATAAAATGTAAAAAAAAATAGAATTAAATAAGTTTCTCAAATTCTTTAGATTTGTTTGAAAGTCTCTTGACTTCTTTTGTCATTTCAGTTCCGCCTAGTTTGAATATTTCTGAAGCAATTCGCGAAGACATTTTATATTTTTGAGACGCTTCTCTATAACTGTCTTTTTTTGCAGCTAATTTTGCTTCTTTTTCAAGTGTTTTCATCTTAGTACTAAGATCTTCAATTTTGACCAATCGTGTAAGTTCATTTATTTGATCAATTTCTCCCATTAATTCCCAATTTGTTGCGATTTTTACAGCATTCTCGTAAATGTTGATCGTTTTAGTATAATCCTTCTCTTTCCTGGTATCCTTTGCAATCTTTTTTAAGTTCTTGATTTCTTTCTTGGCTCCTTTCATACTATCAATTAGTGCCGTCCCTGGTTTTTCTTCAATTGGTGCTGAAACGATTTCATGTTGCTCCGACAAACTCACAAAATAAGCTTCTCTTTCAGCTGGACCTAATTGAGCTAAATCATTTGCTAATTTTTGTTTTTCTTCTTGAGATAAATGTGTTAATGCCCCAATTTTTTGATTTATAAGAGTCATTTCTTGCTGAGAAATTGGCTGGGCTTCAATAGAACCTATCTCTATTGGGATTAAAATTTTGTTATCTCGTAATTCTTTGATCCCCATAAATATTTCCGCTGTATCTTTATTAGTTTTTTCAGAAGATTCTTTCAGAAGCGTTGCGATAAAGAAAAAATTCCTATCTGATTCTTTCATCATGTTGGTAGCTATTTTTAGAACATCTTTAGAATGAGGATTCTTTAAAGCTTTAACATTTGTAGATTTATATGTGATTTCATGGGGTAGAATTATCGAAGTACTTAATATTTCATCAATTATTAATCCCGCATTTCTGAATAGATTCAGTTGACCTCTCCAATTTGGAAGATCATTCGCATATGATTTCTCAAAAGAATTTATGAAATCCATTAAATTTTTACGTAAAATGATTGAGGCTTTTTTAGATAACACCAAAGCAACTCGAATATATTCACCGTCTGATAATAAGAGCATCTTATCTCCATAGGTAATTTCATTTAACTCCTCTTGACACACTAAATCCTTACCAAATGAGCAAATTGCAGAAATGAATCCACTTATCAATTCTGGATCAATACCTTCTGATCCAAATGATTTAAAGTATATGCATGTACCTGTGCCCTTATATAGTACTAAAATGTGTTCTAAACTAATCGCGTCATCAAAAATCGTTTTAACCTCTTTCAAAACTCTTGATTTTTCACGTTTTTTGGGAACTACAACACCTCTATAAAGAGCTATTGAACCTCCAACTGCAGCTATGGCGACCCCAGCAA
>JAGXNO010000126.1 GCA_019894975.1 Promethearchaeota archaeon | reverse complement strand
GCTCTAGCTTCCGGAGGAATTTTACCTTTGTGCGTTCCAGCGTATTTAGCAGGAAAGGATCCTTATAATCCACTTATATCTCCTCTTTTTGGTAAGTTAGAAGGCTTACCACCTCTTCTTATTCAAGTGAGTAAAAGTGAGATACTCTATGATCACGCAACTCGTTTATTTAATCGAGCTAAAGATGCAAATATGGACGTAACCTTACAAGAATGGGATGATATGCCTCACGTTTTTCATTTTTATTTTGATCAGTTACCTGAAGCTAAGGAAGCTATAAATAAAATTGGAGATTTTGTAAAAAAAAATTTAAAAATAACTAGTCTATAAATTATTTCTAAATAATAAGAGAAAAATAGTAATTGTAATGATTATGCTCCATTCATAATTTTTACATTCGGAGCATAGGCATCATGCACAGCATAGTTATTAAAATTGATACTATAATGATCACGCCAATGGCTTTTAACGTCTTCCAACATCATTTGCATCATTTCTTCTTTAACCTTACCTTCCGCACAAATTGTTGTTCCCATTGGAGTAGCTGTAATTTCACCATCTTTTACAACAATCTGACCATCTTTTATTGTATAAGCCGCTAAGGAAAACGCTTTCTCAATTGAATGACCATCCATATTTTTGGGATCTAATTTGTAAATAGCGACATCTCCTATTGCTCCTTTACCTAAATGCCCTCTATCTGTCATACCTAAGCATTTTGCTGTACCTGCTCTTGAAATTATACAGATTTCGCTAAGAGTCAAATCCCGATCAATGTCTTTTAATTGGGTTTTTTCCACTGCTCTCTTTGAGCACTGATTTATGAGTACATCATCGCGAGACTTTTTATCCATGAGCCAACGGATGATTTGTGGATAACTAGTGAAAGGTCCGCCGTTAGGATGATCCGTTGTCATGAAAACTTGCCATGGATTTTTAGTCAAAAGTGCTAATTCTAACCCAATAGCCCATTGAACTGCATTCACAGCGACTTTAGGACTGAAAAAGTATGGTACAATACCAGAACCAGATTCACCTTCTACTTGTCCATTAATCCATTTTATTCCTGGTTTTGCCCCCCATGCTGATGTTCCGCCCAGATGATGTAATGCAAACTCCCATGGTCCATCTGCTGTCATTGTTGTCGTAGCTGACTTACCAAATACAACTTGGCCCATATCAATGGTAATATGTTTATGTGAATTCAAATATTTAGCAATATCTTCTGCACCAGATTCGAAGTCACCCCAATTAGACCCACCATATGCATTAAATTGACAATGAGTCAAGTGAACAACAGATTCACGACTACTTATTGGTTTAATTTTTTCTACTGCTTTGAAAGTTTCGAGTGTGTGCTCTTTATTCCCAGGATGTCCTAAATTATTGGCATGAAGGTGTATTGTATGAGGTAATTTTAGGGTTTCATTAGCTTTTGCTAGACTTTCAATTATTTCTCTCGGACTAACATCGAAATGAAATACGTGGTCATCTAGGGAATTAACATTCTTTCCCCAGGCCCAATTTTCAACACCTCCAGGATTTACAATCTTTACACCATAACCTTTGGTGGTTTTTAAAATCCAGGCTATATAAGCTGCGAGTTTCTCATAATTTTTCTCTTTAATAAATTCCATTACAAACCAGTTATTACCAAAAAGTGGTACAGCAGCTTTATCTATAATTGGAATGTCTAAAAATTCTTCGTGAGTATGTCGAGCTTTTAGCATTGGCATTGCGGGTTCAACAACTGTAGTATACCCTAACCTAGCATATCGATACCCAGTCGCCCATGTAGAGGGAACTGACCAACCAGTACCACTTCGAGTCAATTTAGTTCGTTTTTCATTGAATTCTTCGAGTTTATCATCAGGTCGAAATGAACGCCCAGCATTAACTTTTGTACCCGCAATATGTGAGTGTATATCTACACCACCAGGCATTACAATCATTCCAGACGCGTCAATAATTTTCGCATCCCCATTAACTTTATCTACAACTACTCCGTCTCTAATGTGGATTTCTTTCTTTTCTCCATCAACATTATTTAGAGGGTCGTACACCAAGCCGTTCTTAATGATTAAATCTTTCATAGTAGTTTTCCTATTATAGCTATAAGAAGTCGATCCAAATAATTAATTGTGATTTATCGAAATAAATCTACTAGTTTAAAGAATTTATTATTTTTATAAAGATTTATTATAAAATTTAATGGTAAGAATAAGATTAAATTATAGAAAATATATAGACATAAAAATTATTGAATCTCTTTAAAGTCTTCTTTAAAGAGCTCTTGACTAATATTATTTATTTCTGCAGGCTCAAAAAACCTTGTGTAATCAAGATATTTTGCCCAATCTATCTCTTCCTTTTCTATGATTGACCTCAAGATTGTCGGTTCTTCAGTTTCTTCCATTTTCTCACCTCCATTTTTCCTTTTCTTTGTACATTGCGAACCGTGGATTTCTTTTTTAGATAAAACTATCTGGATATCAAGAGAGAACAAATCCATGAGAAAAGATATATCAAAAAGAAGTATCAGGTTCGTCTCTCTTGGTTTAGAGTAATACTACTACTACTACTAAACCTAGTAGTAATAATACCAATAACCTATTCAAGAGAGATTTAATGAACATTATTATAATATTTATCAATTGTACATATTTAAAGATTACTGTATAGTTAACTCATCTGAACCGAAAATAGGAATTCTTACAAACACTTGATAGACAATTTAGATTTTCTTTTTGTCTAAACTTAAATAGAAGTTTTTTATCTATTATGGTAATTCGTAAAATCAAAATTTCAACAAATTCACTTTCAATACTTTAACATTTCTTCTTGGATACAAGGGTAATAACATGGCAAAGATTTTCATTGTTGATGATGATCAATCCCTACAACGGTTATATACCCTAATATTAACAAAGGCAGGTTTTGAAATTATAGCAACAGCATTTAATGGAAAGAGTGCTATTGAAAAATATAATGATCTTAAAGAAAAGCCTGATATCGTTTTAATGGACCATCGTATGCCCATTAAAAACGGTCTTGATGCTATGACTGAAATTTTGCAAATCCAAAACAATGTGAAGGTTATTTTTGCGAGCGCTGATATAAGTATAAAACAAAAGGCTCTTAAACTTGGTGCTTGTGCATTTCTCGATAAACCTTTTAATATGCGAAAATTATTGACAATTATTCAGCAAGTAAATAAAGAAATTCTTTTAGAAAACTGAGATGTTTGCAAGGATTTTTATAATATTTTAGTGAATTTGTCTATAAAGGAATAATACAAGGATATTTTTTTAATTAATATTAATTGTGTTCACACTCATTTCTCACATATTTAAGTG
>JAGXNO010000125.1 GCA_019894975.1 Promethearchaeota archaeon | reverse complement strand
CAATATGGTATTTTGTATGTGCTAACTTTAATATCGATTCATCAACTGGAATAGGTTTTAATTGAGTAATTCTCTCATTTAAGAAAACATTCTTTTCTTCTAAGAAATTTAATATAGTTTTTATACGTAGTGGAGTTTCATATGAAAGAAATATAGGGTGAGGATATGGTGGAACATTTTTGGAAGCAAAATCTTCATCGACAACAATACCTATTTTATTATTTTTTATCATGTTAATACTTAAATTTGTTCTATAAATCGTTCAATTATTATAATTTAATTTGCATACATTTATTTTAAAAATACTTCAGTAATAATAATGTCATTAATTAAAATTTAAATCATAATTTGCTTTTTTTTATTATTTTTTATTCAGGAATAGTTGCTACAGCTCGAACCCATCCCGCACTAGCTCGAGCAATCTTTACAGGAAAGCAATAGATTGTTGCTCCAACAGAAGGAACTTTGTCTAAATTTGCTAGCTTCTCTATTTGAAAATATCCTAATTCAATACCAGCATAATGACCTTCCCATATAATTGATGGATCCTTACTTTGTTGCCATTTCTGAACGGTAATTGAAAAGGGAGCGTCCCAGGACCACGAATCAGTTCCTACAATATGAACTCCTTGTTTGATTATATCTAAAGTAGCATTCTTCCCTACACCTACTCCATGATGTACAAACTCGCTAGTTCCAGAATATTTTGCTGCGGTTGTATGTATACACAGGATATCTCCTGCTTTCAATTTGTAATCAATATCATCTAACTTATTATTAATATCTTCTGGCAACATTACATACCCGTCTTCAAAGTCTGTACAATCCAGAACTATCAGAGGGCCTATACACCATTCTAGGGGAACCTCATCAATTGTCATTGCTTTTTTCCTTCCAATTTGGTTATCTTGAACGGGTGCAAAATGCCATGGAGAATCCATATGAGTTCCGTTATGAGTGCTTAATGTAATCTTTTCCGTTGCCCATCCTTTTCCATCTGGTAGATGTTCCTCTGGTTTCAAATTAAAAATTGCACCCATTTGCAAAGCTCCTATATTATGATCATTATATTCGATTTTTAACACAGTTCCGGGAGGATCAAAAATTAATTCATCTGGATTAATTAATGGAATTGATAAATCTACAAACTTCATTTTTAGACACTTGTTTTTCAATTTTAAATTAAATACCCCTTAATTTGAAAGAGGTGAAAAATATAAAGTGGGATAGTTATTTAATTCATAGGTTTAACAATTTTGCGGCATTTAAACCTAAAATATTCTCAAGATCTTCTTTTGTTAAGAAATCAATCTCATCAAAATAATTAATAGCAATTTCTATCATCTCAGGATTATTGCCATCTGAACCAAACAAAATTTTATGAGTTCCAATAATTTCTTTTGCTTGAATTAGTAATTCTCTTAAACGTGAAGGCATCATGTAGGCTAAATTACTTAAATCTAAATAAACATTATGATATTGAGCAGCTAACGCAATAGCGATATCTGTGAAAGGATATCCCATATGAGTAATTATTATATTAGCTCTCGGATATGAACTGGCAAAATCATCAATTGATATTGGATTAGAATATGTCAATACATTTCTTCTTGTCCCGGGGGGAGGATAGCCACAGTGCATAACAATGGGAAGCTTATATTTTTGGGCAGCTTCTAAAACGGGGTGGATTAATGGATCATTGAGTTTTTTCTCTCGAAATGTAAGCATTACTTTAAACCCCTTATATCCATACTCAATAATTGCTTTCTCTATTTCATTTTTAACATCAATATTACTATTAGCTTTTTCAGGGGCATTATAAAATGGAATAAAAATGTCTGGAGCATATTCCACCCATTTTTTAATTTCTTGGTTTTCTTTCGTATTCACTGGTAATAATACAACCTTGTCGATGTTAGCACTATTCAGATGAAAAACTGTCTTTTCCATAATACTTGGAGTTTCGATGGATTTAATCTCCTGAAATTTCTTTACCATTCTTTCATAAAATTCATATCCCTTGAAAAAAACTTCACCAGATTCTAACCTACTCCTTGTATTCACTAACTGAAAAAGGTGACAATGAAAATCAATTCTCAAATTCTCTCACTTAATTTGCTATATCAATAATGAATAGACTCATGATTAATTTAATTAGAATGTTATGAAAAATTAGGTTAGAAATGATAAATTTAGTTCTTTTCTAACCTCTGAAGAGAGATCTTAGACGATCATCTATTTTAAATTTTAAATCTCCAAGAATCTGATCAATGTGTTGCTCAAATTCCTTAAAATAAGTTGGATCTTTTGAAAGAATTTCGCTAAGCGCAAATTGATTTCTAAACTCATGTGTTATTTTTTTTAGATGTTTTTTTACAAAATTGGGATCTGTGTCTTGTTCAATGATTGCAAATGATAATAATGGTTCAGTATTTTTTGGATCTTTACCTGGTACTTGAACCTTCTTAAAATAACAAATAAACTTGAAATCTGAAAGAGAGATTACATTAATTTCATCGCCAAAGGCTTCATCGATGAAATTCTCCACTCCCGTTAAGAACTGAGCTCGTATCCTTGGATCTAATATATTATCCGAAGATGAATAATACTTTATCTCGACTAAAGGTTTCTTACCAAGGTTAATTCCAACTTCTAAAATCGCCATTTCTCAAAAGAGTGCTTTAATGAGTGATTTATTGTGTTTATCAGTATTTTTTAAAATCATCATTAAATATATGTTTAATTGTTTTTGGTCTGAATCTAATAAATTAAGGTTTTATTTTTATCAGCTCCAGAAAGGTACAAAAATTGCCATGATAGTGTTATTGGTTTTTTAGCTTTATAAGATAAAGAATCATATTGTTTCCAAAACCATTCATATTCTTAAGAAGTATGTAATTCTTTCTTTAATTCTTCGATCGCATAATCAAATTTTTCTGAAATAACTAAAAATCGTGAAGCCCAACCACTACTAATGGAGATTTCCTGTAATGAAGCGGTCGGCGCAAATAGAAGGATTAAATTATCCAATTTAGAAAAATCTCTATTGATTAGTTTTTTAATATGATCAAGTAATTCATCAATTAGTTCATCTATAGTGTTAAATCGAGACCATGCAAGATCTGTTTCATTATTTTTTACTATGTCTAATACTTCCTCCAAAGTTTTTATGACATTGGCAATTTTTTCTGTTTCTCTCATAATTATCTATAAGAAAGTTATTGCTTAATATTAAAAGACTCGAACCTTATTTCGCTTAATAAAAATAGAAATTAAAAATTGGTTTAGATATTCACTTTAAAGCAGCTTTTGCTTTTTCTAAAGTTGTAATGATAGCTTTTCTTTCTGTGGAGGAACCAGTGAAAGACACAGCAGCCTCAACTTTTGGAAGCATGGATCCGGATGTAAATTGATC
>JAGXNO010000124.1 GCA_019894975.1 Promethearchaeota archaeon | reverse complement strand
TTATTATAGTAAATCCAGAGAAAGATTAACTACTAAATTAGGAGAAAAAAATAAATTTATCAATAATATCTTTGATAGCATTCAAGATGGGATAAGTATTCTTGACCTAGACCTAAATATTATCCAAACAAATCATTGGATGGAAAAAATGTATAAAAACCATAATCCTATAGTGGGGAAAAAATGTTATACTGTTCATCAAAAAAGAACATCGGTATGTCCTTGGTGTCCAAGTGTTAAAACCATCAGTACAGGTGAAATGCATACAGAAATAGTACCGTACCGCGAAGATGATTACGAAAAAGGTTGGCTTTATGTTTCTGCTTTTCCCATGAAAGATGAGAATAATAATGTTATAGGTGTTATTGAACATCTCAAAGATATTACAGAGCTTAAAAAAGTTGAAAAAGATTTTAAAGATGCTTTTAATCGAGCAGAATTTTATAAAGATTTGTTTGCTCACGATATTAATAACATTCTCCAGAGTATTTTATCATCAGCAGAATTATCTAATGTTTACTTGAATAAACCAAATTCTGAGAAGGATATAACAGAGTTTCTATCAATAATTAGAAATCAAGTACAAAGAGGATCTAAATTGATTTCTAACATACAAACACTCTCTAAACTTGAGAAAATTGATAAATCTATTAATAGAATAGAACTTATAGAAATTTTGAAGAAATGTGTAAGATCAATAAAAGAATCTCATCCTATAAAAAAAGTTAATCTATACATGGATTTCATTAATGATAAACAATATGTATTAGCAAATGAGTTCTTAAATGATGTTTTTGAAAACATTCTATCTAATGCTATAAAATTTAACACTAATTCAGAAATAGAAATTACTATTAGAACTACAAACGTGTTAAAAGATGGGACTAATTATTTAAAAATAGAATTTATTGATAATGGGGTTGGGATTGAAAATTTATGGAAAGAAAAAATATTCGATAGAATATACACCGTAAAGAGAAGAGTTGATGGAATGGGATTGGGATTATCTCTTGTGAAAGAGATAGTAGATAGTTATAATGGAGATATTTGGGTAGAAAATAGAGTTTCAGATGACTACACAGAAGGAAGTGTTTTTGTGATATTAATTCCGATTGATGAAGAAGTATTACAGAATGAGTAATATTTACCTTTTTAAAATTTCTATATAATCAGTCAGTATATGGTAGTTAAAAGCATTACCTAACTAGCTTTGCTTTTAAAGAAGCCTATATCATAAAATTTTTAACTCTTTTATTATTAATAATTAATCAGTAATTGTAGATTTACAAATTTATAATCATTAAATTATTAAACATTAGAAAACCTTAGAAATTTATTAATACTCATAATCCTAAGAACGAGAGATGTTTGAAATATGAGTGAAGAAGAAAAAGAAGAACCTAAAAAGAAAACTCGTAAAGAGAAGATCATTGGGATAGACCTCGGTACTAGCAATAGTGCTTGTGCTGTTCTAAGTGGTACTGGACAACCAGAAATAATCCCCGCAGCTGAAGGAAGAACACTTGGAGGAAAGGCTTTTCCATCTTATGTCGCATTTGATGAGAGTGGACGCAAGATAGTTGGTGAACCTGCTCGACGACAAGCGGTTTCGAATCCGGATGGGACAATTACCGCTATAAAACGGAAAATGGGCACCTCTTACAAAGCAAAACTGAAGGTAGGAGATAAAACTCAAGAATTCTCGCCTGAAGAAATTAGCGCTATGATACTTAAAAAAATAAAGAATGATGCATCATCGTATTTAGGAGAAGAAGTTAAAAAAGCAGTTATCACCGTTCCAGCTTATTTTAATGATTCTCAACGAACTGCCACTAAAAATGCTGGTGAGATAGCTGGACTTGAAGTTGTTCGTATGATTAACGAGCCAACTGCCGCATGTTTAGCTTATGGTCTTGATAAAGATACCAAAAATAAACTGATGAAAATCTGTGTTTTAGACCTTGGGGGTGGTACGTTCGATATTACAATCATGGAATACGGGGAAGGCGTGGTAGAGGTAATGTCGACTGCTGGAGATACTCAACTCGGGGGAACTGATATGGACAATGCTATAATTGACTGGGTGACTGAAGAATTCAAAAAGAAAGAGGGAATTGACTTAAAGGGTGATAGCAAAGCATGGATCCGAATTAAAGATGCAGGTGAAAAAGCTAAAATTGAATTATCAACAACACTCTCAACCACTATTAATTTACCTTATATCTCACAAAAAGAAGGAAATCCTGTACATCTAACAATGGAACTTACAAGAGCAAAGTTAGAATCACTAATTGAACCAACTCTTGGAAGACTAGACCCAATAATGCGAAGAGCTGTATCTGATGCAAAAATACCTGTATCCGAAGTAGATAAAATTATTCTAGTTGGGGGACCTACTCGCATGCCTTCTGTTCTAGAAAGATTTAAAAAATATTTTGGTCAAGAACCAGAACATTCAGTAGATCCTATGGAATGTGTTGCTATAGGTGCCGCAATTCAAGGTGGTATTATTGCTGGTGATGTAGAGGATCTACTCTTATTAGATGTTACTCCACTTTCCTTAGGTGTTGAGACATTAGGAAATATTTTCACTAAATTAATAGAGCGAAACACTACTATTCCAACCGAAAAAAGCCAAGTTTTTAGTACCGCAGCAGATAATCAACCAGCAGTAACAATAAATGTACTTCAAGGCGAAAGAGCAATGGCTAAAGATAACATTCCATTGGGAATGTTTCATTTAACAGGTATTCCACCTGCTCGCAGGGGTATACCACAAATAGAAGTTAAATTTACCATTGACGCAGATGGTATAGTTCACGTTACCGCTAAGGATCTAGGAACAGGTAAAGAAACAGGTATTACTGTAACTGGTGCTCAAGGTTTAACTCCTGAAGAAATTGAAGAAAAGATTAGAAGTGCCTCCCAATTTGAAGAGGATGACCAGAAAGTAAAAGAACTCGTTGAAGCAAAAAATACAGCGGATTCTATGATATATCAAACGAAAAAACTAATGGAAGATAATAAAGATAAAATTCAAGAAAATGAGAAAACTGAAATCGAAGCAGCGATAGCAGCGTTAGAAGAAGATGTGACCTCTGAAGATGCAAGCCGAATCAAAATGGGAATTGAAAATCTCCAAAAATCCATGCACAGTTTCTCCGAGAGGATTTATCAAGGACAAACTCAAGATCAAGTTTACCAACAAGCCGCAGAGCAGGCTCAGCGTGCTGCAGGGGGAATGGGTGGCGCCCCTCCAGGCGGAATGGGCGGAGCACCCACAGGAGATATGGGAGGTACCGGAGCGGGTGGCGCTACATACAAGTCAGATAAGGATAAAGATATTGAGAAAGATAAAAAGATAGTAGATGTCGAATGGGATGATGAAGAGTCCTAAATCTATTTTAAAGCTTGATTATAAAGTTGCAATGCTAATG
>JAGXNO010000123.1 GCA_019894975.1 Promethearchaeota archaeon | reverse complement strand
TTACTCGAGAAAGCAAGGAAGTTTGCTACCGAGGAGATAAAACCTGTAGCGATTGAATTTGATAGTGAGGGTACTTACCCCGAAGAAATTCTAAAAAAAGCTCATGAATTAGGATTAATGTATACAAATATTCCCAAGGAATATGGCGGATCTGGAATGAGCTATTTAGAGCATTACATTGTTACTGAGGCATTAAATTATGAATGTCCATCAATTGCTCAGATGATTTCGATTTCACACTTAGCCACGGGGCCCATCCTTCTTGGAGCAACAGAGGAACAAAAGAAAAAATTTATTGGAACGATGACTAAAAGCTACAGAAGCGCGTGTTTTTGTCTTACTGAACCTGAGGCTGGTTCTGATGCTGCCGTAATGCAAACTGTAGCAGAAAAGAAAGGTGATGGCTACGTCATTAATGGAGGTAAACGGTTTATTACAAATGGACAGTATGCCGATCTACTCTGCTTATTCGCAACTATTGATATGAATCTTGGAACAAAAGGAATTTGCTGTTTTGCAATACCCAGAAGCACTCCAGGTATAGAAGTGGTTAAGGTGGAGGATAAAATGGGTCATAGAGCATTAAATGTTGCAGAATTGAAATTTACAGATGTTGAATTAAGCGAAGAAAATCTTATCGGAGAAGAAGGCCAAGGTTTTAAGCTAGCTATGATGGCTCTTGACAGGGGAAGAGTGAACATTGCAGCAGTCTGCACAGGTATCTCTCAAAAAGCGTTGGATGAAGCGGTTGAATGGGCAAACACGAGAGTACAATTTGGTCAACCGATAGGTCAATTCCAAGGTGTTCATTTTATGCTGGCCGATATGAATGCCCTGATTGTTGCATCAAGGGCAATGTACCTTCAAGGAGGATGGATGCTGGATCAAGGCATAAGATGTTCTACTGAAGCGGCATTAGCAAAATGCTTTGCATCTGATGCTGCCATGAAAGTTACCACAGATGCAGTCCAAATTTTGGCAGGTTCAGGATATATGAAGGGAGCCATAGTAGAAAAACTTATGCGGGATGCCAAATTGACTCAGATTTACGAAGGAACTAATCAGATTAATCGAATGGTAGCAGGTCGTGGGATTTTAAGGAAACCGAGTGTTTTGTTTTAGCATATATAAAATATTTTTATTAATCTTTTTCTTATTGATTTATTATGAAATTAAAGAATCTATTCAGCCCCGGTAAAATAGGGACTGTTTATATTAAAAATAGGATCATTAGATCTGCAACATGGACCGCAAAAGCAACGAATGAAGGCTATGTAACAGATGATTTAATTAACCTTTTTAAGGACTTAGCTGAAGGAGGAACAGGTTTAATAATCTCTGGATATCTTGCTGTGGATCCATCAGGTGCAGCTACACATAATATGGCTTGTTTATATGATGATTCTTATATTTCTGGGCAAAAAAAGCTAGTAAAAACGGTCCATGACTTTTCAGAGGTAAAAATAGCTGCTCAAATTGCTCATACGGGTAATGGTGCCTTTATATTTGGAAATACAAATTTTGAACCGGTCGGACCTTCATCAATGATTAATTTAATTCTTAAAAAACCATGTCGTGAGTTAACAACCGAGGAAGTAAGACAAATAATCAAGAATTTTGTGGATACTGGTCGGAGAGCTTATGAGTGCGGATATGATATGGTGCAGATTCATGGATCTCATGGTTATTTGCTCAGTGATTTCGTTTCCCCATATACAAATAAGCGTACTGATGAATTTGGGGGAAATTTCCAAAAAAGATCTCAGATTTTAGTTGATATCTATAATCAACTTAGAGAGGATGTAGACAAGAACTTTCCCATTTTTATTAAATTAAACACAAAAGATTATCTTCAAGAGGGTTTAACTCTAGAAGAGGGAAAGGAAATCGCAAAATTACTTATTGAAATAGGATATGATGCCATAGAACCAAGCTCTGGTCGGTATGATTTAAAATTTAGCAAGAGGAAGACTTATCCCTCTGTTATGGTTAAATCAGGAGAAAATCAGAATTATTTTCTTCAGAATGTCTTAAAGCTAAAACCTATAATGAAAGATCGACCAATTATTCTTCAAGGTGGTGTTAGAGATCCATTAATAATGGAGGATTTTCTTAAAGATGACATAGCTGATTTTATTGCTTTGAGTAGACCATTAATATATGAGCCAAATCTGCCAAATCGTTGGAAAGATGGCGACTTAACACCCCCTCTTTGCACCAATTGCAATGGTTGTTTGACTGTTGCTGCTACGGATACACTTTACTGTATCGTTAAAAATCAATTAGAAGGAAAGCAGGATTTGTAATAAAGTTCCTTATATAATTCTTTCTACTAAAAGTTTCATTATTTAAGTTAAAAAAAAAAGAAATTTATCCCGCAGTACTTGCGGGGATTAAAAGTATATCATCTCCATTATTTACATCGTAATCCCTTAAGGAACTATTTTCATCCATTGTTACTCCACCTGAAGATAAGTGAAAGTCATTAGGGTCAAGTCCATATAGATTTCCTAATGTACTTTTAATATCATCAACGTGGTTTCCGTCATTCACAGTTAATTTTTCTTTTTTTTCACCGGGACCAATGGTTGACATGAAATAAAGTGTTAACTTTTTTCCTCCCGAAGGAATCTTAGATGCTGGAGTTTTTGATTTTACTGGTTCTTCTCCAATTAAATCCTCATCAAATTCATCAAAACTCATTTTATTTTACATCCTTTTTTATTATTCTTAATTTTTTATATGGTAAACTTAAGAATATAGCAGTAAAAAGATATTATAAAACCCTTTGGAATGATTTTGAAGTTTTTCTGGGATTTATTATTTGCTTGATTATCTCAAGTATTTAGTTGTGTTTGTCAACATTTATATAAAAATAATCATTATTTTAGATTGAAAATGTCAGCAGGGAAGTTAGATAGAATAGAGAAAATAAGGAGATTCAATCGTTTTTATACGAATTCGCTTGGACTTTTAGATAAGACATTATTAAAAAGCCATTATTCTTTAACTGAAGTGAGAATTATGTTTGAGATTAATCGTCTCTCACCTATTACTGCGAGTGAGCTTGTAAAACTACTTAACTTAGATCCAGCATATCTCAGTCGAATATTGAGTGGTTTTGAAGAGAATAATTTAATTCGTAAGGAAAAATTAAGAACAGATAAGCGTAAACAACATCTTTCATTAACATTAAAAGGGAAAGAACTGATCTCCAAACTCCAAGAGAAAGCTAATGAACAAATTGAAAAAATAATTGCAAATATCAATCATGAAGACCAAAATCGACTAGTTAATGCCATGCTAACTATTGAAAGAATTTTAAAAAGCGATACAGAGAGTGCAGAATTTTACAGTATACGTTCTCATAAATCTGGTGATATTGGGTATATTATATATCGGCATGGAGTAATCTATTCTATTGAAAATCAACTTGATGAATCTTTTGAAGCTTATGTGGCTAAATATATGTCTGAATTTATTGAGAACTA
>JAGXNO010000122.1 GCA_019894975.1 Promethearchaeota archaeon | reverse complement strand
CATCAGATCATCGTTAAGTATTAACGGGCCAAAGGATGCGCAAGTTTCATATTCTGGCCGATGAGTTTCCTCAATGTTTAATTCAGGAACATTCATTATTGCTCCACATCGTATAGGGCATGAAAAACAGCCAAAATCTTTCTGTTTATATTTATCGAGCTCGGCAGCAGATATTTTGTTTAATCTATCAGTCGGAAAGTCATCTCTTGAGTTTCCACCCCAATTTTTAACAGGTGTATCTCCCGAACTTCCTGAAAACACATTACCGGCAGTTGTACCATACTTTTTAAATATAACTGCTAAACCACCCTTTACAGCTGCTATTTTATTATTGTATTCTTTTGAATGATTAAGTAATGAATCTTTATCTGAAAGGGGTATTTTCTTATTGCCTTTTAAAACGATTGCTTTCAACTTTTTTGAGCCCATAACCGCCCCAAAACCAGATCTTGCTGCAATTCTCCCTTTGTCGTTCACAATTCCAGATATCAAAGAAAGTTTCTCCCCAGATTGCCCAATACATGCCACTTGAGCATTTTTATGCTTCTCTTTTAACTTTTCTTCAGTTTCAACAGCATCCAATCCCCAAACCTCAGAAGCGTCTAATATCTTAACCTCTTCATCTACTATCGCAATGTACTTTGGTGTAGGAGAAATCCCTTTTATTAAAATTCCATCAAATCCACACTTTTTAATTTCCGGACCAAAAAATCCGCCGCTGTTAGCATCACCCCACGTTCCTGTTAATGGTGATTTACCTGCTATCATGTATCTTCCACTGAGTGGGGCTGCTGTACCTGTTAACAACCCGGGAAATATTCCCATAATTGCTTCAGGTCCTAATGGATCTGCTTTTGCTGGCATATTTTCATAAATCAACTTAGCAGCTAATCCATATCCTCCAAGAAATTGACGATAGATGTCTTCTGGAAGGTCTTCTACTTTAAAAGACTCCTCTGAAAGATCAATCCATAATATTTTACCAAAAATTCCATTTACCATATGTCTCAAACTCTATTTTTTATATGTAAATAAATCTAAAATTAAGAAATTTACCTTAGTTATTCAAATTTTTTTGTTAAATTAATACGTTATTGTTTTAAATAAACATAATGACATAAATGTTAAATAAGAAAGAATAATGGTAGAACTTAGTATCCATCCTCCCTATTCATGACCTTTTAGATTTCCTTAATCTTAGTCGATAAAAAACTACTCCAACAATCACTACTCCTATTGATCCTACTAAAGTAGTTTTGCCAAACATTAATAAATCACTCGTTTGATAATAGTATAAAATTGTTGGAGGTGGAGCATGTTCTTTTGGAGCGATTTTTATCAAACTCATATTAGCCAGAGTAAGTACTATTGACCAGTATCCTGTAATTGTTTCAAGATCATCTGTTATATCAATTTTAATGTGTTCATATAATTGAGTGTCTCCGGGGATATAGCTAGATGCAATTAAATTTCCAAATATGGGCGAATTATTCCAAGTTATTGAATATTCACCCCACCCCGTATTAGTATCGTAAATTTCTAATAAACTACTATTCTCAACATAGGTAAAAGCTATTCTTAATTCTGCTTTATGAAAATTTTTTGGGCTGGTTAATAGATCAAATTTGATGAAAGCTTTAGTCCAATTATATCTATATCCTACGTAAAGATAAGTGAAACCTCCAAAATTAGCATCTGGATCACCCTCATCAATAAATGAATCCGCGATTGCGACGAAAGATTTATTATCTTCTAAAGCTTTTACAGCTAAGGGTATTGAACAGAAATTAAGAGCAGTTATAATAATTAAAAATGATAAAATACAATACTTTCTCCTCACTGAAGATCACTTAAATATTGAATTTTTGAATTTCATTATAAAATTAGAGGTGAGAAAGTATTTATAAGTTTTGATGATTCTCAAGTTGTAAAATCTCTTGTTTATACCTTTCTTGTGATATATTCAAGGATACAACTACGACCAGTATTATAGTATCTACCTATATGAATATGTATCTTTTCCTTATAGATAATTTCAAACTCATCAAAATAACTATCAGGCTCATCATCTTCATAATAACTATGTAAATACTCTTCATCGTCTTCTTTGGTAATAATTTCACCAGGATTGATTTCTTCTCCTTCTTTTGACCATTTATCGTCGACGGAAAGGAAATTTAAATAGCATAACCCTCCTTTTTTTAAAACACGATGCATCTCATTAATGGCGACTCTGCTATCCTTTTTGCTCAGATGAAAAATAGAGTTGTATGAATAAACATAGTCGAAAAAACCTGAATCAAATGGAATTTTTCTCATATCTCCTTTAATTATGTTTAGGTTGATATTATTTTTTGCAGAAAATTCTTCAGAATCTTTAATCTGTTCATCTGAAATATCGATTCCATATGCCTCAAATCCGTTTTCTAGAAAAAAAGCAAGCTTTGGGTCACAACCTCCAGCACCACAATCCAAAATTCTGTTACCTGTTGGATTGGACCGTATATACCACAAATAATTATATAATGAAGGTGGATAAACCTTTTCTATCATAATTTTAGACCTCATTTTGTAAATAACAAATTTGTAATAAGATTTATATTTTATACAACATAACTTCTTGTAAATTTTCAATAATTTTAATCCTTAGAGGGAAAATAAAATGAGTCCATCAATATTAAAAGAATTAAAGTACTTGTTTTTAGTACAACTTGCTGTTTTTCTTATATTCGGAGTTATCTTCACTTTTTTCATCGAACAGTACGTAGACTGGTTTAGTTGGCCAAATTTAGATCCTACGGCAGGTCGATACATAGGTGTAATATTTCTAAGTTTTGCTTTTGTAGAATTTCTTGCTTACAGAGAATCGGAATGGGAAAATGTTGATTTATTTGTTATACTAGACATTTTGTTTTGTATTTCAGGAGCAATTATTCAGTTAATTGGGACATTTGCTGATGAAACAGGCTGGGCAGGCTGGTTTAACTTCGCGATACAAATAATATTTTTCGTACTATTCTTGTATTTCTATATTCAACAGCAAAAACAATAAATAACCTTTTATAATTTAATTTTATTTTTATCTTTTTTTTTACTCTTTTTCTAGTCTCAATTGTATATATGGAAAAAAAAAAGTCTAAATTTTTATTTTTCTCATGATTAGAAGCATAATAACACACGACACTCCTAAAAGTGCGATTATGTTATAACCAGGTATTTGAGGTGCACCATTACCTTCCGTGACATGTTTTACAACTTGAACTTGAGCGCTTCCCACAAATCCTCCGGAGTTATTAGCATAGAACGTTATCGTCACGATGCCGTCGGTAAGTTTATCCCACTCAGTCTGATCGATGGTTCCTGACAACCCACTGGCAGTAATATTCGTCACACCGCCATCAAAAGTATACCACACCACTTCATAAGGGTCACTAATCGAAAGATCAAAAGTAGGGGCACTTGAACCAAAGATCTCGCTGTCAGCAGGTGAGTTGATGATAATTCCCGGAGTTCCCGCTGTATACGTGAGACTCCAAGTATAACGTTCAATATACAGTGTTACATCACTAGTATTATTT
>JAGXNO010000121.1 GCA_019894975.1 Promethearchaeota archaeon | reverse complement strand
AGCTAATAGGATGAATCTAAGCAAGGTATTTTTTTATTTCTTAAAAATAAATACTTATCTCATGAGGTTGTTTCACGAAAAATTCTCTTACCGTTTTAAAAATGAGCAAAATTAGTAAATTCTTATTTTAAATTTATCTTTAATTACTGTTAATATTCTTTTTTTTGAGGTAAAAGAGACTGGAGACACTTAATCTTTTTTTTCTGACAATAAAGTAAAATAGTTATAAATCAAAACATCTTATTTCTATTCAACCTAAATTTATTACAAATTTAGAAAATCCATTATTTTCGTTCTCGGTTATTTCACGAATCCTGACTATATTATTATAAAAAGGTTTATTAAGATTTTTTCCAATAGGTAAATATCAAAAATTAAATATTTTAAATCGAGAAAACAAAAATGTCAAATCCTGAGGTAAAGCGGGAATTTTCGGAATTTGGGGGTAGAATGAAAGTGATTGCAATACTTACACTTATAAGTATTGTTATTGGAGTATTTACTTGGTTTTCCACCTCTGTTGGATTCGGAGGAGCAGGAATAGGCTTAGTTGTATTTATCTTTTTTATTTTAGTGTTAGGAGATATAAAATCTGCAGGAAATATGTTGAATAATAAAAACTTACTTAGTTTTCGCTCCAAAATTATAACTTCTTTCATATTAGGTATTATTGGAATGATTATTTTTACAGCTGGGCTTGTTGGTCTTGGTATAACAATTTTTTTCATTGGTAACCTTATCCTATCGATAATTCCTATAACAATTTCAATTATTGGAATCATTTTCTTGCTAATTACAGCAATATTGCAAATTCAAGCATGGAGTAATCTAGAATCCTTTTTTACTAATAACCCGACACTATTTCCGCAAGAAATTGCTGAAGACGCTAGAGCTGGAGCTAAACTTTGCAAGATTGGTGCTATATTAGATATAACCGTAATTCTCATGTTTATTGGGAATATTTTAAGAGTAATAGGGTATTTCAAATTGGCATCATTAAATGATTTAGATGACGCTTCACTATAGTCAATAATCTCAGAAAAAGTCCTACTCCCAGAAACTGCACGCAAATATAGTCCGAATTTTTTACCTTTTTTTTTAATTTTTAAAGAAGCTCAGTTCTTAATCTAAAAAAGCATAAATATCAAAATTAATATCAATATGACATAAAATGCAATTTTATATTTTGAAAAATCATGACTGATTCTGAGAAGTCTAAAAAAACTAATGTTTTTCTAATAATATTTCTAGCCATTATTGTTATAATAACTATTTTATGCATAATTTTTCCCTCATTTGGAGCAATTTTCAACCTTGGTAATTGGTTTAATACAGATGCTTTAGGATCAGTAAATTACTGGATTGCTATAGGATTTGTAATGTTAATATGCTTTTTAGGCGCTCTGGTACCTGTACCAATTCCATACATGCTTCCTGTTGCATTATTTTCCGCTGCTTGGATTGCCGATGATAGTCTTATAACTATTGCCTGGCTCTATATCATTGGTTTAGTTTTATTCTCATCACTTGCAAATACGATTGGAGATATTTTAGATTATTATATTGGAAGAGGTGCGGAGCATATTTTAAGTCAAGACGATCCTGAATTACAGAATAGGTGGGCTAAGATAATTTTAAAACGGCCAAAAGTCATACCATTCGTTATCTTAATTTTTGGTGTTTCTCCACTTCCCGAATCACTTCTAATGGTACCATTGGGAATGGTAAAATACGATGTAAAGAAGACATTCCTTTGGATGTTAATTGGCAAAATTCTAATGATGCTGGTGATGGTCTTTTTAGGTCAACTATTGATAAATCTAGGATTTTTTGATGAAGGACCAGTAGGGTGGATTATAGGAATTGGATCCCTCTATTTAATGTGGATAATAATCGTCTTCATGATAAAATATAAACCAAAATAACTTTTTCTTAGATTAGTAAAAATTCGGATGAAATCCTCAAAAAAGCTTCTCATCTAAAAATTAGGTATTAATCTAAATTTCTAAATTACTTATTAATCCTCTAATATAATCTAAATAGGATCTATATAAAAATTAAGGTGAAAGAAAATGAAAGAAAATCAAAACAAAAGGGAGTCTAAACGTTCCCCTATAGCACAACTCCTAACATATATAGCTGGGAAAACATATACACATTTAGTATCTGTTGCGGCTAAATTGGGTATTGCGGATTTACTAGCTGATGGACCAAAATCAGTAGAACAGCTCTCCATTGCAACTGAAACTCATTCTCCAAGCCTTTACCGAATTTTACGAGTTTTAGATCGTATGGGTATATTTTCTGAAGATTCACCAGAAATTTTTTCATTAACAGAAGCTTCAGAGTTTTTAAAAACGGATTCCCCATTTTCTGTGAAAGACTGGGCTATATTAAACGGAAGTGAATGGCATAGTAAATCTTGGATGAATCTTTTATACAGTGTAAAAACAGGTAAGCCCTCTTTCTGGGATATATATGGAATGAAGGATTTTGAATATTTTCAAAGGAATCAAGAAGATTATGAAGTTCTTAACAATGCAATGACTTTTTTCTCCAGAGGTCAAGCAAGGCGAATAGTTAATTCCTACGATTTCTCCAAGTTCAGAACAATCGTGGATGTGGGAGGTGGGCATGGTTATCTTCTGACGACAATCCTAAAAAGTAATCCACATCTACAGGGTATTCTATTTGATTTACCAGAAGTAGTGGACGGGGCACGAAAAACAATAGAAAAGGAAAAATTAGATGATCGATGTAAGATCATAGAAGGAGATTTCTTTAAAAGCGTTCCTAAAGGAGCAGATGTTTATGTAATGAAGTACATTATTCATGATTGGAGTGATGATAATGCTCGAAAAATTCTACAAAATTGTCGAGAAGTAATCACTTCAAACGGAAAAATATTAGTTGTAGATAAGGTGATTTCTTTGAAAAGTGGATTAAATGATGAAATTATGGGAGATATTGAAATGATGATACTTGGAGAAGGACGTGAACGTACCGAAAGTGAATTCCGAGAACTTTTTAATAGTGCAGGGTTTAAATTAACTAAAATTATACCAACTCAATTACCCTTATATATTTTAGAAGGGAAATGTCTTTAATTATTAACTTTATTACTTAAAATTAACTCTATTATCGGTTATATCATGAATCCTTATATAAACTAATCTTGTAATTATTTTATGCTGAATATCGATTTCTAAACCGTCAATTTATTAAAAACTCAGCTTATAATTTTCAGGAAACAGACACTTTGAGGGAGTATTTTAGATCTGTAACCGTTTCACGAACCATTGTGTAGAAGGAGCTTTTATTTAATGTTAACTGCGATTGAATGTATATTTATTTATCTCGACGGATAATAAACACAAGTGATTAGTTCATGACAATTATTATAATTTTTACTTTAGCTGGTTTAGAAAATATAGTATTATGTCACTTGAAAAATAGAAGTTATTTTTAATTAACAGACTTAAGTTATCATTTATCTCCCGCTTATTTTTTAGGTTTCTTTTATTGGCTAAGGATAAAACTCCTAATGTTCCAATTATATCTATTTTATAAGATTGAGCAATTTTCCTGCCTTTTTTTTCATCAATAAGTAATAATGGGGCTTTAATTTCAAAGCATAGATTAATGGCTTCTACTTCTCC
>JAGXNO010000120.1 GCA_019894975.1 Promethearchaeota archaeon | reverse complement strand
GTATATGCATTAACAACAGGTCAGTTCTCTCCTTTAACAGAAAAAGGTTGGAAAGGACCCTCCACACCTTTTGGAAGTTTCGAAGAACCCTTCAACCCAATTTCTCTAATGATCGAAGTTGGGGCAACCTTTGTGGCAAGAGCCTATGCGGGTGAAATTAAGCATCTCACGGAGGTTATTGTCGAAGCAACGGAACATGATGGTTTTTCGTTTATAGAAGTCTTACAACCTGCAGTATCTTATCATAAATGGGCAGAATATAGTAATTATGTTGAATTTCTTGATAAAGAACCGAAAACAACGGAAGAGGCTTTAACTGCTGCTAGGAGTTTACATAGATTTACATTAGGAATTTTTTATCAAACTTACAGACAAGTATATCATAAGGGATTATATGGAGTTCATAACCCAATAGATAATAAACTGTCGAGAAGTGAAAGAATAGACAAAATACGCAAAATTTTTGAATCAAAATAATGTATAAGTTATGTTTTTTAATATATTTTCATAATATGTTTTAAAAATAAATTGATAAATTCACATAATTTTTTTTATAATTTCTTAACTGATTTGGGATACCAGTGAAGATAATCTCTTATTTTATTTTCTGACAAATCTCTTATTTCTGTATTAGCTTTCAAGAGATTTTAACTTTTACGAATAATTTTTTTATTCCTGGAGGTGGTATTGGTACAATATTCCCTTCAATTTGTTTGTCATTTACATAGATTATTGAGTTATTACCAGTACCAACCCTTTCTACGGAGATTTGATATTTAACATTTCGAAATATGCGAGTCGCTTTAAATCCAGACCAACTTTTAGGGATTATTGGTGAAATGCATAGACCATTGTAATCAGGAGATATACCGAGTATATAATTTGTTATCGCTATAAAAATCCACGCAGCAGTTCCAGTCAACCAAGAGTTTTTGGCTTCTCCAAAAGTTGGGGCATCTTTTCCAGCAATAGTTTGTGCGTAAACATATGGTTCACAACGATGAATATCACTTATGGCTTCTCGCCTTGATGGATTAATCAGTGTATAGTATTCGTGAGCAGCATCACCGTTTCCAACTAATGTTTCGGCGATCATAATCCAAGGATTTGTATGACAAAATATTGAACCGTTCTCTTTATATCCAGGGGGATAAGAAGAAATTTCACCTAAATGCAAGTAATATTTGGAATAGGGGGGTTGAAGTAGCATAATACCATAACCCGTAGCTAATTTAGTTTTCACTGAATGTAGTGCTTTTTCTGCTAAGCCTTCTTTTATACCCACTTCAGCAAAAATGCAAAATCCTTGGGGCTCAATATAAATTTGACCCTCTTCACATTCATGAGAACCAACTTTATTCCCATAATCATCATAAGCCCGAATAAACCATTCTCCATCCCATCCATAATTTAAAATCGTGGAATTCATTTTTTCTGCCCATTCGAGATATTTCTTCGATTGATCAACTAACTTCCTATGTTGAAGGATTTTAGCAAATTCATTTGTTACCTTAATGAACAAGGCTGCTATAAACACCGATTCAGCTACTTTTCCATCCTTATTTTTAGCTGTTTGAAAAGATTGGCCAGGAACTTCAGAAAAACTGTTTAAATTTAAACAATCATTCCAATCAGCACGACCTATTAGTGGTAATCCATGTGGACCTAAACGTTCATATATATATTGTAGACTACTCTCTAAATGATGAATTAGAGGTTGTTCAGTTCCAGGCTTATTGTCATAAGGTAGTTGCTCATCTAGAATACTCCAGTCTCCGGTTTCTTTTAGATATGATACAACACTTAAAACTAGCCAAAGTGGATCATCATTAAACCCACTCCCAATCGCATCATTACCTCGTTTTGTTAATGGTTGGTATTGATGATAGGCACCCCCGGTTATAAGTTGTGTAGATGCTAGATCTAAAATACGCTTTCTAGTTTGTGTTGGACCCATATGCATAAAACCAAGCAAATCTTGATTAGAATCACGAAATCCAATTCCTCTACTAATCCCTGATTCAAAAAGTGAAACAGATCTGGCTAAATTAAATGTAATCATACATTGATAAGGATTCCAAATATTCACCATTCTATTAGTGTGAATATCAGGGGTATCGACATGTAAATTACTAAGATTCTTGTCCCAATAAGCCTTAAGAGCTTTAAAAGCATTGTAAACATTTGTCGGATTTAAGTATTTGGTGATTATCTTCTTAACAGCTTTTTTATTAATTTTCTGTGAACCAATGGGATCAAATTTTTGGTTAGTCTCATTTTCATGGTAACCAAGAAGAAAAATAATTTGACGTGTTTCACCCGGATCTAGTATGAATTTAATATGATGAGATCCAATTGGTGCCCAGCCATGAGTAATAGAATCAGATGATTGTCCTTGTTCTACTACAAGTGGGTTATCCCAACCTCGATATAAACCTAAAAAACTAATTCGTTGTGTATCAAAACCTTCAAGGGATTCTGAACAAGCAAAAAACGCAAAATGATTTCTCCTTTCACGATATTCAGTCTTATGATAAATTACTCCATTTTCAACCTCAGTTTCTCCAATATTAAAATTTCTTTGAAAATTTGTGGCATCATCGTGAGCATTCCATAAACAAAATTCGATACAAGAAAAGATTGATAGATCAATGGTATTTTTACGATGATTTTTCAGTGTAAGCTGCCAAATTTCTAGATCATCACCTAGAGGAACGAAATAGCAGATTTTCGCTTCAATATTTTTGTAAATGGAACTAAGTATAGTATAACCTAATCCATGTCGGCAGTGATATTGATCTAAATTATGACGAGTAGGTTGCCAAGTAGGAGACCAAAAATCTGAATTCTCATTATCACGAATATATAAATAGCGTCCACCGGAGTCAGTAGGAACATTATTATATCGATATCGAGTTAAACGTCGTAATCCTGCATCTCTATAAAAAGAAAATCCGCCAGCAGTATTAGAAATGATACCAAAATATGACTCACAACCTAAGTAATTAATCCATGGAAGAGGAGTATCTGGTCTTGTAATTACATACTCTCTCTGATCATCATCAAAATACCCATATTTTAAAATCTTCACCTTATTATAGTTAATCTTGATAAAAATGAAATAGTTTTATCTTTTTAATTGAATTTATTTAATAAAATTTTAAATTTATATTAATTCCCTTTTTCCCTTTAATCTAATTCCCATTTTCGGTAAATACTTGGACAACATCCTAATAATTTTTGAGTGTACGGCTGACTAGGATTGAGAAAAACATCATTTGTTGGACCTTCCTCTACAATACTCCCCTCTTTCATTACTATTACCCGATCAGATATGTATTGCGCTTGTCCTATATCATGTGTAATAAATAATATTGATATATTTTCTGTATAATTTTTTCCTTCTTTTAAATCTTTAAAGAGGTTTAAAATATCTGCTCGTGAGCTCGAATCAATCATACTTGTTGGTTCATCTGCTATTATTAATTTAGGTTTAAATAATAACGCTCTTGCTATTAAAACACGCTGTAATTGACCTCCCGAAATCTGATGTGGAAATCTTCCTAAAATATCATCTGTATTAAGCCCCACAATACTTAATGTAGAATCAAGGGTTTTTCTTTTATTGGAAATACCCTTCAGAGTAAATTTCAAAGCTTGATTTAACATATGATCAATTCTATAAAAATAATTAAAAGAGCTATAAGGATCTTGAAAGATCCCTTGAACATTTTTATAATAATCTTTCGTTGAAATATCATTGATATCTCTCCCATCATAAAATATTTCTCCTTCAGTTGGT
>JAGXNO010000011.1 GCA_019894975.1 Promethearchaeota archaeon | reverse complement strand
GAATTATGATTCTTGGATATCCCGCTGCTAAATTTTATAGAGCACCACCTCGATCATCCTTAAAAGTAAAAAAAAATTAGAAAAGGGAAAGAAAAGATCCGAATAAAAATTCTTTATACTAACACGTAAAATGTGAAAAATAGGTGTATTTTTTAGATTTTAATTATTTTGGATTATCATGCTAGCACAATTATCTCCATTTGAAATCTTTTATGGAAGTTTTACGTTCGCTTCAGTAGTAATATCTACAATTTTAGGTCTATTTATCGCACTAAAATACAGAGAACATAAAAAGATAGAACTTCTGTTAGTTGGAATTACATGGATTTTCTTAGCAAGTCCTTATTGGTCAGATGCACTACAATTTCTTCTGGTAACCATCGCGGATGTGGAATTAAATACACCTCTTTACTTCTTTCTAGCTAACGCCTTTATCGCACCGATTCACATTACTTGGGCTTACTGTTTCACAAATCTTCTTTTCAAACAATTCAAGAAGGAGTTATTGATTTTTTTTATCGTTGAATCTGTGATGTTTGAAATTGCTTTCTTAATAGTTTTTTTCATCGATCCAGATTTGATTGGTACTCAACAAAGTGCATTCGTAGTGGAATGGGCAATTTGGGTACAGATTTATCTGCTCTTTTCGATCGCATTATTCCTTATTACAGGATTTCTATTTGCAAGAGCAAGTATTAAATCAAGTGAAGAGGAAATTAAATTAAAAGGAAAATTCTTGATAATAGCCTTTCTTACATTTACAATTGGGACTATTATCGATGTAATTGCTGCTGAGAGCCCCACTGAAATATCAATCCTGTTAGCAAGAATATTTGTAATTGTCAGTTCGGTGTGTTTCTATATCGGATTTACCTTACCTAAATTTATCAAGGATATTTTCATATAATAATTTCTTTTTTTTAATCTCTTAATGTTAACATTGCTTAGCTTTTTTCTTAAATTAGTGATTAAGAAAAGAACAGAAAATGCAATCCAGCATAGAATAACAACTGGTATATAATTTTGAATAATGAAATTAAATGTTTTATTCGAATTAAAACCTGATTCATTACTTATAGAAGCTAGAATACCAGTAAAAATAATAAAAACAATAATGGGGAAATGTATCAATCTAAAGCGAGGTTTATAGGGGACAGTCGTTAAATCATTTTGAATTAAATATTTTACTCCTCTTTGCTTTATTATAATTTTTCGTTTGCTTATTTCATTATCAGATATTTGTCTTGACTGTCCTAATTTGATAAATCTCTTATACATATTGAGGAAAAGTCCAATTGATATTAGAATTATGCTTATTACTACAATTGGCAAATAAATTTGAATAATAAAATTCTGAATCTTAAGTCGATGGTGTTCTATTAGTAAATCAGGATTTCCCCAAATTGCTAACCTTGGATAATCTGGGACAGAATTAAGAATTATAACTAAAGTTACAGTTTGAATAAAAATCAAAAAACTAGGCAGAAACACAAGATGTTCAGATAATCTTACTAAAATAGGCTTTATTGAAGATTTCGCAATATTAGAATAAGCTTCTCTTATTTTCATATTAGAAATTTCATACATGAGGTCGTTTAAAAGTATTATTTATACATTTATAATTATTTCTACCAGATTCAAAGTGATTTCAATAAATTATGAAATATTAAATCAATATTATTAACATAATACTGGGGTAATTCAGAGATATTGTGAACAGATCGTGAAACTCAGCTTTCACGAAGATTCTAGAAGTTCACCGATCTAAATTTATCACAACAATCTCACCAGAAGCACATAATTTCTTTTGATAGTATAGAGAACAAGAGACAGTAATTTTCGATTTTTTCATTTCTTTAATACTTGCTCGTAAAGTGATAGGTTTTCTTATTCGTGCTGGACGTAGAAGTTTAATATAGATAGAGCCTGTAGCGTACTTAAGAATGGGTTCAGTACCTAACTCTCTCCCCGCTGCTTTATACGCTGCTGCTATTGCTGTATTTGTACAATGGCAATCAATAATTGTGGCAATAATCCCACCACATAAAGCCCCCATGTACGCTTCATGATATTTTTTCGGTTGCCATGTGCATACAGCCTCGTCGCCTTCCCAATAGCTTTTAATCTGCAAACCGTGTTCATTATTTCGTCCACAACCCCAACAGTTAGAACCCCATTCCGGCCATGTATCTTGAAATGCTTTACCTTCCATCGTGATTTCCTCCTCAATAATTTAAGTTTATGCAATTAAATTGCTTTTACAATTATGTTAAAACTAATATAGAAAAAATTTAAGGTTTACGTAGAAAATTAATCATATAGTTGTTATTTATTTGTAAATAATTCATCGTTTAGGTAATGTAGATATTAAAAAAGAAATAATTTCACGATGATTTTGCCCACTTTAATTAAATATGATATTAAAATATATTATAAAGATGTATACCATAAAACAAGAAAAAAGAGCAATATTAAATGGTAATTATATTTATTAGATCTGAGGATCATATAGAAACTAATTCTGAGGGTAATTGTATTGAGTAAAGACAATGAAGGTAAGTATGCGGAAATCAATGGAATACAAATGTATTATGAGGACTATGGAAGAGGAATACCCATAATTTTACTTCATGGAGGACTTGTTAACGCACAGTTAAATTGGGGCTCCTATCTTCCAATTCTTAGTTCAAAGTTCAGAGTTATTGCTCCTGATTCCAGGGGTCACGGGAAATCTAACAATCCTACTGGTAAGCTTAGTTATAAACTGATGTGTGATGATATCATTGCCCTAATCAAGGAATTAGATCTTGATCATCCATTTGTTGTCGGCTATAGTGATGGTGGACAGATTGCGTTAGAAATTGGTATCAATTATCCCGACGCATCTAGAGCTCTTGTTGCTGGAGGGGTTCTATGCGAGATATCAGAACTTTATACAAATAGTAATAAGGAGATGGGATTTAATAGCCCTGGAGATGTTGATTTTGAAAAATTTGAAGAGAAATGGCCTCAATTCCCCCCACTCTTGAGCGTACTACATTCATCAGTCTATGGACCAAATTATTGGAAGGAACTATTAGTCAATATATCAAAGATGTGGACTAATCCTGATGAATTTCCAGGTGAAAGATTAGCCAAGATTTCAGTACCAACACTTATTTTTCATGGAGATCGTGATGGTAGCATTCCTCTTGAGGATCCACTACGGATTTACCGGTTGATTCCAAACGCAGAATTATCGATTATCCCAAATGCTAATCATATGACAATATTATCAGAGTCAGACGCCTTATCAAATATCATATTAGATTTTCTAAAACGACATAAGTAGTAGTAGAAAGAAATTACATAACTCCATAACATAGCATTATATTTCATATAGAAATTGAATTTATCTAATCCTGATATAAGTTTTAAAAGGAAATGATGCTAAATACCTATAAAAGATAATTGTCATAAATTATGGATAAAATAAAAGAAGAAATACTACAGATTTTAGAACAAACTGGTGCTTTAAAATACGGCGAATTCATTTTAGCATCTGGTGCAAAATCAAAATACTATATTGACTTAAGAATCATTCCAAATTATCCAAAAGCCTTTGAAAAATTGACTAATTTTGCTATTAAGTATTTGAATAAGAATGTTCCTGAAATTGAAGGTGTTGTTGCCATCCCACTTGCGGGGATTCCATTTGGTACTATGATTGCTAATAAGCTCAGCAAACCCTTTTACATTTTAAGAAAAGAACCAAAGAAATATGGACTAAAAAAAATGATTGAAGGGGAAATCAAGAAAGGACAAAAAATTTTGTTGGTTGATGATTTAATATCGAGTGGTTTTAGCAAACTCTTTGCGATTAATACTTTAAGAGATGAAGGAGCAACTGTAGCAGACTTATTTGTTTTTATTTGCAGAACTTCAGAGGATATTACAGATTTTGAGAAAAAACACTTAATTAAGGTTCATTGTCTCATAAATATAAAAGATATACTCCCTTCTGATGATTAAAAAATATTAAAACATATTGTAAATAATGAAAACCAATAGAAAATTTGGGGATATAAAAGGAATTTTAGCAGATATTGATGGAACGCTTTATTTTAAAGGATCTCCAATTCCTGGAGCCATCGAATCCGTTTCAAAACTCCGCGAGATCGGACTGAAACTTCTTTTCTTCACAAATACAGATAGTAAAACCCCTAAAACTATATTAAGAAATATGCAAAATTATGGATTTGCTATTAATGAGCAGGAAATCTTCACCCCAATTATAGCTTTAAAAGAATTTTTACTTGAATATCCTAACAAAAAGTCTTTCTTTGTCACTACAGCAGAAGTTGAGAAAGAATTTCAAGATTTTCCTAAAGTTGAAGGTTCTGAAATCCCCGAGTATGTAATTATTGGAGATTTTCATGATAATTGGGATGTGAATCGCTTGAATAAGGCTTTTCAATATGTATTAAAAGGTGCCCAACTCCTTGGGACTCAAGGTAATTGGTATTATCTCGACCGTACCGGAGAACCCGTCATTGATACTGGCTCTTTTGTTTATATGATTGCTAAAGCTGCAAATTCGGAGTCAAAAATTTTTGGAAAGCCCTCAAAAGAATATTTTATTCAAGCATTAGAAAAAATAAAACTAAAATCAAAAGATGTACTTGTTGTTGGGGATGATATAGAATCTGATATTCAAGGGGCAATAAATACGGGCATTAAAGGAATTTTGGTAAAAACAGGGAAAGGACAATTTTATAATCCGAATACTTCAGTTATTAAACCATCTAAAGTAATTGATTCTTTCACTTCTTTAATTGAATTTTTTTAAAGTAAAATCATAAATTTCGGAATAATTAGGGGGAATTCTTTAATTATCAACTAGCTAATTTAAAGGATGTATAGTCCAATTTTTAATAAACCTTTTTTGAACTAGGGTAATTCCATTTAACAAAAACATTTATATATTCTATATCGTGTATGGATCGTAGAAACTTAATTTAACAGAAAAAAAGGATGCACAATAAATGGCATTAACAAAAAATGAATTTTTTGTAAAAGATCTTGTAATTGATGATGAATACGGAGTTATCGACTCAAAGGCGACAATTCAAGAAGCAGCTAAAAAGATGAAAGAATTGGGTGTTCCAGATTTAGTAGTGGTCGAAGGAGAGACACAAAAAGTACTTGGAGTTATCGCTGATTTTGATATAGTTCAAAATGCTGTAGCAGAAGGAAATGACTGTAAATCTGAAACTGTAATTTCTACAATGTATAAAATTACACCCGTAGAATTAAATACATCTGTGAATGAAGTTTTCATAAGAATGCGTGATTTAAATGTAAATGTAGTCCCCGTAGTTGAAAATGGAAAACTAATCGGCGTATGCACTATTCAGGATTGTTGGAGTTATATCCCTGATAAAGTAGTAGATGAAATTGGTCTTATTCCTGTGAGAAATACGAGGGTTGCTGAATTTTGGTTTGCTAGTGTGTGTGTAATATTAGCTTTCACATTAGGGATCATTCTACCTCTTGCAGGGGTTTTTGGTTATTTTACTGGAAACCAAATAGACCTTTTGAGTCTACTTGGAATGGGCCCTGTTGGTGGAGAAGTAACCTTCCATTTATTTGAGGTGAGAGGCGCAGGTATTCTTGTATCTTTCCTTGATCTATTCACGAGGAATGGACCGATATGGTTAACGATAGAAATATTTAGTGTCCTTTTATTAATATTTGGAATGATAGGACTATTTTCTATTGTATATACTAGTTTTTCTGATACCCGAAATTTACAGACAGGTTGGATTGTAAGGATGGTTTTTCCGGGAATGACTGTTTTTTTCATGGCTTTTCAATGGATATTGTTTGGAATCGCATTTGCAATTGCTACTCCCTCCCCAGAAATTTTAATCGACCCTGTTGGTTTGATAATGTCAGTTTTTTCAATGATATTGATTTTACTGGCAATTAATCGAGACTATATTTTCAAGGCAAAAGAATTTCCTGATTCTAATGAAAGCTTGGGAGGTGTATAGACATGCCTCGTGGTGGTGGTGGATTTCGTGGTGGCGGCTTTAGAGGTGGAGGTTTTGGTGGCGGATTCAGTGGAGGAGGATTTAGAGGAGGCGGATTTGGTGGTCGAATGGGAGGTGGTAGACCAAGTGGAAGACCATTCGGGAGAACCGGAGCTAATCGCATAGTATCTCGTTCCCCAAGTGGTCCTTACCGACATACCATGTATAGACCACATAGAAGATATTATCGACCTTATTGGTGGTATCACCGACCTTGGTATTATAGGGGGTGGTATTCCCCATGGTGGTCGGGACATTATTATCGTCCCTGGTATTATTCCCCCATGTATGTTGGTGGGGGAATATTATTCCTTATTGTATCTGCTTTAATTCTCCTTCCAGTGTTTGGTGTTGCCCTATTATTCCCTTTTAGTGAAGCTGATACTAATGGTTTTGTAAACTACCGCTCAACTGAAACATTATATTTTAACGAATTTTGGTATGAATATGAGTATATTGAACAAGGGAATGATATTACATATTCCATTCAATCATCTCCGAGTCTTATAAATTTCGCTATCTCTGATAGCCCTTTTGAGTCTTTGCCTACTATGATGCTAAATATTTCGGAAGTAGGGCCAATTACACTCCAGAGTGATGAATATCAATATGTTTGGATGTTTTTAAGGCCAGAGTCAGTAATTCATTATGATTTTAATACATCGGGACCAGTTGATTTCTTCATCGGGGATGCAAATGATGTATATATTTGGGATCAAGGAGGTTCACCCTCGTTTTATGTGGATGAACCGAATACGGTTGCAGAAACTGGAACACTACAAATTTCACAAGCTAAAGATTACTACGTAGTGTGGTATAACGATGGGGTATCAAATGAAGATGTTGATTTTACTATAGATTTTACTGCCACTGGTGTTGTAGACTTTACTTACGCTGATTTTTATATCAATCAAACAAACACCATACCCCTTGATACATTTAATGTACCTACTTCAGGAAATTGGTATTTCTTTGTGTATTTTGATCCAATGAATTCTCCGGATGAATCAACCTTAATTACTTTTGATGTAACCTATGATACAGGAAAGACATCTGCCGATAGATGGTTAGATGTTCAATGGATTTTAATTATTGTCTTAGTAGTCGTTGTCATCCTCCTTGTTGCGGCTTTAATAGCAAGGAGAGGTCAAAAGAAGTTGAAATTAAAATCACCAACAGAGAGTACCACTCCCGGAGTTTCCCCGTATAAAAAAGTTGATAAACAGCCAGATGAAGTAAAAGAAACATCTAAATGTATTCGATGCGATGCTCCTCTTAAGCCATCTGCAAAATTCTGTATTCAGTGTGGTGGAAAGGTGGAAGGCCGGAAAACCGAGAGTTCTTCAGTAATCACTCCTGCAAAAGCCAAAAACTGCGCTCTCTGTGGTAGTAAACTTTCAAGCTCTGAAAATTTTTGTAAATGGTGCGGTACCAAAATAGAAAATAAGCTTTAAGAAATAATTTTTTTTTCTTTTTTTATAAGAATCTATTTCGAAAACTACATCTAAAATTTATTAGACATTTTCATCAGATGAGTGACCATTCCCATTATTCGTAAAAGGAGTATAAACTCCCTTGACTTCATTAATATCTGAAGTCATAATAGTATGACCAGTATGTTTTCTTTCGAACTTTTTAATATCTACTTGATTCACGGGATTATCTGGATGAATTACCATGTATTGTCGGCATTTAATACACGCTCTAACTCTAAGACTCAACTAAAAATCACCTATAATCTGACAAAGTAGTTAAATTACATATATATTTCAAATTTTTGGTTTTAATCTAAAAATGTTCTTGAAGAACAAACAAGACGGAATATTATGTTTGTCTGAATTTTTCTTTATGATCAATGTGATTTAATTACATGAATTAAAAAATTACGGGAAGTTAAACATCCATTAAGTTAGGTATTGTAGAATCGAATAAATTTTTCATTTTAATCAAGTCTAAATTCACCGGTTTGGATTCAGGCATGCTGATAATGATTTCTGGGGTTGATGTTATCGTACCTATCTTTTTAATTTCTACTTCGAACTGTTTCGCAATGTTAATGATTTGGTTATAATTTTTAGGGTTGATTTCGATAACAAATCTACCAACTGATTCACTAAACAGAAATTCATCATCACGCAATTTTGTATCAGTAAAATCAACTTTTGCCCCTAAGTTATTTTTGAAACACATTTCCGCAATTGTAATTACGAGACCGCCTTTATTTACATCATGATTGGCTTTAACAAGATGCTGGTTATAAAGTTCAAAAAGAAAATTCCAAGTAGCCTTTGCTTTTTCTTCATTTACTTTTGGGGGAATACCACCTTCTAATTTGTGAATAACAGAATGATATTCAGAACCACCAAGTTCTGCTTTAGTTTCACCTATTAATAAAATATCATTACCAATTTCTTTAAAAGGAAGGGTAATTATGTTTTCTTCCCCCTCAATAATACCCACGATCATAATTTCTGGTGTGGCTTTAATTGCTGTCTTTGTTACCTCATCTTCATTGTAAAATGATACATTACCCCCCACAATTGGTATCTTCAAGCTCCTGCAAAAGTCATTCATCCCATCAACAGCTCTTGAAAAATACCAAAATGATTCGGGGATTTCAGGATTTCCAAAATTACAACAATTTACCATTGCCATTGGTTTTGCCCCATTAGCTATTATGTTTCCACAAACTTCAACTAAACCTCCTTTAGCACCTTCGTAAGGATCTAAAAAGCAATGTTTTGAGTTCACGCCTACATTGGCGGCTATAAATTTGTCAGTACCAATAATTCGTAAAACACCTGAATCTCCTTCGCCACACTTTACGACCGATCGAACGCCAACTTCATGATCGTATTGACGGTAAATCCATTCTTTGCTACAGATATTTTCTGAAGCAATTAATTTATAAATGATTTCCTCTAAACTTAAAGAAGGTTTCGGTGTTTTCTGCGATAATAGATTATCTAAGTAACTTGGTTTTTTCTCCTCCCGTTTAAAAGTTGGGGATTCTGATAAAGCTTTTGCGGGGATATTTACAACCAATTCTTCTTCATCGAAAACTTTTAGAACTTTAGAATCATCAGTTCTCCCAATTACTGCAAAACTCATCTCATATTTTTTAAATATGTCAAGAACAGTATCTAATCCTTCAGGTTTAACAATAAATGCCATTCGTTCCTGTGATTCGGAGACCATAATTTCGTAAGAGTTCATGTCTGGTTCTCTTGCAAAGACTTTTCTTAAATCAACCTTAGCACCTGTATTACCATCACCAGTTAGTTCACTTGCTGCGCATGTTAAACCACCGCCGCCAAGATCTTTTAAGCCTCTCACAAATCCAGTCTTTATAACTTCTAAAGTCGCTTCAATAATCATCTTCTTTGTAAAAGGATCCCCAATTTGAACAGCGGGGCGATCAGCCTCAGACATCTCTGTCAGAGTACGTGATGCAAAAGTTACCCCATGGATTCCATCTCTCCCTGTTGAACCCCCCATTAATATTACGTAATCTCCTGGGTTATAAGCTCTACTTGGAGCGTGCTTAAAATCTTCTATTGTCCCTAAACCTATGCAAGCTACGTTTACAAGGCAGTTGCTTTCAAAGCTATCATCAAATTCAACCTCCCCTCCAATAGTAGGAATTCCCGTACAATTGCCATAATCTGCGATTCCTTTCACTACGTATTTGAATAACCATTGTGAGTGTGGATTATCTTTTAAAGAACCAAACCTTAGAGGGTCTAATAAAGCAATTGGCCGTACACCCATACAGAGTACGTCCCTGATGATACCGCCGATCCCTGTAGCAGCTCCGTGATATGGTTCGATTGCTGAAGGGTGATTGTGTGATTCAATTCTAAAAGCTAAACAATAGCCATCTCCGATATCAATTACACCAGCATCTTGGCCAGGACCAGCCAATACATATTCATATTCTGCTTCTGCATCCTCAAAAAATTTCAATTTTGGACGGGAAGACTTATAAGAGCAATGCTCAGACCACATTACACTAAACATATTTAACTCTGTAAGATTAGGCTCTCTTTTCAGTAAATCTTTTACTTTTTCATATTCCCATTCAGTCATTTCAATTTCTACTTCTTCCCCATTAAGACTTACTTTAGTCATTAAGATACCCTCCGTTTAATGAATTCTACTATAGATTCAAAGAATAATTTTCCATGTTCTGTCTTTTTTGGACTCAGAATTGCTTCTGAAGCTCGTTCTGGGTGAGGCATTAATCCGATACAATTTTGTTCTAAATTACAAATTCCTGCTATATTTTCTAAGGAACCATTGGGGTTTGCATCTTTCGTTTGTTCTCCTTTTTCCGTAGAATACTTAAATACAATTTGATTATTTTCTTCTAACTCTTTCACTTTATCTGTATAGTAACGTCCTTCACCATGAGCTATAGGGAAAGCAAGTACATCTCCTATGTTCATTTTATTCGTGCATGCGGTTTTATTATTTTCAACTTTCAGATTCACCCATTTACAGCTAAATTTAAGAGATTCATTTCTTAATAACGCCCCGGGAAGAAATTGGGCTTCGGTCAAAATCTGGAAACCATTACAAATCCCTATTACAGGTCGTCCATCCTTTAACATTATCCTTGCCTCATCAATTGCGGGACTATGAGCAGCAATTATTCCTGCTCTTAAGTAATCTCCGAATGCAAATCCCCCAGGTAAAATAACAGCATCATAATTAGGCTCTTTAAAATAATTATGCCATACTAAATCGGCTTCAACTTTGATTACATTATTTAGAACATGCATGGCATCTAGGTCACAATTACTTGCGGGGAATTGGATTACAGCAATTTTAATATTCATGATTTGGATACTCTTAAAATAGTTAAATTTTGAGTTACCGGGTTGAATATTCTTAACCTATTACACATATCTTCTATAATTTCCTTTGCTTTTGTTTCATTTTCAGCAGAAATATGAATACGAAGATATTGACCACTACGGACATTTGAAATCATATCATAACCTTTTTTGGCGAGGAGATCTCGTTTAATAGTTGCTCCCACAGGATCTCGCGCCATTTCCTTGTTGGTCATGATGATTTCGACTATAAAATTAGTTTGCATCATTCTCAAGAAGAAATTAATAAATTTTTTTTCATTTTAGCTGAATTTATTTTTAGGCGTTCCATTTATGAAAAGAGAGGGTGTATATATTATTATTAGTTCTTATTAACTTAAAAATAATTCCCTTAGACAAAAACGACGAGACCTCGTTTATTTTCAATTAATAATATGCTAAGCTAGCAATTATAGCAACTACAATTGCTAAAAGACTAAACAGTAAACTTTGTGAACTACGTTTAGGTAATTCATTACTTTTTAAATCTTCATACTGATTCTCTTTATAATTTTTAATATCAAGGATTATAAAGACGAAACTTAAAACAAATAGTAAAGCTTCAAGAACTAGAAGAATTAAAACAAACATAATAAAATAAAATACTGTTGATTATTATTTAAAATTTTCTTAATTTCTATAAATAATTGGTATCCTTTAAATTTTTTAGAATTCTTTGGTTTACATCTTCTACTTCTGCTTTAAAATCCAAACCCGTAATCTTTTTATAACTTCTCATATACCTCGTTGCTAATTCTATTTTAATATCCTCTGATATAAGTGGGATATCCTCATCGGGTTTAATATCCGGAAAGGTTTTTGGATAAGTCTCCATTAGCCATCCTCTGAAGATTTCTTTATCTAAAATTTCTGGTTCCTCCTCTTTTTCAAAAAGTTTTTCATAAGAATCCAAAATCCAAAACCTTGAGGAGTCTTGAGTATGAATTTCATCAATAACCATTAACTCTCCATCTTTAAGCCCAAATTCATATTTTGTATCAACCATAATAAGACCATTTTTCTTGCAGTAGTCCTGTCCATATTTGAATAACTTTAAAGCGGCTTGCTCCATATCTTCATAGATTTCCTTATCAACCATTTTTTCTTGAATAATCTGCTCTTTTGAGATGTAAATGTCGTGTCCAGATTCAGCTTTGGTTGAGGGGGTGACCAGGATTTCATCCAACTGTTGATTTTTCTTTAATCCTTTTGGTAATATTATTCCTGAAGTAGGCTCACCTTTCAAATAGCTACGCCATGCAGTACCGGTGATATATCCTCTCACGATAATCTCAATTGGAAGCGTTTGGCATTGATGAACAACCGAGACATTGGGATCTGGCACCTCAATTAAATGGTTTTTTACTAATTTCTTGGTTTTTTCAAACCAAAAAGAGGATACTTGGTTTAACATTTGACCCTTGAAAGGAATAGTGGTGATTACACGATCAAACGCTGAAAGCCTGTCAGTTGCGATGATTATCCTTTGATTTCCTTTAGTATAATTATCACGAACCTTCCCCCGATATAATTTCCCTAACTTGTTGAAATTTGTTTCGCTTAGAGTATTATTTAATTGGTCCTTAATGATATATTCAATATTTTTTCTTACCATGATCTTAGTCTAGTTGAAGAAAACATAAAAAAACTTATTATTAATTAAGGAATAATTATAATTTAATCAACATCGACGGAAACTCCGCATTCGTTACATCTTTTTGTGCCCCGAAACAATGGATTATTACATTCAGGGCAGAGATACCTCTTTTCCTCTTCTTCAACCCATTTTTCTGTTCCTATTTCTCTCCATCTTGGAATAGCTCTAAAGATTACCTTTTTTCCAACAGGTATTGGAAAATTTTCTATAAATTTACAAGGAAAATCATCACATTGATAACATCCTTCAATTCCTTTATTTTTTATGCAATCTCTTATAGGACATAATTGACAATATCCAAAAATATCCTCTTTTTTTTCCGAAAGACACCCGTTACATTTAATATCCTCAATAGTTTTTGAAAAGGGTTTGTAAACATCCACAAGTCGTTCTTTAAATTTCAGATTATTATCTCTATCTGCAATATGAATAGCACAGACACCACAATATAATCCACATGGAGCTATGAGTTCTTTTTTAATAGTAACCACTTCTTTACAATTTTACTTTTTATCATATAAACCGTTATTATATTCCTTAAGGTTATATTTTTCTTTATTCTTTTCCATTTTTTTTGCAAAAATCTGACTTAAATCTAAATTCAATGAATTAATGAGGCTGATCAAATAAATGAAAACATCTGCTATTTCATCAGTTAAATTTGTAAGAAGTGCTTCATCGTTCCAAATAGCTTCCTTACTATATTCTTTAAATAGCAATAAATGGGAAAGCTCACCGGCTTCACAATTTATGGCCTGCACTAGGTTTTTAGCTGTGTGATATTTAGTCCAATTACGTTTTTCTACAAATTTTCTTACAATGTCTTTAAAAACCGAAATTGAGGTATCGGAATCATTCAGATTAATAACATCTTTCATAATTCTCAAATTATATGCGATTAAATAAATCTATATGTTTTACTCACTTAAGATTGTTAATAAACTGACATATTAATTCATTAATAACATCTTTTCTTTGAGCAGGAGCAAAATGACCTGCCATATCAATAATTTTTAGAGTAGATTGAGGAATTTTCTTATGGAGTTCTTCAGACATTTGCTCAGGCGCAAAATTATCTAACCTTCCTCCAATTATTAGGGTTGGACAACTGATATGTGAAGGGTCATATTCGTTTATTTCATTTATCATATTAAAAATCTGTTCTTCAATTTGCATGTATAATTGATCCTTGGTTAGATCAATCCCTGCTAAAGAATCTGATAATGCAGTGATTATATAGGGAATTGTTTTATCTAAGATCTTTTCAATCGAATTTGCTACAATATCTAAAAAGTTCATACGAATAAAATAAGGAAGTAGATTATAGAATATATTTCTAATAACATTGTCTATAATTATATATCCAGAATTCAACAAAATAAGGAATCTAATCTTCTCAGGATGTTTCATTGTGAATAATTGTCCTATCATACCCCCAACAAGAGAATGCCCGATTATTCCAAATTTTTTATTTACCTCTAAATAATTTATGAGATCTTCTAAATCTCGAATAATATCATACCTTAGATTTTTTGAAAGATCCAATTCTTCTGGATGATCACTCCTTCCATGCCCCAATGCATCAAAAGCTATCACATGGTAATCTTCTTTTAACATTTTTATTTGTGCTTTAAAGAATGAGGCAGATGAGGCAAATCCATGCAATAAAATTATGCTTAAATCAGAATCTGGATTAATATTCTCGTAATAGAGATTATAACCCTCATGGTTCTTGAAGTATGGCATGGATCTGAGATAATATTATGTTTTATAATTTTTGAAATACTAGATTCAAAAAATACTTTTCTAAAATGAGAAGAAAGTTAACAAAAGTGAGAATAAACATTAAAAAAAAAATTATAAATCTTTTGTGACTCTTTTTTTACGATAAAGATCTAGTACGTTTGGCATAAAAATCCTATTTAATTTCTTATAGATCTTAACATTTTTTGTAATAGGTTCCTTAGTGTCAATAAATCTGACCATATTATCAACAGCTTTTTCTAGACTTTCGTACTTCCCAGTCCCGTAGAATCCTAAGATCGCAGCACCCATTGCGGCACCATCTTTTTCTTCAGGTAAAATTATGTTTTTAGCTGTCGTGTCCGCTAAGATTTGTGCCCACAACGGACTATTCATGCCCCCCCCATCTGCTTTAACTTCGGAGACTTTTGCGCCCCCCATTGCCTCTAACATTTGGAGATACATGTGAGCACTTAATGCAGCAGACTCCATTATTGCTCGAATCATGTGCGCTCTTGTATGATTCCATCCAAGACCATGAATTGTTCCCTTTCTAAACATATAGAGAGGGAGAAAAAGTAATCCTTCACTTCCCGGTTTTACACTCGAAGCTTCTTCCGCTAACATGTTGTAGACATTTAGGTTTTTCTCAATACTCTCTTTAATTTGTAATTGAGAAAAATTGTCTTTAAACCATTTCATAGCAGTCCCAGTGCCCGGCATTGAAGCTTCAAGATTCCATTTTCCTTTGATTGGTGTTGGTATAGAAAATATAGGAATATCTTCAGTGGGTAGAATTGGTTTATCTACAACATAATCAATAAATGTTCCAGTACCTATAGTGATTTTTGCTTGACCTGTTTGAATTACCCCCAATCCTAATGCCGCACATTGTTGATCTCCGCTTCCCATTATTACCGGAATATTATTAGGTAACCCTAATTCTTTCGCAACATCACTACTGAGATCCCCAATTATTTCTCCGGGATAACGTATTTCAGGCCATAAGTTTATTGGAACCTCATAGGCTTCAGCTAATTTTTCATCCCATTTTAGTGTTTCTAAATTGAGAATCCCCCAATAACCATTCGTTGGATCAGTTATTAATGAGTTGCATAATTTATTCATGATGTAAGTATCAACAAAGGCAATTTTTGAAATCTTTTCGAAAACTTCTGGTTTGTTATTTTTCATCCATAATATTTTTGGCATCGCTCTTCTAAAAGCACCTTCCTCATCAACCCAGTTTTTGGCACTTGATTCTTCTCTTTCATCCATCCATGTTAAAGCAGGATGTAATGGAATACCTTTATCGTCTAGAAATGTCACGGTTTGTCGAAGAAATGCCGCAGAAATACCAACAATATCTTTGACATTTACCTTTCGGGTGATACTATTACATGTTTTTTTAATTGCATTCCACCAGATTATTGGATCTTGTTCTGAAATGCCTACTGGTTGTTTGGGGATTTTGTATTCTTCATAATCTCTTGCCATTTCTTTCCCATTAATATCAAATACAATAGTTCTAGCTCCAGTCGTCCCAACATCAAAAACACAAATAAGATCGCTCATGTAATCACATTTAATTTTTTAATTATATTACTTTTATCAATAATTCAGATATATCAAATACTTTATATTTTTCTTTTTCTGATTCATCAATTCCATAAGCCAAACCTAATTCACAGAGAGGGCATGCAGATAGAAATATTTTCGCACCAGAATCTTTCAATTCATCAACTCTATTCCGTGCTTCATTAATCGCTACATCTCTATCTGCCCAATGGAGTGTACCGCTCCAACCACAGCAATGGGTTAGTTCTTTGTTGTAGCTTGGCTCCTTTAATTTTACTCCAGGAATTTTACTAAGAATTTCTCTCAAAGAAGTCACATCCTTGAGGTTTCTTGCCATAAGACATGGATCATGAAGTACAACTTCTTTAAACCCATCAGGAATAGTTTTTTTAGGGGTAATTTTTCCCTCGTCAAGTAATTGTGCAATGAACTCTGAAATATGAATAATTTTTGTATTAATTTTAATCCCTATGCTTTCATATCGTTTTGTCAATGCTAGAACACATCCTGGGCAATCCGAAACTACTAAATTTGCTCCAGTACCTTCAATAAGTACTTTATTTTTCTCTGCAAACTCTTTAGCAGTATTCAGATCTCTAATATTAAACATTGGACCACCACAACACATCTTTTTTTCTAGGTTAGTTGAGAATTTTATTCCTGCCTTTTTTAATATTTCAATATTAGCTTTAACTACCTCTGGAAATTTCATCATTTCACATCCAATATAATAATAAACCTCGTCTTTTCCATCAGTTTCAATATCTTCAATTCCTTTTTCCTTATATGTTTTATATATGTCGTAATCTTCGATAGTCTTCGTGTTCTTTAAGTTTTGAATTCGTGGTTTAAGATAATCGGGCATTAATCCTTTATCTGTTAAATCATCCCTCACAGATTCTAGGAGAGAAACTACTGAAAAATCAAAAGGGCACCATATTTTACATGTTTCTTCATTTGTACACTTGTACATTAAATCAATAAAATCTTTATTTGCAGGATCACTTGGATCTATTTTCCCTATAGAAAGATAATAACCTATTCTTGCCTTATAAGCGGGGCTCATAGATTCTGTGTTTGTGGCTTGGAGACTACCACAATCAAAGCGGCACATGTTTGGGCAAAGCATACATTTTATCAGATTATCTACATCAGCCTTGAAATCACCTTTAGGAAAGAAATTTTTCTTTCTTTGCCTAAAGTTTTTCATTAGTATCGCTCTGGTTTCTCTATCAGCTTTCTGAAGGAGAGGCACCATCCATGAATATTTTTTTAATGTCTCTTCGACTCCCATTTAATCTTCACCTCTTTTCCAAGTCTCCGTATAAATTTTACCGGGATTCAATATATTGTTTGGATCAAGCATATTTTTAATCTGTCTTAGGGTACTCATCGCATTCCCCCATTCTCTATCCATCCAATGAGATCTATTGATCCCAATCCCATGATGGTGTGCAATTGAGCCACCTGCATCTAATACACCTTTGATTATAGTATCCCAACAATCTTGATAGAATTTTAAATCGGAAATTCCTCTTGGCGGCACACCCCCAAATGAGAAGTAGATTCCGACTCCATTTGGGTAAAAATGAGAAACATGCGCAGTAATCATTAACACTCCCTTGAATTTGTTCATAGATTCTAAAACATGATGATATATTTCAGCAGCATTATCCCATAAAGAAGCCACTTCAAGAGTGTCGAATACAATTTTATAAGGAGGCATTGATGATGTTTCAGTAACACGAAATCTACTTTCAATCCAATGTTCTACCGGAGTGTCTCCACAATCTATTCCTGAATTTAACTCACATTTTTCTCTTGTTATAGATTCTTCTAGATCAACTAATTTTGAATTTCCTTCACAGACAAAAATAGTCATTACCTTATCTTTTGCTTTAATGTTATCAGGAAAATGTCGAGCGGTTTCAAACTTATCATATATTCTAACCACTGCAGGATAAATTTGTTCCCGCAGAATCTCTCTTACTGCATCAAACGATTTTTCTATAGTAGAAAAAGCATAAGAAATTAAAGATCTTTTTTCTGGATAAGGCCAAATTTTTAATGTAGCTTTAGTTACAATACCTAATGTTCCTTCTCCTCCTATGAATAATTTATCAAGCTGTGGTCCTGTTGAAGCCCTTGGAATTGTTTTAAACTTAATTAATTCACCCTGTGGTAATATAATTTCCATCCCCATTACAATATCTTCAATTTTGCCATATTTGGTACTAAATTGACCAGCCGCACGATGAGCAATCCAGCCACCTAATGAGGAAATATATAACGATTGAGGTATATGACCTGAAGTATATCCTTTAGCATTTAAATGTCGTTCTAAATTCATACCATTAATACCAGCTTCCGCAGTAACGGTTAGATTTTTATCATTAATTTCTAGTACTCTATTAAATTTCTTCATATCGATAATAATCCCCCCATAGAGTGGTATTGCACCTCCAACCACCCCAGATCCTTCTCCATAGGGAATCACCGGAATTTTTTCTCGATTAGCTAATTTCAAGATTTCGCTAATTTGTTCTGTTGTTTCAGGCCATGTAATATAATCAGGAAGACCGGCAATTTTTCCTTCTATTTCCCAATTGAATGCTAATAATGTTGAATCTTTTGTATATGCTAAGAGATCTACCTCTTTAGTGGAAATATTATTCAATCCAACAATCTTCTTTAATTTAGATTCAATTTCTGGTTTATCTTTAATGATTACTCGATTTTCTTTATAAATCAGTTCAAATTCTTTTAAATCCATTAATATCAGAAGAAAATTTTATTATTTTAGTTAAATGTTTAAATCAATTAAAAATTATTATTTATCTCATTTTCTATTAATAATGGGGAAGAAAAACAATATTATATATTCAAGCTTAGTAGATTGTCTCCCCGGTAATTCTATTTACCTTTAAATGCCGAAATTTAGCTTTATATCTGATTAATTCTTTACTATCTAAAATTCTCTTTACAAGTTCTGGCGGAAATAAATATTTAGCCAAATGAATTATCATTTCTTTAGTTTCGATACAATTAAACAACTTTAAACTTTCCAGTGAATAAAATAATTCACTAATTAGATCAAAATTCGTATCTATTGAAAAATCTAGTAGTTCCAGGTTACGGTAAATCCTCGAAACTACATTGCCTAAAATATCAAGTTCTTTTAACTTCTCTAGAGTGTTGTTCATATAATGGTTAAACAGGACATAATATGTAGCCTCTGATGAGACAAAACCGTCTCTGAATTGTTTAATTCCTTCAGGACTAATCCGTCTTTCTATTTCTTCAGTAATTGCATTATTTTCGGTTTCAATTTTTTTTAGTCCTAACTGAAGAAATAATTTTAGAATAACTACTAATTGAGATGTTTCAAGATTTTTCAGATGATTTGAATCTAAATACTCTGGCTTGATCCTTATTATTCCCTTTAATTGATCTATGCTTAAAAACAGTCCCATCATTTCAGTTGCTTTAGTAAAATAATAAACTCCATCTGTTGCTTCAATAATTGGAGATTCGTATCTATCACCTGCTTCAATACTTAAATCTAAAAGAAAATCATTAATTTTATCATTATCAAGCTCTATTCCTAAATTCATTGCTAAATAGATACCGCAGAAATAGATATCTGGATTCTTTAAAGTTACTAATGGGACATCAATAAGCCATTCATCTACATTGTCTCTAATATAAGCTTTTATAGAAGAAAAATCAAATTCATTCTGAAGCTCAAAAAAATGGATTATCCGATATATTAGATAGATAACTTGTAGTTTATATTCTGGTTCTTTTATTTCTTCTAAACTTTCAATTTTTGCTCTGTTTTCTTGAAATTTCCTAATAATTCGTTTTTGAATTTGAGTGTATTTTCGTAAATTTTCTCGTTTCTTTGGATAACGTCCAAGCATATCCTTCAGAATTCTTAATTCCATTATAAATTCTATTGGCAAAAAACCTTCAGATTTTAACTTTAACATTAATGGTGCAATTTCATCATCAACTAGGTAATCTACAATCTTTTCAAAAAAGAATTCGTAAATAAATGGTGCCAGTTTTCTCTCATATAGCTCTAGGGGTGAATAAATCATTTCCCTATCCTTTTCTTCAATTCCTAAATGGGGATCTGAAAAAGTTCTCTCAACTTCATCTAATTCAAAGCCTAATTCAATGAAAGCATCAGAAAAATATGATATAATTTCTACAAGCTGTTGGCATAAAACCTCTTCCTTGATTGGATTATTTCCGAAAGTAGCAATGATTTTATCTTGAAAATAATGGTCAATATTGTTGTAAAAAAGATCGACATCATCAAAATACAAATCTAAGATATTAAATAATCCTTGAAAAATCATTATCAGAGAGAGATAAGACTATTAGTTGGTTATCTAAATTATGGTATAAAGTCAATTAATACTTTTTCTTTATTCCTAATAAATTTTCATGAATATTTGATGTCATTTTAAGCTTATAACTCAAAATTCTTAGTTTTCTTCAATTGCTTAAAGAGATGTCGAAATCCCATTATTGGGTGAGAATATATCATTCGTGGTCCAGAATATCTCATTACATTTCGGACTTTCTCTCTCATTTCAGGTTTATAACAGTGAATTGGACATTTTTCGCATGTTGGTTTATCTTCCCCAAAACGACAAAGCTTAAGACGCTCTTCAGCATATTTGAATAATTCCATACATTCTGAACACGACTGATTGGTCGAGTCGTGAGATTTCTTACAATACATGTTTATCATTGTATGTAATGTTATTTTCTCTCTTTCTAAATTTTCTTTAGGAAAACTCATATTAACAATTTCAGATTAATTTGAATAATAATTGAATTGGACTTATGATAGATATAAAATGATTTTAAACGGATTTAATCTTTATAATTCATAAAGTTTTTAGAATTCATCATCAATAGTTAAAACGCATGAATAAGAATTCACAAGAAAAAATATCAACTAAGATTGGGAAACGGTCCTATTTTTTAGTATTGGCTTTAACATTTATAGTAAATTTTGATAGTACTGTTGCAATCCCTATAATCTCTAATTATGCAGTTGATTTAGGTGCTTCGGTAATTCTTGCCTCAATTATTGTTGGTGCATATTCAATGACTCATATTCCCGCAAATATAATAGCGGGTAGATTTGTTGATAAAATCGGAAGAAAAGTTCTAATAGCTGTTGGTATTGTTTTAGATGGATTTTCAATACTATTATATTCCCTCGCTCAGGATCCCTATTTCTTACTCTTTGCAAGAATTATCCATGGCCTAGGAGGTGGTTTTGGTGGTCCAGGAACCATGGCATATTTATCTGATGCGACACCAAAAGAAAAAAGTGGAAGAGGGATGGCTTTATACGGAATCTCCTTTGGTATAGCTCTTTTATTTGGATTTATGATTGGGGGAATGGGTGCACAAGGATTAGGATATAAAAATCTGTTCTTTATAATTGCTATGATCTTGTTTGTAATGGCTATTACCTCTCTTTTACTGCCTAAAATTTATCAACCCGTTAAAGAAAAATTAAACCTTAAGGAAGAAATTGCAATTTTTAAGCACACAATTTTCTCAAAGAAGATGTTTGCTCCTTATTTGAGTATTTTGGCCTTAAATTTTAATTTGGGAATTATAACCGCTACTTATTCCATCCTTTTAAAAGATTCAAGTTATACCGATGGTCAAATTGGGATGATATTCAGCATTTTAGTGTTATTATCGATTATAGTTCATTATCCTTCTGGTATTTTAAGTGACAGAACAGGAAAGTCGAGAATAATGACCTACGGCTTAATTTTTGTCTCATTTAGTTTTTTTGTATTAATTTTCTCTACATCGTTACCAATTCCCATACTAGGTATGATCATTTTTGGAATTGGACATGGAATGATATTCCCCACATCCGCGGGAATCATTAGAAATAATACTAGTGAATCTAATCGTGGGGTGGCAACAGGAACTTTCTATGCGTTAGTTGTTGCGGGGATAGCGATCGGTGCGCCGATCTCAGGATTAATTTTTGACTTTTGGGGCTCCCAGGCAATGATAATTTTGGGAATAATAGTCCCATTATTTGCAGCAATAATTCTATTTGGTATTCATAGAAAGAGAAATTGAATTGTTTTTTTATATTAATATAAAAAATTGTCTTATAACAATTTAAGACTAGTTTTAAATTTCAATGAAATAAACTATTCTTTAAAAAATTTAAATAAAATTTTAGTTTAAAAGGTGAAAACAAAAATTACTGAAAAAAATACTAGTTCAGAGGACAAAATCTCAACCAAACTTCTTATTGTGATATTATCGGTCATTCCTTATCAGCCCCATCCATTGCAATAGTAACTTTATTATTCTTAGAGATCTTTGAAACTCGCAGATCAATTTCGATCTTAAAATATAAGAATCAAAACCTAAAAAAATTCACTTGGTTTGTTATAATGGCAACCAGGATGGGATGCGATTTTTAATCCTTCAATAAGGTTGTGTTTGTCACTACGATCATAATTCTTATCCTAATAAGATACTCAGTAGATTCAGAAAAGATTATTAGAGATCTTTATTATACTATTCTATCTTACATTAAGAATATTTTATAATAAAATTTACCTAAGAGTGATAATATAATGGCAGGTATTATTTTTGGCACTTCTGGTATTCGTCGAGTGTTTCAAAATTATAGTGAATCAGACGTTATGTTTACTCCTCAAATGGCTTTAGATGTGGGCCTTGCATTAGGAACATATCTAAAAAGTAAAAGTACAGTTGTCATTGGAAAAGACATTAGAACTTCTGCGTTACCAATAGAATATGCTTTAATTTCTGGACTTGTAAGTACTGGATGTAATGTAAAAACTCTAGGGATAGTAACAACTCCTACTTTAGCAATGTCGCTAAAATATTTAAAAGCAGATTGTGGTGTTATGATTACGGCATCACATAATACACCAGAATATATCGGTCTAAAAATCTGGAATCCTTCTGGAATGGGATATATACCTGAACAAGAAGAAGAAATTGAAAGGATCTATAACGATAAAAAATTTGTGGATATCAATTGGGATGAGGTAGGAAAAGTAACTAATGTCGAAGATATTAATGATATACATATTCAAGACGTAACCAACAGGATCAAGTTTGATGGAAGTTCATTAAATGTTATACTGGATCCAGGAAATGGAGCGGGATGTGATATAGTCCCCAAATTATTAAGCACCTATAATGTAAAAATTATGACTATTAATGCACAAATGGATGGTAAATTCCCTGGACGCAATTCAGAACCAAGTAAAGAAAATTTAATTCAACTTTCTAAATTTTTGAAATCTTCAGATAAAAGTGATATCGGAATTGCTCTTGATGGTGATGCCGATAGAGTTATTTTTTTAGATGAAAATGGAGAAATTGTTGATCCAATACGTCTCTTGACATTAATGGCAATTGATTACTTAGAGCGATATAGAGATAAAATCCCTAAGGAGAAAATGAAGGTATCCACCGCAATTAATTCATCGAGCTTAATGGAAGATGTCTTAAATCCTCTTGGATGTGAAGTATTGAGAACTGAAGTCGGGGATATTAAAGTGGCTATTGCTATAAAAGAACATGGTGGATTCTTAGGTGGAGAAACTTCAGGTACATATATATGGCCTAGTACCCATCTTGGACCCGATTCGATAGTCACTATCGCTAAAATCTTAAGAATGATTGTGGAATCGGGAAAACCCTTAAAAGAAATATTAAAAAAAATTCCAGAATACCCATTTTACGAAACTAAGTTTCCATTAAAAGTTGATATTCCATTTACAGAGGATATAAACAAAAAAATCATTGAAGAAATGACGGAGACGTTAGATTCTCTAGGAAAGAAAATAACGAATATTAACAAAATGGACGGAGTTAGACTTGCTTACAACGATGGTTGGATTCTTATTAGGCGTTCAGGAACGAGTCCTTATTTAAGACTTACTGGGGAATCAAGTGTTAATCTAGAATCTTCAAAACTGGTAAATGATCAAGCGAAGATAAAAATGGAGAAACTTAACTTAATCTAGTTGAAAAAAAGTTAAATAATCAATAAGAAAGGATATTAAAATATTTCACTATACTTCTTTAATTTTTATGCCTTTTTTTGTAAGTACTTCTTTATTATCAAGGAGTTCTCGACCAGCGATTTTGTCTAATACATAAGTTAAGTTACCCCCATTATTAGAATAAATCTGACCATAAGAAATTGGAATATCTGGAGTTGGATCATTTAACAACGATTTAGTGACTGATTCAACCTTACGTTCCCCATTAGCTAACAATAAAATTTCCTTTGCTTTATATACTAGTTCAGCTCCCATACTGATGGCATACTTGGGGGAATTATCTTTGGTTGCGAAGTGACCATCTGTCACAGCATTTTCTACTGTATTATCGTCAAGTTTTACTAATAAAACGTTACTCCCTTCAAAAGGTATTCCTGATTCATGGAAAGCAACATGACCACGACCTCCAACGCCTATTATATGTAGATCAATGCCACCCACATCTGCAATTTTTTGAGCATATCCTTCTAATATTGATTCTTGAATCCACCTTAAATAATCTGAGGCTGAATTTTCTTTAATTGATATCGATTTACCTGCATCTGTACCCAATTCACTCCAGTCTTCTGGATGTGCATCAAGTTCATTTATTAATTGTTGTTGATCAATCAAACAACCATAAGGAACCGAGGTTTCGATGAATTTTTTATCAAGAAGACCAAAAAATTCTTGAATCATAAAATAACAATAACTCTCTGGGTGTAGCATTCGTTGTTGAGGATTTTCACCAGGGAGTCCTACATATTCATCAAGGTTAAAACTACGAATCCGAGAACTGTCAAATTCACCAGAATTAGCCATCCGCGCTAAGTTTTTATACATTCCGCTAGGTGAATTCCCTGTGGCTAACCCAATAACGAATTCATTTTTTTCTTTTAATGATTGTATAATAATCTTTTTCACTATTTCAGCAGCTGCTTTACTCATATGATCAAAGTTTCTTGTTATAATAACACTAATAGTCATAATAGTTTATCCTTAAGAAATTAAATTTTAACTAAAAAAAATACTACTTCAATATAAAAATTAATGTATTTATCAATTTATATCAACTCATTTAAAGATTTATTATACCAAATATCTTACTTGTGAATTCCTCTCACTTAAAAAAATAAAACACAATATACGCTTTTGATAGTTACCAAATTTGTTCTTTAAATCGACTATACGATGAACTAACAAATAATAAATGAAATATTAATATATTTTCCATAATTAAGTATCTAAATGTGTGGTATATTCGGTGTTATAACTAACCAAGATAATATCTCCCTTGGAAATGTTGTTCTTGAAGGGATTAAGCGTTTAGAATATCGAGGATATGATTCATGTGGAGTAGTCTCTCTCTCTAATTCTAAATTGTACATCAAAAAGGATTCAGGAAAAATCGAGGAAATCCAAAAAAGAATAGATTTAGCAGAAATACCAAATAACTCTAAACTTGCCCTTGCCCACACTCGGTGGGCGACCCATGGAAAACCCACTAGGATTAATAGCCATCCTCATTCAGATTGCTCTAATAAAATTGCGGTTGTTCATAATGGTATAATTGAGAATTTTATAGAATTAAGGAAAGCTCTATCTGAAAGAGGTCATATTTTTAAATCAGATACAGATACCGAGGTTATTCCACATCTAATTGAAATTAAAATGAAAGAAGGATTAGATTTCAAAGAATCCGTAGTTGAAACACTTAAATTATTAACTGGGGCATATGCGTTGGCAGTTTGTCATGTTGATTACCCCGATTCAATTATTGTGGCTAGGAAGGAATCCCCTCTAGTTATTGGTATAATTGAAGGTAAAACAACTTACTGTGCTTCAGATATCCCTGCTTTTTTACCGTTAACACGGAAATGTTATATAATGGATGACGATGAACTGGCTATCTTAAAAGCAGGGGAAGTTGAATTCATTAATCTCAAAACCAATGAAAAAATTGAAAAAGAATTAAAAACAATTGATTGGAGTATTGATGCAGCAGAAAAAGGGGGATATGAACACTTTATGTTAAAAGAAATTTACGAAGAACCAACTGCGATGAAGCGTACAATGAAAATCTCTAAAGATCTTTTAAGAATTTTTGCAAATATATTATGGTCAGCAGAAAATATTTATATAACTGCAGCTGGTACATCTTTTTATGCTTCTTTAGCTGGAAAATTTATAATTTCAAGATTTCTAGGTAAGTATATTCAAGCTATTGAATGTTCTGAATTTCAAACGCAACTGTTCAATTCATTAAAAAATGAATCTGTCATAATTGCGGTTTCGCAATCAGGTGAAACAATAGACACAATTGAAGCAATTAGATGGGCAAAAAGCAAAAGAAATGTAAAAATCTTAACAATTACAAATGTAGTGGGGTCTTCTCTTACCAGATATTCCGATCATGTGATTGTGACTCAAGCAGGACCAGAAATTGGTGTTGCAGCAACTAAAACTTATAATACTCAAGTACTAACTTTAGCCTTGATAGCAATAGAAATAGCAAAACTAAGAAAAATTGAATTAGAATCAGAAATTGAAAAATATGAAAAAGCTTTAGAAGAAACTCCACAAATTATTGAAAATTTTTTAAAGAATAATGTAGATTCAATTAAAGATGTTGTAAATACTTTAGAAAAAAGCGTAAATTTTTTCATTTTGGCAAGGGGTATATCAATTGCCACTGCTAAAGAAGGGGGATTAAAATTAAAGGAAGTCGCTTGCCGTTTTATAGAAGGATACTCGGCTGCTCATGCCAAACACGGACCAATATCTCTAGTTAGAGAAGGATTCCCTATAATATTTATTGCTCCTCCAGATGAGACATACCAACGGTTAATTGGAAATGTAATGGAATTCAAAGCGCGAGGGGGCAAAATAATTTCTCTTGTTGTAGAGAATGATAAATATATTTCCGATTTAAGTAATATATCAATTCGGATACCCCAACCTGGAAATAAATACTACAATATCTTCAGCCCAATAACATTTACTCCTGCTTTACAATTATTAGCATACTATGCCGCTTTACTTCATGGATTAGACCCAGATAAACCGCTTAATCTATCTAAAACGGTTACTGTTCATTGATATTATCTATTTTAATCAAAAACAGTGATATTAAGTGAAAAAATGATTTTTAATTAAAAGATGGGAGATGCTTCAAGACAGTATTTCGTGTTTCTTCAACTATACTTAGAAGCCATAAAGTTCCAGCTTTTATACTATCCCTATTTAAATTCTTTATAACCGTGATGTACTCCTTATTAGTTGTTTTTATGTCCTCTAAAAACTCATCTCTTCTTTTCTTGTCCCCAGAAAATGATAGACATTCCTTAAAACCATTCTCTATTTTTTGTATATTCTCAAATAATTCTCTTTTTTGTTTTATCAACTCTCTTGAAGCTTTATTACCCATAATCGATTCATATAATTCTATTGATGTTTCCATCTTATTAGCTAGTTGTTTGAACCTTTTAATTCTCTCATTGAAAATAATCTCAAGTTTTTCAAGTGCACCCTCATAAAGCAATTTCTCCATATTATTTGCTTGATAGAACTTAGAACGTACAATTAAGTACCATTGTCTGAGAGCGATTATATTCGCGATATATTCAATACAATTTATGACTCTTCTTTTAATACCTGAATATAGACCAGGATAGAAATCCATGTCTTCCTTTTGAGGTTCTTTACTCATTAAAAGTTTATTCCCTTGGGGACAATCTCCTCGGTAAATAACTCCTGCTGCAATTACTGTATTATATCCAATCTGACTTGGTCCTACTATTCCACCTTGCCCTCCTAAGAAGATAGGAGGTTGATTAAGCATAACACCATATGCTACATCTCCAACCAAAGATGCAATTGCTTTATCCTGATTAGGTGTGTAATTAAAATGAATATATGAACTACCTACTTCACTATGATTCGTTCTACTTGTCCCACCTGCCATTAAAATGTCACAAAAATTTATAATGCTTCCTAATGTAACAAAAGGAAAAAGAATAGTTTGTTTAAGCCCTACTGTATGGGCACCATTTGCTTCTTCCTCCAGAAGACATCCTTCTCGAACTTCGGCACCATCACCCATAATCACAGAATCCAGAAATGTTGATTCTTCAAAATATCCTCCTCTTAATTCAACATTTCTCCCTAATTGACAATTATTAATAGTAACCGGAGACCTTCTACCTAATTTAACTCCTGACATAATAAGTGTCCTTTTACCAAATATTTTACAACCCGAGTGTATCGTGACATCCTCAGAGGATATCAGATTAATATCGACTCCCTCGCCTATCTCAACTGAAGAAGGATTCGGTATTTTAACTCCTTTTTCTATTAAATCGTTAATTAATGAGTTTTTTCTATATACCATATTATTATATCTCTTTTCTGACTCATATTTCTTAATTACTTTAGTAAAAATAATTTCTGACAATTAATAAAGCTTTATTTCGTAATTTATATGTTATTTAGAAGAAATAAGGAATATTAAAAAAACCAATTACATTAAAAAACCTTTAAATACCAACACTATTCCAATATCAACCGCAATTAGAGCAATAATCTCCATTGGTATCCATTTGAGCATTCCTCCCACTAAATTAATAAGGAGCCCAATAATAGCAACAATAATTCCCACAAAGAACCACTGTATTCTTTTCTTAGTGTCTTCCTCAATACTTCTTGTGATTTTAGCGTATTTATAAACGACAAACGCGAATAATAAGATTCTAATAAGATTTACAAAAATAAACCATTCGTCAGGAGTAGAAGTATCAACAATTCCGTTTGAATAGTCTGTCATATCCAATGTGGGAACCCAAATAAAATAACCGAAACTCATAATACCAAACAAGATCATCATTATTCCAAGATATCTAAAACTCATCGCGATCTTCTCATATTTTTCTATGATAAAAACAGTCATTACCAAGGAAATAGGGATAAAATTGAAGAATATTTGGCCTGTTATCATAATAGGAATAATAATATCAGAATTAAACAAAATTATATGATATGTAGTATACGCAAGAAAACCTAGAGATATTGAAATAAAAAACAAGAAAAACCATCTATTTAGCATGTTATCCGGTTTCAAACGTAGCTCAATTATTCCAACAGTAATGGCTATTATAACTGAAACAATTGCGGCAATAATTTTTAGTATGTTAAGAAGATCCATCATTTACGTTACCTTTTTGTTCTCATTAATAATATTATTTTCTCTTTCATCCATTAGTTACTTTCTTTTCTTATGTTAAAAATATGTCCCTTCCACGCATCTAATTCAACGTATAACCCATGCTTGTATAGGTTATCACCGGTATAACTATATGATTTCTGATAGAGTAAATCAGTAAATGTCCACTTGTAAGTATCAAAATGGAAAGGACTTATTTTTATATGAGCCTTTGAAAAAGAGGGACTGTAATTGACCACAATAAGTCGATAACTATCATTAATCCACCATAAATAAGAAATTATGTTTGAATATGAAGGATCATTAGGATCTACCGATTTGGTTTCACAAAGTGACCAACTTCCATTCCCATAATCTCTTCCAGGGATATTTTTCATCAAATTTTGATAATAACTAGATATATCTTTGTCAGTTTCTTCGAGTGGATTTCTTCCTAATTGAACAGGTAATTTTATTCGATGACCCTTGTTTTGTCCTTCATATATAAGATATCCTCCAGGCAAGGTTAATGTTATAAGAGCTGCAGCTTTTGACTTCTCTTTTCCAAACTTTTCTATAGCTCTCAATTCATCGTGATTTTCAATGAATCTAATCAATTTACTCTGATAAGCCCAATCAGCTTTTAAATGATCCCTAATTGAATTTGCATCCTCACGGAATAATTTTTCGTATAATTTTTTATCATAACAGAAGTCAAATCCTTGTTGTTGAAGTTCCAATTCCATATCCCAATACACCTCTGCTATAAAAAGAAAATTGGGATATTTTGATTTCACAGCAGGGATAATTTCTTCCCAAAAATCCTTATTCGGAGGACTTCCCGCTTTTTTACTCCATGTTTTGCTAAATATTCTACTTGTCATTAACATCGCCATATCACAACGAACTCCATCACAGAGTTCAGCTATGTTGAGCAAGGTATGGATCGTTTTTTGGCGTGCATCTTCTGAAAAAGCGTTAATTTGAATAGTATCGGACCACGGGGCTTGCATCATTGGATCCTTTCCATGAGCAAAGACATTGTCCCCTAAACTGAAATACTCATTAGGTTGACTTATTAGGTCTTCTAACGTACCGTGAACAAATAGATCAGGCTCAAAAGTCCACAGAGAATCGATAGAAACATGGTTAGGAACATAATCTAAAATTAATTGAATCCCTTTATCCTTTAGCTGGTTACGGATTTTAATTAATCCTTCTACCCCCCCAATATCCTTATTTATATGATAGTAATATACTGCATAAGGCGAGCCAATTACATCTTCTTCTCTGAAATCATCTAACGCCTTATGATATTCTCGTAATAAATCAGGATGTTCTGAAGCGATCCTTTTACTTGCAGGACTTCTTTCCCAGACCCCCATAAGCCAAACAGCATCAAAATGTTTTATTTCCTGATTTAATATTCTTTCTGGAATGTTACCTAAAGTTATAGAGGCATTACAAATATCTGATAATGATCTCAACCATGGAAGTGTATTTATTTCATAAATTTTTGGATTTTTAATCCATTCCGACTGTTCACTTAGTATTTTCATATTTAATCTAACTTCGTTAAATTAGTTTTATTATGGATTCGTTAATTTCCTAAATAAATACATATAAATTTCTTTGTAATCATAATTATTATAGAAAAAATAATAAATATTTTGGTAAAAAATGAGTGAAGAGAAAGAAGCCTTACGGAAGCTAATAATGCTCATATCTGACCTTCGGGCTAAAGATGAGGAACGTTACGAAGCTCATGTTAATTTCATGAATGAAACCATCAAAATGATTGGTGCGATTGAATCTCAAATGAATAAACATTGGAGTACGGTATTAGAATCTCTAGAGGAACTAAATGAAAGTATAAGTGCTAATTTAGATTCATTACTTACAGGAATTAATCCAAAAGGATTACGAGAAACCTCAAAATCGTTAAAAGAAATAATGGATACCATGAATAAGAGCGTACAGACTATGAATTTAGAGAAAGTCATGAGTGAACTAAAGGTTTTGAAATCTGGGGGTGTCACTTATGTACCCGCCCAACCCGTAGCAGTAGGACAACAACCAGAACAGATTTCTGCATCTACGGGCATTAATGTGCAACCCACAAGCCTCAAGGAACCAGGTACGACCGCTAAAGCAAAAGAAGATTCAGGATGGGTAGATCCCCACGAAAAGGCAAAGAAGGAAGAAGAAGATCAGCACTTACTCAAACCTTCAGATTTCTTTGGCATGTAAATGAAGATACTATCCATTTTTAACGGAGTAGATTCATAAAAGGTGTTAATTTCATTTTAACATCTTCAATATTTTCTCCAATTTTTCTAAATTCAATAATTGCTGTAGGTTTTTTAAGTTCGTTTCTAATTTTGTTTTTCATTAGTTCATAACAATTTGAATAATTTGTATGACAATCAAGAACTTGGTTAAAAATGACACCATTAAAACCCCATTTTTTAGTATATTCTAAATAGGAATTAACTAATGCATCACAATTCTTTAAACAGTGAATTCCTTTATTTGAAGCATTTAAAAGGAAATGAGCATAGTCCATAATGGGATCTGAGTCTTTAGAAACAGAGATTTCCTCTAGTAGTCCTAGAATATCCCAATCTGCATAAGTCACTCTCCCTCCAGACTTATAGATAATTTCATGAGTTTCGGGTTCCCAGCCATTAAATATTGGTGATATTAATAGACGAGGTGCTGTTGATACATCCATTCCTATGCCTTTTTTGATTCGTTCTCTCATTTCCTTTACAAGCTGGCTCATATTCTCTAAGTATCTTTGGGCATTAGAATTATAATCTTGGAAGGAAATTGTAAGAAGTCCTAAAATTTCTGCAAATGTTGCAGGATTACATGGATAGAAATCAGATGTAGCGATTTCATGTAAAATTGTTTTATAGTATCTTTTAACTTGATTTCCAATGCGGAATTGTTTTTTTAAACTATTGTCTGTGACAATATTACCTGTAATATTTTCGAGCTCAACAATTGCTTTATCAATGTTTCCCCTCATGATTTCTAAAGACTTTTCTTGGTTGTCTTTTTCAAAAGTTGGGATATCTACTCTAATTTGATTTGGTATTATTGTTTTTAGAGATTCTGAGTAGCTATTCCATTCACTACACCTAATTGGGAACTTTAAGTTAGCATCTATATTTTCATATTGAGATTTATGCATGCCATAAATAGCATTTACACCATAGCACAAATCCATAGGTTTTTCATCTACTACTCCTAAATCATACATTTCGTTGTATTTTTGATTTATCGTACCCAACACATCATTTATTATTGAGTCTACAATTTTTAAAAAATCCAATTGACGTGCTATTCCTAAAAGATTCGTTGTAATATTCCAACCAAATAAACTCTTTGCTGTATTTAGCGCCAGGAGATAAAGATTAATTTTAAATTTCTCCATCCTTATAGGAAATACAGGAATAGAGTCAGCGGCATAAACTAAGTCTGGAAATCCTAAAGCTACAGAAATGAGTTTCTTTTTTTCTTTAGTTTTTTTCTTTAATAAATAATCTCTCCCTGTTAGAAAATTATAGGCTATTTTCAACACTGAGGTAAAACTTACTACATCATCAGCATATACACTCATTTTATTAGTTACCGCAATAATTTCACATTACTTTAGAATCTACATTTTAAAATTAATCATAATAGTGTATTAAAATTTATTAGCATTGATAGAAATAGTGAAACTTTTTCTAATTGTATTCAAATAGAATTTTCTTTATGAAAATATCAAAAAATTAAAAAAGAAAATAGAATTAAAATTTTAGTTTCTCTGCTTAATATTATATCTCTTCTCTATCATTCTCTTCTTTAGAGAATTTCTCTTTTATTTTATCTTTAATATCTTCAATCATTATCCCTTGTAATTTCATAAGTTTGCTTACAAAAATTATTGAAGCAATTACAATCCCGAGGAGATAAAATATATTAATTGTCCAGAGATAATTTTCAATTTCAATATAAAGATTAAATCTTAAAATCGGAGATAATATAGCAATTACACCACAGCAAATAATTGATACGAGTAAAGCATATCTTTCATATATCTCCGGATCTTTATCAATTATGAAGATCTTTATCCAGAATGCTAAGCATACAAAAGCTATTGGTGTGAATATTAGAGTACCAATTGCGAAGGGAACTAAAAGATAAATAGCAAACTTATGTCGCCAAACACCCAATAAATCTTTCAATGTTTTTTGGTCTTGTATTTGTTTTTTGGCATACTCCTTTTTAAAGCCATAATATTTCTTTTTTATGCCTCTCCCCGCCTGTTTAGCTCCTTTTTTAAATCTTTTAAAGAATCCTTGATCTGCTGCATCTTGGAATTCCTCTCTTATGATTGGTATAACATACAAAGTCAACAGTAATGATGCAATCCCGTAAATATACAAAATCAAATCGAGCCATAGTCCAATCCCTTCTTGGGTTGTTCCCCAATCGTAATAGCTCGAAAATATGGCATAGATGGCGTATCCAACTAATATAAGAGGAATTACAATTTGGAATATAATGATGTAGTTTACAATTTTTTTGTTTTTAGCAATCTTTTCTTTTGTCTTATCAAGAATGATAAGAAATCCATTTGCTATGCTCAAAATCAATCCAAATCCCGAAAGAAATTTAATGATCCAGAAAAACAACAGAAAGCTAATCGACAGGATATTTACACTGAAGAGAATAAAAAACATTAAAACAGTAGTAATGACTAACCCGCTAATATAAAATATTGCATAATTTCTAGTATCCATGTGAACTATAAAAGAACCTTGTATTTAATTTTTTTTTATTATTTCTTATTGTATGAACATACCCGAATAAAATTTTCAATAATTTCTTGCCCGATCATCCTAGTTTTATTAGTGATTCTTTCATCAGTGGAGATTGGAGGGAAATTTTGAAGATAGTGGGTTTCGGGGTGAAACTGAAGTGCATAAATAGGTTTATCAATATGTTTCATATATTGCACGATGTTATATCCAAATGTTCTAGAAACACAGAGGATTTCAAAATTTCTTTGAATATTAGAATCATTGGGTAAAACATAATCTAAATGATGAGCATTTACGGGAATATTTTTTTGATTTATTAACTCGTCTGTTTTTTTAATTAAGATGAAGATGATTCTTCCTCCTAATTCCGGAATCCTCATTCTAGATACTTGAGCACCATGAGCATAAGCTACTAAATGAAATCCGAAGCATATTGCTAAGATAGGGATCTGATAATTATTATTTATTAAATCTAATTGAGTTTTAAACTTCCTTTTTAATTTCTCATTAAAGTAAAATTCAGAAACATTCAACTCAGAGCCCGATAAAATTATACCCGCGCACCCCTTTACCAATTCTGGTTTTAGTTGAGTAAAATGAATCGATTTTACTTCCCCCTTTACCTCGCAATCTTTAATAATTTCTTCTATTCTATCTATACGATCCGTTTGAGAACTTTGAGAATAATTATCTATAAGCAGGAATTTATTCGCTTTCTCATTTCTAGGTGAATTATCTTCATTCATTATTTTATTTCAAGTATATTTTGTAATTAAACTTTCAGAAGGATAATAAGTAAAAGCTTCTACTTTCTTTCTGTCATCCAATACTACTTTGACTATAATTCTATGATAAAGCTCTCCTTCTCCCTCAATCATATCGATTTGATCAATAAGGGAATGGTCCAAATCATAATATATTTCTCCTTGAACATTTGAAGAATTATCTCGAATAATCAATGGAAACCCTAAAGAAGAAGGTTCTACTTTTCTAAAATTGAATAGAGTAGCTTTTTCACACTTCAACCCTTTAAGGATAGAGTTTCGACTTTGACCTGTTTGTAATGTACCATAAACAAAAAGCTTGTTAAGATTTTCTTTTTTAGAATTTTTTAATCCCATTTTTATGATTCAAACGGTATCATCATTTTATATCACAAGGAAAACATTTCCATGAAGGCTCCTAAACGAGTTTTAATTTGTTCGATATTTTCCCCCATTTTATTAAAATTCAATGCGATACTCGGGATTTCTAACTCTCTACGGAGTTTTTCTTTTAGCATCGTATAACAATTTGAAACAGAATGACAACCAAACACTTGAACAAAAACTAGCCCATCAGCCTTTAGATTTTTAGCTAACCTGACATAAGAATCTGTTAATATATCGTTATCGCACCCTATACCATCTGAAGTTACATCCATTAAGAATTGAGCATAGGCTTCAATTGGATCAGATCTAGTTGAAATAGGTATATCATCTAAAAACCCTAAAAGGTCCCAATCTCCATATAACGCCCTCCCTCCTAATTCATATATAATATCATGAGTTTTTGGTTCCCAACCACCAAACATAGGCGTTATAAGAATTTTAGGTCTTTTGGATACATCCATTCCAATTCCTTTATTTACTCTCCCTTTCATTTCATCTAATAAAGAAGTGATGTTGTCTCTATATCGAGTAGCATTTGAATTATAATCATGAAAACTAATGTTTAATAATGCAAGAATTTCACTAAAAGTAGCAGGATTACACGGATAAAAATCAGCAGTGCCTATTTCATATATGATTTTTTTATAAGATTGGTGAATTTGATTAGCAGTTCGAAAATGATCTCTTAATCCATTATTGCTATAATTATAACTACTAATTTCTTCTAATTCTTCTATTCCTTTAACAATATTATCCATAAAAAGTTCTAATGAATTTCCTATATTTCTGGGAGGTATTTCGATCCATATTTGTTTGGATGGATTCCCTATTGCTTTTATTGATTCTAAATACTTATTCCAAGCACTACATCGAATCGTATAATTCAAGTTCGCATCACAATTCTTCCCTTTTGATACATTCATCCCATAGAGTGATTTAACACCATAACAAAAATCAGTCGGAATCCCACATTCCTCACCAAAATCATACATTTCATTATATTTGTAATTTATAGTATCAATTACATCTTCGATAATATTATCAACTGTTTGACTTACATCTTTAATACCAAGGTCTTTTACAAAACCTAAGAAGTTTGTAACACTGTTCCACCCAAAAATATTTGATGCTGACCCTAAATAGGTGAGATATTTATGAATTTTAAATTCGTGCATTCTTATGGGAAAGACTGGAATTAAATCTGGAAACCCATACACAAGATCTGAAAAAGGCAAACCGATAGAAATCAATTTCTTTTTCTCTCTAAACTTCTTTCTCTTTAGATAATCCCTACCTGTTAAAAAGTTATAAGCGATCCTTAACACCGAAGAAAACCTAATTAATTCATCTGCGACTAAACTCATTTATTACATCATCTCCAGGAATGCTTCAATCCTAGTACTTAATTGGCCCTTGTTAGCCCTTGAATAATCTCTTTCTAAATTTAACACCTGAATTCCTTTCTCTTGTAGTTGTTTCTTCAGATGTGAGGACATAATTGACATGTGGTCACAAAATTTTATGATATGATTAATCACTCCTACTTTTTTCCCTGAAGTGTTTTTATAATTCTTATAAAACTCTTCTATTTGCGAGATTTTAGTTTCTAAGAAATTTGGTACAGAGTGATCACCAAATATATTCTTTTTAAAACGCTCTACTAATAGATCAATCGGATCAATCGAGGAATTTATTGAGTCCCCATCAAAAATTTGTGAGTAATAATTAAATCCAACCCAAGTATCAAAGAACACTATATTTCCCCCACCACCCTCAATTAAATCATTCAAGTAATCATTGATGAAAATAGAGCAACCAGTTAAAAAAATAGGCTTTGACTTTTCATTAATTTGAGTCTCTTCTTGAGTTTGGAGAAAACTCTCTAATTCTGGAAGATAATAAGGACCAATTAAAAGCGCTCTTTGAAAATGTTTTAATTTTTGAGCCCCTGGGATCGCTAATTTACTTAAATCTGATATTTTTTTCTTAAAATTATTATATTTTACAATACTATTCATTAAATCCTGAGTTTCTATTACAGAACCTTTAAGTTCTTCAAGCTTTTCCCTTAAATCATTTAATTCTAATTTAAAATATTTTAAACTATTTTCCGTTTTAGTGTATGAGACATAAAATTTCAATTGAGGAATATCATAATATTTTGAAATTATTTCTGATGCACAGATGTCTGAAACACAATGATTTGAAATTATAATATAATCGATTAAATCTAAAACCTTTAAGTTGTCGGGTTTTATAGAAAAAGCTCCAATACATGATTGAGCAAATGAGCAAGTTGATGGAGGCAAAAAATCATGACTAGCATCCATTAATTCATCATTTCCCGCAAAGATCAATCTTAAAGGAATAAACCCCGCAGCGTCAATTAATTCCTCCGGAATATTATCATGAGATATGAAGGCTATGACTTTTTTACCTTCTTCTTTTTTTTCTTTTAGTAATGTGTAATATTCTGATAAAAACTCTAAATTTTCCATTTTTAAGTTAAATTAATAGATTTTAATTATTAATCAAAAAAGAGTCAATTACTCATAAAATTTATTGATATAAAAATTAAATAGAAATCCCATTAGTTACCATTATGTTCTTGAGCAATTAGAGCAGCGCCTATTGCTCCAGTAAGTTGAGGATGATCTGGGATTACAATTTCATATCCTAATTCTTCTTCTAAAAACTTTTTAACTGCTATATTTTTAGCTACACCCCCACAAAAAACCAATAAAGGAGCTACTCCTATCCGTTTAGCCATACCTGCAACTCTCCTCGCAATGGATTTATGGATCCCCGCAGCTATATCATGTTTTGAGGTACCTCTAGCAAATAATGATATTACCTCGCTCTCAGCAAATACCGTACATGTGGAACTTATTGCTGATGGTTTATTTGAATTTAATGCAAGTCCTCCAATTTCTTCAATTGGAACTTCAAGTGCATGAGCCATAACTTCCAGAAACCTACCGGTACCGGCAGCACATATTGACAATAATTTTTAATTAAAATTATCGTTATCATTCATCTGGAAGTCCATAACACTTCCTGTTTTTTTAGAGATAAGTATTGCTTTGGAATCTTGACCTCCAATATCTATGACGCTATGAGCTTCTGGGAAAAAGTATTGTACCCCACGAGCATGGGCTGTAATTTCTGTGATTCTATCATCAGCTATATCAATAGTATTACGTCCATAACCCGTAGACATAATGAATACATCATCTTTACTTAAATTATTTTTTTCTATGATGTCATTAAAAAGATTATTACCAACTCTTTTAAAATCGAATGTAGACCTTTCTACTCGATAATCGATCATTTTTCCCTCACTTAATAACACAACCTTGCTTGCAAGCGACCCTATGTCAATTCCTATAAAAGATTTCAATAAATCACTACTCCTTAATATTGTTACAATGGTAAATGAAAAGCAGAAAATAAAATTTGTGATTACATGTCAATGAATAATTTAACTTATCCCTAGAGATTTGTTATTTTCGAGTAAGTCTTGAATTTTTCGAACATTCTTTCTAAATATTTTGTACTATAATTTTGGCATTTTAGATCCCAAGTAGTATTGAAACCAGGAGAGTCACAACCCCAGCTGTAACCAAGTGCAACGCATACCTTATACGTCCCCCTCCTGAAATTTTTCCTAAATAGATACCTAAATATACAAGTAAGCCTACAAGTATGAGGTAGGAACTGATAAAATGCCCAATAGTTAAATCTATACCAAAGAAAAATGGAATTAAAGGTAAAGATGATCCTAACACTGGTGCACCCCCATCTACTAAGGACGCTACAATTGTTGCAAAGTCTTCAGCTTTTTCCAATACTGTCTTTTTCTTTTTATTTTTCTTTCTTTTTTTCTTGTTATTGATTTTCTTCTCCTCGAGTGAATCATCATCTCTTTCTTCATTTTCTTCTATTATCGCCATTTCCTTTTTCAGGTCGGAAACTTTCTTTTTTCGTTCAGCCTCTTCAGAAAGAAAAGCACCCCAAAGACCACTTATACCTATAGCTAAAGCCGTGGCAAAACCAGTGACAATAACATTTTGGGGGGTGAATTGATTTGGGTTGTTCAGAAAAATGATAAATATCCCACTCACAATTCCCGAACAAGTTAGAGCTCCATCAAAAGCATTGTTAAAAAATTTTCGACGGGCAATTATGCCCAAATCAGCCATTTTTGAGTATTGCTTCCAATCTTTTAATTTTTTACGAATTTTTCCCAATATTATACGCCAAAACTGTGTTTAAATTATATTACAGTGAACTACTTATTTACAATTATCTTTTATCTTTATTATATTTTTTATTGAGAATGATCTATATATTGTCTTTTATTCTTCTTGTAAAAATAAATAGAGAGTAATTTTAAAAAGTTATTCCCCCATCATATGATGCAAATTAGTTTCCTTTAAATTTTCCATCTCGTTTCCCGAAAAATGCTGCAACTCCTTCTTTCAAATCATCTGTTTGAAGAGTTAACATAAGTTGATCCATATCCATATGCATTATAGCTTGATCTAGAGCACCAGTAATGTGGTTAATCGTTTTCTTAATCATTTGGGCTGGAATGGGCGGCATTGCAGCATAATCCTTAGCTATTTCAATTGCTCGTGCCAATAAGTCTTCCTTTGGCACTACTTCATTTAAGAATCCCCATTTTAATAATGTTTGGGCTTCGTTATTTTTCCCTAATATTGTCATTTCTTTTGCAAATGTAGGACCAATTAGATGGACCACAATTGGGAGTATTCTCCAACTTAAACTCATCCCTAAACGACTTTCAGGAAATCCCGCTCTACATTTATCATCTCCAATGCGAAAATCAAGAGCACTAGCAATACAACAACCCCCTCCAAATGCCCCACCATTAATTGCTGCAATAGTTATTTGATCCATATTATAAAGTTTGTATATCATTCTTGGACCGTTTTGAATTGCTCTTTGTCTTCCTAGAACCGTAGCTGGACCTCCTTGTTCCGTCAGATCTCTCCCCCCAGAAAAAAATCTTCCTGCCCCAGTAAAAATCACAACACGAGTCTCTGTATCCTTTTGAAAGTCCTCAGTTAGCTGTTCGATTTCAGTCATTAAATTAGTAGTGAGAGTATTTAGTTGTTCTGGGCGATTAAAAGTCACAATAGCAATCTGATCATCGCGTTTCTCAATAATTAAATCTTTATATTCCATATTTACCCACTTTAAATTATGTAACTTAATTCTCCAAATTAAAGCATATTTAGATCTTAAAATCAATTATCCTTGAAATAATCATTAGAAAATTGCATGTATAACAAATATATACTCTTTCTAACTTATAATCTACAAATACTAAATTTTTAATAATCTAATTATTGATAATTATATCAGTAGAAAAAATATTGAGACAGAATTATTATGAATAAGACTAAAGATGAAATTATTTCGATGTTAATTGAACATTCAAGGATCATTTATTCTGTGATTTCGGATATGGGGGTATACTACTCAACGTGGGCTACAGATTATGAATCAAATAAGGACGCCTTAGACAAGAAAAAGAGTAAAATGCAACTCCGCGAAGAGGATGCTGATGATATTAAAATTCAATTAATACAAAATTATGCTGAAGCAGGAGCACAGGGGCTAGGGAACTATGTGGCTTTGAGTCTCCAAATGGACAACGTAATAAATTATCCTTTGGAATTTGTTGATATGCTGCCTAAAATTAAATTAGACAGCGGAAAAGATAAGGAAATAATAAAAAGATATGAAAAATTGATTAATAAAACAATCAATATGGCAGATGTCTTAAAATCTACAATAAAAAGCCTTAGAGATAATCCTGATATCGTTTTTAAAAACACTACTGCTATACATGAAATTGAAAATGAAGTAGATACAATATATCGCCAATTTTTAGAATATCTTTATTCCAATGATCAATTAGATATGAGGAAACTTCTTAGAATTAGAGACAGCATAGTCTTATTGGAGCAACTTTGTGATAGAATACATAATATTGCCGATCAAATAAGAATCCTTCTCTATCAATAAGTTTTTTATTATATCATTACTGGTTTCTAATAAAAAGTAAGTGAATAATAATAATAGTAGTTTATTATCTGAAATAATAAAATTTATACGCTTATCTTTATTATTCACTTTTAAAATTAATAACTTTTTTAAGCAAAAAGGAAGATGTAAGGTAAATGAATGGGAAACAAAAATTCTATATGACACTTGCTGTAGTTCAGGTATTTCTAGTGGTAGTATTAATTTTCTCAATGAATGGATTAGTACGGGTTGTCAGAGCTCAAGCTGACAATTTCGATTATTATAATTCTCCTACTACTGCAGTTTTGGCAATTTCTGCAGCTCTAGCAATCTCTATTTCAGGACTTGCTGCAGCACATGTTATAAGGACAGTTGGTACTGCGGCAATCTCAGCCCTTTCAGAAAGGGAAGAGGCTTTTGGAAAATTAGTAGTTATTGTCGCATTAGGTGAAGCTATAGCAATATATGGGTTAATTATCGCAATATTGTTAGTTTTTCAGATTCCATCACCTCCAGCATAAATTAAGTTTATTTTTTAAAGAATTTATATCTGGTGAGAAAAACGAGTGTTATTGTTCCAGCCTACAGTTTTACACTTATTAAAATCGATTTTTTGAAACAATTAATAATGGATGAAATAACACTAATAAAACTAAAAGAAATCAAACATATTCAGGAATTTGTAGAATATATTGGATTCTATTACCCCGAAATGTCTATTCGAGCTTATACTATTGAAGAAATCGAAAGAGCATTATTTCATACCTATATAAAAATAATTGGAAGGATAATCTCTTATTCTCCATTGAGTATGCGTACTTTTTTAAAAAATTTTTTATTGAAATATGAAATAATGAACGTTAAACGTATCATCTTAGGAACAATTTTAGGGATGAGTACAAGTGATAAGTCATCTCTAGTCAATAAACTTGTTGAAACTTATTTAGAAAATACAGGTTTCATTAACGACCTTTTAGAAATTTCTTCCCTTGATGAAATTCAATTGTTTATGAGAAATTCAAAATATTATGAATCGATAAGAGAAGGAATTTTATACTTCAAAAGAACTAATGAAACTTTTGTCTTAGAAGCTTTTTTAGATCGCTTATATTATGAAAATTTACATGATGAGTTAAAATCTTTAAGACCAAAAGAGAAAGATATGATTTCTTTATATGTGAAATGCATAACTGAAATTTATAATCTAAATATGTTATATAGGGGTATTAAGAATAATATTGATAGAAATTTATTATCACAATTCCTTGTTACTAACTATCTATTCTTAGATGAAAAGATAATGAATGAATTGTTACATCTTAAAAATGTTGATAATTTTGTTATTCGACTGACCCAACATTTAAGTTCTACAAAAGAAATGAAATTTCCTCTCCTACGTTCTCCCATTAAACAAAAACATTTAATATGGGAAATTGAAAAATTATATTTAGATTACTTCTTCAAAAGTTTTGAAATTAAAGTTGATGATATTGAATATAAAACTGTTTTCAGGATAATAGAAGTTTTAATAAAGAAAGATAAGGAAATTAGACTTAATATATTACCTAGAGTAGTAAAAATCCTCCATGATAAATACAAAGTGTTGAAATAATGGATATATTTAAAGAAATAGAAGATATTGAAAAAATTTATGAAGATTTAATAGACAATGCTAAAAATCGCAATATTAAAGACATTGAGAAGCTCAGAGATGACCAACAAAAGAACTTTGAGAAACTAATTAATAATAAAAATGAACTTGTAAATGAGGTATTGAGTAACCTTTCTAAAAAGGTTAATGATAAAACCAAAGAATTTGAGGAACAGCTACAAAAGGCAATAGATAAAATAGAAACTTTGTTCCAAAAGAAAATAGGAAACTTGCAGAAATTAATTTTAGAAAAAATAGAACTTGATTTTTAATGGTTGATCAAGAAGTATATATAATAGGGGATGAAGACATTGTGTTAATGTTTGGACTCTTGGGATTAGATGGTATTGTGGTTGAACAACAAGATGAATTTTTAAAAAGTTTTAATAAGTTGATAAAACGCCCACGTATAGGAATGATTATTATAGCATTACCCTTATCTACGGAATTAGTTGATTATTTATTAGACTTCAAGTTAAATAATAAGTCACCATTTATATTTATTCTCCCGGATGTATTCCGACCTAATGTTGAAATAGATGATCATATATTAAAAAAAATATCTGATGCGATTAGTGATATAATATAAATAATGTGAGGTAGAGTTAAGATTTCAGAAGAAAATGAAATAAAAGACCGTTTTAGTAATATAGGGCTTTATTTAATCGATAAAGCAGCAAATGAAATAAAAGAACTAAACCAAAAAACACTATTTCAAAAAGCAGAAATAAAAAAGAGGTTTTTAGAAAGAAGTAATGAGAGATCCTTACGACTTAAAAACCATTTTAATGAAAATTATGAACAATTTCTAAACCAATCGTTATCAACAACTCTTTTAAAAGGAAAAGAGAAGTTTCTTTATTTAAAAAATAATTTGATTTCTTCTCTAAAAACAACCTTAATTAACCATATTAAAGTAGAATTAGAGAAAAACCATTCTGCATACATTAAATATCTTTTAAATTCAATTACAAAAATTACAAAAATAATAGATAAGCCTCAAGAGATTGAACTTATTTTCAATCATAAAGATTATAATTATTTTATAGAGAATTTTGATAAAATTTTGGATATTTTTAAGAATCCAGTAGAAATTAATGAAGATAGATACGATTTTATAGGTGGATTTAAAATTTCATTAGTTGGAGGGGTAATATCTTACGATTATACTATAGATAACTTAATTGATAAGAATTCATCATTTATTCAAATGGAAATAGCTAAAATATTAAATGACACCGAAATTAAAGAAACCGAGAAGGAATATGAAGAATTTGTAGAAGAACAAAAGAAAAAAATTACAGAATATCTTGTTCAATATGATCAAATCCAAATCTAAAAATGAATCTCAATATGGAAAGATTTCAGCAATTATAGGCTCTTTAATTAAAGTAAAAGGATTAGAGAGAGTGATCAAACTCCACGATTTGATTAAAGTCACAAAACATAATATCTTAGGGGAGGTTATTCAAATCTATTCAGATCATGTTGTGGCCCAGTGTTTTGAGAACACTATGAATCTAAGGATAAATGATGAAATTCTTAATTTAGATGAACCACTTTCAATGGAATTAGCACCAGGATTGTTAGGACATATTTTTGATGGAATTCAAAGGCCTTTACAAAAAGCATTTGATCAAATTAAGAATGGGGGGTTGCGTAGAGGATTAGAAATACCCTCATTATCAAGGGAGAAAATGTGGCACTTTAAACCTCGAAAGATAACTTCAAAGGAAATGAGAGGGGGAGATATAGTGGGAACTGTTCAGGAAACACCCGCAATAGAACATAAAATCATGGTACCTCCTAAAATAAAAGGTAAACTAACTTATATTGCTCCTGAGGGAGATTATACCATTGAAGATGAGATTTTTCGATTAAAAGTTAACAAAGATGAAAGGTCTTTTGCGATGCTCCAAAAGTGGCCAATAACAAAACCAAGACCATTCAAGGAGAGACTCTCTCCTGAAGAACCATTAATTACAGGAATGCGTGTAATAGATTTGCTATTTCCTATAACGAAAGGAGGAACTATTGGTGTTCCTGGCGGTTTCGGAACAGGAAAAACTGTTATTCAACAATCTTTAGCTAAATGGTGTAATGCGGATGTTGTTATATTTGTAGGTTGCGGGGAACGAGGGAACGAGATAGCTGATGTATTGAAGCAATTTTCAGCTTTAATTGATCCAAAGAGCAATCAACCTTTATTGAATCGAATCGTACTTATTGCAAATACTTCAAATATGCCTGTTTCCGCTAGAGAAGCAAGTATTTTTTCAGGAGTAACCATCGCGGAATATTATAGAGATATGGGATTTGACGTTGCTGTTCTTGCTGATAGCACTTCAAGGTGGGCGGAATCTTTAAGAGAAATATCTGGTCTTTTGGAAGAAATGCCTGCAGAGGAAGGATATCCTGCATATTTACCATCAAAGCTTTCTAGTTTCTATGAAAGAGCAGGAATTGTTAAGCTTCATGGGAAAGATGAATCTGGAAACGAAACTCGGGGATCTTTGACGATCATCGGTTCAGTGAGCCCTCCAGCAGGAGATTTTAGTGAGCCCGTAACCGCTACCACAAAAAATTTTGTACAAGGAATCTGGGCTTTAGATGCACAATTGGCATATTCAAAACACTATCCTGCCATAAATTGGTTAAATTCATATTCGAATTATCCGGATTATATATCAGATTGGTGGTTTGAAAGGGATATTGACTGGGTTGAGATTGATATTGACTGGCTTGATTGTCGAAACCAAGTTAACGAGATTTTATCAAAAGATAATGAACTAAAATATATAACTCAATTAATTGGTGAAGAAAATTTATCTGACAATCAACAGTTAGATGTTTATATGGCGCGATTGTTAACAAATTCGTTTTTAATTCAAAACGCTTTTGATGAAATTGATAATTTTACAAATATTGGCAAACTCTTAGCTATGATAAAAATTATTCTTTTACTCTTTAAAGAAAGTAAGGAATTATTGAAACAGGGATTATATATGGAAGATATAAAATCACTTAAATCTATTAATGATATTTTAAGAATAAACCGTACTATCCCAAATGATAATATAGAAAAAATTGAAGAGATTAAAATGAAATTGCTTAATGAAATTGAATTTTTGAAATTAACACATGGAGTAATTAAAAAATAATGAGTGTAATTTATAGAAAAATTGAACGAATCATTGGACCCCTTCTTTTTCTAAAAAATGAGCACGATGCTCAATATGGTGAAATTGTAAAAATAAGAACTGTCGACGGTATGGTAAGGACAGGACGAGTAATAAAGATGAGTGAAGAAATAATTGTCATTGAAGTTTTTGAAGATACAACAGGATTATCTACAGAAAATGCTGAAATTGTTTTTACAGAAGACATCTTTAATGTGAAAATCTCAAAGGATATGTTTGGTCAAACTTTTAATTCATTGGGCAGACCTATTGATATTAAAACTAAAGAAGTGCTAGATTCAGATTTATTAACAGATGTTCAAAGGGATATAAATGGCGTTCCCATCAATCCTTTTGCAAGGGAATATCCTGTAGATGTTGTCCAAACCGGAATATCTGTAATAGATGGGTTGTTTACATTAATTAGAGGTCAAAAACTTCCTATTTTCAGTGGACAAGGCATGCCACATAATAAACTAGCTGCTCAAATCGCCACACAAGCTAAAGTTACATCAGAAGAGCCTTTTGCTATAATCTTTTGCGGGATAGGTATAATTCAGGATGAAGCTATTTACTTTTTAAAGAAATTTCAAGAAAGTGGAACCATCCAGAATATTATCTCATTTATAAATTTTGCAGATGATCCAATAATTGAAAGATTGATCATCCCAAGAGTAGCCTTAACTACAGCAGAATATTTCGCATTCGAAAAAGATATGCATATTCTCGTCATTTTAATTGACATGACAAACTATTGTGAAGCTTTAAGAGAACTGAGCTCGGCGAAGGAAGAAATCCCCAGTAGGAAAGGATATCCTGGCTACATATATTCTGATCTCGCTTCATTATATGAGAGAACAGGTAAAATTAAAGGAAAAAAAGGTTCAATAACCCAAATACCAATTTTAACAATGCCAAACGATGATATTTCCCATCCTATACCAGATACTACCGGTTATATTACTGAAGGACAGTTGGTCCTCAGTCGAAGTCTACATAAAAAAGGAATTTATCCTCCTTTTGATGTGTTATCATCAATTTCCAGATTAATGAAAGATGCAATTGGTAAAGAGAGAACCAGAGAAGATCATGCCGATGTTAATTCACAATTACTAGCTTCATACTCAAATTACTTAGAAGTTAAGGATCTTATCTCAGTTGTAGGAGAAGATGGATTAACTCATGATCAAAAAAATATTTTAGCATTTGGAAATGATTTTGAACAAACGTTATTAAATCAAAAATCAGACGAGGAACGAAGTTTTGAAGATACAATGAATTTATCATGGGATGTACTTTCAAATTTGACTCCAAATCAATTATTTAGGATTCGTCAAAAATTTATAGACGATTTTTATCAATCAAAGGTGTAAGAGATCAGCTTTAGAGAACTTAAACCAACAAAATCAAATTTAATGGTATTAGCTAAACGGCTTAACTTTGCTACCAAAGGAGAAACATATTTAGAATTTAAACGAGAACAATTAATGTTCACAATTAAGCTGATATGGAAAGAATATAATAAACTAAGAATTGAATTTATTTCTCTGTTTAAACAATCACTTTTAAAATTGAATCACACTTATGAGGAAATGGGTAAGTACGGTCTGAATTTAATTAGTAGATTGAGTAAAATACAACATAAACCGGTTATAGCCATTCGATATAAAAAAAAAGCAGGAATCCTTGTATCTCATGTAGACTATAAATTATCACGAGAGGAAGTTCTTCCCGCTTATACGTTTGAAAACACTAGTCATTATCTTGATGATTTAATAATTGTCTTAAATCAATTTTTTGACGCTTTAATTAAATTTTCTGAAATAGAGGATTTATTATTAAAATATTCTCTTAATTTCAAAAAGGTTAACCGTAGGATAAACGGGCTTAAAAATATCATAATACCAAGGTTAAAAGAGGATATTAAAAAGATAAAGGATGTTTTAGAAGAAATTGAGAGAGAAGGTTATATACGATTAAAAAAAACGAAAGATTTGATTATAAATCAGCAAAAAAATATATAAGCATGATGTAGATGGTAAAGAAAGAAGAGTTTAGTTTAATTAGAGCGGAAATCAATCAAAATTATAAAGATCAATTTCTTATGGAACTTTCTAACATAAATGCTGTGCATATCAAGTCAAGAAAAAAACCTAAAATCAAAGGAAGTGGAGACTTTAAGGATTCCACTAAACAAAATATCAAAGATTTAAGAAAAAGTTTGAATACTTTATTTAAAAGACTTGATACTGGGGTACAGGATGTCCTGGATTTAAAAATTGAAAGAAGTGAGAGAATGGAATTTGTTGCGAATGACTTCTCTGAATTGATTGACCATGTTACAGAAGAAATTGATTTTTATTCAAATAGAGTGAGTGAATTAAAAAGTTATATTTCAACAGGAATTATTGAATTAGAGAGTATAAAGATTATTAAATCTAGTTATGAAAACTTGGAACGGATAAATCTGAATACAGACGTTATTGAGAATTTAAAATATTTTAGTTTTCGTGTTTTTACTACATTTTCCAAAAATTTAGCTAATTTAAAAAATTTGTTCGATTCATCTGAATTTCCTAATTATTATGAGACGTTTGAATTAAGTGAAGATCGAATTGGATTTTATATCATATATCCGAAAGATCGGGAAAATGAATTTAATGGGAGAATTCGTCTTATCCATTCAGAAGAAGTACAAATTCTCAAAAAATACTTAACAAAAGAGGGAATAAATTTTAAAAGAATTGATAAAGAATTACATTTCATCGAAAATTTGGTTTCTCGGTATCAAAAAGAACAGACTCGTATTGCTCAAGATAATTTACTTATATTTGCTAGTATAAATGAAATTGTTCAAAATATAGAGGAATACAATTGGGCAGAAGAACAGTTTGAAATGGCGGGACCAAATCGGTTATCTTTAAAATTTTTTATTCCTTCAAGACTCAGAAACAAAGTAATTCAAGACCTATTCACAATGTTTAAAGATAATATTACGATTGAATCAATAAAAATATCTAAGAAACGTCCAATATTTGAATCGTTTAAAGGAAAGAAGAAAAGAATTAAAGAACCAAAAGGAGAACCAAAACCTGATGTGGGTGATATTGAAAAAGAGATAACCGAATCAGGGAAAAAATTAGAAGATTTACGAGATACTGCTCCAACAGTAATGAAGAACTTCTTTCTCTTTAGGCCCTTTGAAATGATCACTAAAATGTATGGCACACCCACTTATTCAGAAATAGATCCTACTCCTTTTATTGCTATTACTTTTCCAATATTATTTGGTTTAATGTTTGGAGATATAGGTCATGGATTAACATTGATGATTTCTGGATTATTAGGTGCGTGGTTTTTAAGGAACCGGAGTAAGGGGATTGCGAGTTTTAGTTGGATTATCTTTTTTTGTGGAATTGCTTCTTTCTTTGTAGGATTTTTATATGGAGAATTTTTTGGTAAAGAAGAGATCGAAATATTTGGAAAAGTTTACTTTGAGTTAAAAAGCTTTAAACTCTCTGAAATAATCTCATTTATTAGTTTCGGAATTATTAAACCAGAATGGATCCCATTCTTTAATTTTACATTATACAATCCATTGAACAATATTCTTTCTGTGTTTTATTTTACTATTATAATTGGAGTTTTCCATATTATTTTAGGATGGTTTATACAATTCTTAAATTACTGGAAACAAAACAGGAAGTATCTAGCATTAAGTGATTCTCTTATCAAGATTCTTTTACTAATAGGTGGTTATACTCTTATTTTCAACAATGGTTTTGATATTTACGCTTGGACGGCCCCTCCTTACCCTATTTTATTAACACTGATTCCCGGTATATTATTATTGATTTTAAAACCTCTCGGTAAGATTATTGGGATTTCATATCTTCAAGAGGAATCTGTTGGAAGTTTAATCGGAGAAGGTACTATTGAAACATTTGAAACAATATTGTCTGTTATGAGTAATGTATTATCTTATATTAGGTTATTAGCTTTAGCATTAGCTCATATTGCTTTAATATTCTCCTTTAATGAAATGGGAAATTTAATCGAAGGTGAAGGATTCTTGATTGAGTTACTGAAGTTTGTGGGGGCAATTTTTGGGAACCTAGTCGTTATCATAATCGAAGGTCTTCTTGTTTTCATTAATACTATGCGATTGCATTATTACGAGTTCTTTTTCAAATTCTACAGAGGCTCTGGAATTGAATATTTTCCATTTTATTTAGATAGCGATTATTCTATCATGACATTTCAAGCGGAAATTGGAAAAGATATAATTTCTGAAGAAATTGAGAAGGAAATTGATACTGTATCAGTTAAAGAAGAAATTGATAAAGCTATAAGTTATATTTCAAAAAAATATGAATAGATGAAAATTCAGTATCTGAGTAAATATTTTATGGCAACTGAAAATAATGTTAATAGATATCCTCGAAAACGGTTTGTTATTCGTATAGTTTTTTTAGTAATCTATTTACTTATTCTTGGTTATTTATATTATATTCTTGTAGAATCTGGAAGCGATCCAGTAATAACAATTTTAATTATCATATTTATACTTTTAATGACGATTGGGTTGTTATTTCGGAAAAAAGGTAAATCTTTATATTCAAAGATGTTCCCAGACAAAAGGAGAGAGCCCCCTATTGAGACAAGTAGTTCGATATCACAAAAGAAGGAAATTGAACAAACACAACGCAGGATTCGTAGACCCATTAGGTTAAGTACAAAATATTATAAACCTATTGTACTAAAATGCAGAAATTGTGGCAATATCATACCAAACTTTGTAAAGCAATGTCCCTTTTGTAATAAAAATGTGAAATATTAGGAAATTATGATGACAGAACAGAAAACAGGATATATAGCAGAAATTATAGGATCCTTAATAAAAGTAAAAGGACTTGAAGAGGTGTCACGTCTACATGATATCGTTAAAATACTTAAACATAATATTTTAGGGGAAATAATTCAAATCTATTCAGATCATATTATTGTCCAATGTTTCGATAATACTATGAAAGTAAAATTAAATGAGGATGTAATTAGTTTAGAGGTTCCTCTTTCTATGGAATTGGGTCCTGGCTTATTATCAAGTGTTTTTGATGGAATCCAGAGACCCTTAGAAAGAGTTTTTAATAGTGACACTTCTGGTAAACTGGATCGGGGAATAAAATACCCGCCTCTTTCTCGGGACAAAAAATGGCACTTTACACCACAAATGGAAATAAACAAGGAAGTTGATGGCGGGGATATTATCGGGACTGTGCAAGAAACACCTATAATAGAACACAAAATCATGGTGCCTCCTAATATTAAAGGTAATCTAACTCATATTGCTCCTGAGGGAGATTATATTATCGTTGATGAAATATATCGATTAAAGATTGATGGAGTTGAAACTTCTTTTCCGATGTTACAAAAATGGCCAGTTACCAAGAGTAGACCTTATAAAAAGAAAGAAGATCCAAACGAACCTTTAATTACTGGAATGCGTGTTATAGATTTATTATTTCCATTAGCAAAGGGCGGTACTACTGCGATTCCAGGAGGATTCGGAACGGGGAAGACTATTATCCAACAATCCCTTGCAAAGTGGTGTAATGCTGATGTGATCATTTTCATTGGTTGCGGGGAGCCGGGGAACGAGATAGCAAATATTTTAAAGCAATTTTCAGAAACTAAGGATAGAACAACTGGAGCCCCCTTAATAGATCATATCGTTCTTATTGCAAATACCTCAAACATGCCTGTTTCAGCGCGCGAGGCTAGTTTATTTTCAGGAGTTACCATAGCTGAATACTATCGAGATATGGGATATGATGTTGTTGTATTAGCTGACAGTACATCGCGATGGGCGGAATCTTTGAGAGAAATTTCTGGACTTTTAGAAGAAATGCCTGCTGAAGAAGGGTATCCTGCTTATTTACCATCAAAACTATCTAGCTTTTATGAACGCGCAGGTGTGGTTAAAAATATAGGAAAAGATCATTTAGGTGGAGAAAGAAATGGATCTCTGACGATTTTGGGCACAATCTCTCCACCTGCTGGAGATTTTAGTGAACCGGTTACAGCCACTTCAAAAAGACTTGTCCAGGTTTTTTGGGCTTTGGATCCAAAATTGGCATATCTGAAACATTATCCCGCAATAGACTGGGCAAGTTCCTATTCAAACTATGCTGCGTACTTAGCGGATTGGTGGTATGAGAGAGATATTGATTGGAAGGAAATAGATATTGATTGGGTAGAATGCCGGAAGCAAGTAAATGAGATTTTATCTCAAGAACAAGAGCTTAAGTACGTTATTCAATTAGTTGGTGAGAAAAATTTACCAGAATCTCAGCAGCTAATCTTATTTATATCTAGACTAATTAAAAATGGATTTCTCATCCAAAGTGCTTTTGATGAAATTGATAGCTATACCAACGTTAAAAAATTATTAGGGATGATAAAACTCATATTACTTATTTACAACCAGGGTAAAGACCTTGTAGATCAGGGAGTCTTAATTGAAAATTTAATTGATCCTGATCTGGTTAATGCCATATTAAGAATCAGTAAAACTGTTGATAATGACGATTTCCTGAAAATAGAATCCATAAGGAAAAAACTCACCCGACAATTAAATGTTCAAGTTGCCTGAGAAAAATTATAAGATTTTATTAGGGTTTAAACCATTCAAAGAAATAATAAGAATTTGTCATAGGATTGGCGATTACAAATTTCTTTCTTACTGATGTTGCTAATCTTCCCGCTCGTACCATATCTACTGCGGTAATTTCAGAATCATGGGGTAAAACATGCACCATGAAAAGTGAATGTTCAAGACCCGGTCCGAGACGATATACGACAAAATCTGCCCCAAATTTTAATCCAGGTCTAGGTACGTAATTCTTATTTCGTAAGTCTTTATAGATTTTATATTTTTCTTCAAATTTATGATGGATTTTTAATGCTATTTCATAAAAGTCTTTAGCTTCTAATTCTTTGTTTTCTATGACGTCAAAAATCGATATATATTCTTTTTCCAATAAATAGTACGCTTCTATTAGTGATAATTCTGAGGGTTTTGAAAAATATTCTAATCGTGGCTTATTTATGCCTAATGGTGATCCAAAAAAACGTTGACCATTGATGCCCTTTACATAAAGATAAGAAGCAAAAAGGGGATTAAAGATTATCACTCTTGAATTAATGAATTTTGCTGGAATCTTTTCGGGTAATTCTATATCATCAAGAGATATTTTACCGTCTTTAACGTCATTCATCATTATAGAATTATTTAATATAGCTTAAGAATACTACTAAATTAGGAAATTTAAATTTTGCATTATATCGAATAAATCTATCTATAATCCTCTCAATATAAGATTTATAGGTTGTCTTAATAATGAATTCTGCTTTAATAAGAATATATTTATTCTTAATCTCAAATTCTATACAACTGAGATGCCATTATCTTAATTCACCTTAGGGATATTCTAAAATAATATATATGAAGCTATATAAATAGTATTTAATTAAGATAAGATTGTGAGAATAATATGGTAATTAGAAAATCTTTCTTTGCAGGCTCTTGGTATCCTCATAGTCACGAAGGATTAACTAATTTATTAGACCGTTGTTTTACTAACAAAGAATTTGGACCGGGAGAAAAGCCAAAATCTTTAAATTTAAATAAAAGAACTATTATAGGTGGTGTTTCACCTCACGCAGGAATAGAAATTTCTGGATCATGTGCCGCTTTTACTTTTTTAAATTTGTTTAAGGAAAAAATCCCCGATGTACTAATTGTAATTGGATTTTATCATGGAGGAATTGGCCCCAACTCGATATTAAAAGAAGGAGAATGGGAAACACCACTAGGAAACGTAAAAATTGATAATGAATTAGCTGAGAAATTATTAGCAATAAGCAAAATAATTGTTTCTAACGAGTCTGTATTCTTAGGAATCAAAGAAAATAGTCTTGAACTTTTAATACCATTCATCAAATATTGCGCAGAAGATAAAGATGTTAAGATATTACCAATTAAAATATTTTCTCATAAATTTAAAGATTTGGAACAAATTGCTGACGATATTGTAGAATTGATAAATAGCTCTTCTAAAGATATTGTAGTAGTGGTTTCCTCAGATATGTCGCATTACAATGTATATAACGATGAGCAATTGAAAACTCTTAGAGAAATTGATCAAATCGAAATCGACCAATTTTTGAAACTTGATCCCGAACAATTCCTTAAACCTGAAAACTATGTAAATCAAGAATTATATGATAAATTCGAAATGGGAGAAAGAAGACCTTCTGTGTGTGGTCGACACGCAATTGCTACATTACTCGCTATTGGTCAAAAATTAAATATAAATAAAGGTAAGTGCTTAAAATCTTATAATAGCAAAGATATATCTCCTGGAAGACATCCTTGGACAGTTGGATATTTTTCAGGGATCTTAATAAAATAAATTTAGTTAAAAAAACAAAATAAAACAATATTATGCCCGAAGATAAGGAAAAAGTTGAGGATTTTATTAGTTTGTGGCGTAAGAAAATGGACACCGAGTCAGACAAACCCAGTGCTATTGGCGATACTTTAAAACGTATTCAAGAAGTTGAACAAGAAAATGAGCAATTAAGAACTAAAATTCAAGCTAATATAGATTTAATTAGTAGAACAGAAGAAGTTATCCGAAAAACAATTGACGAAAATGAAAGGCTGAAAGAGGAATTAAAAAATACTGGATCTTTTGATAGAGGGAATGTAGAGAAAATTCATCAAGAAAATCTTGACCTTAGTAATAAAATTAGCTCATTAACTTTAAGCTTAACGGAAAAAGATAACGCTATAAACTTCAAAGAAAATGAAATAAATGAATTAAAATTGAAATTAGATGAAGCCACATCCGCAGTCCAATTTATGGCAGATACAGCTTCTGAAACTGGGCCTGATATCTCCCAAGAATTAATAGAAGATCTAAAATCAGAATTATCAAAGAAAAAGTCTCAAGTATCTGAATTGGAGCAGAAAAACCTAGAACTAAGTAAAGAAATTTCTAGTCTGAATGAACAATTAATTGAAAAGGAAACAAAATCACAAGTAGAATATGTTATACCTGTTGAAACTCCCGAATCAAAAATAATAAGACCTCAACCTGCTCAAACTTCTTCTGCAACTTTAGAAATTTTATGCCAAGATCTTCAAGCAGATTTAAACAAGTACAAGAAAGTAATAGATAGGTTAAACCAAGACAACTCTGAGCTCCAAAGTGCGATTGATCAAGGCGGAGTCCAGATTGAACCCGAAGAGATAAAAGAGTTAAAGAAAGAAAATGACCAGCTGAAATCTGATCTTTCCCAAATACAAGAAACTCTAAAAGAAAAATCAAAAATTTCCATAGAAACTCTCTCGCTTGCCGAATCTGAGAGATTAGTAGAGGACCTACAAAAACAACTAAAAGCAAAAGATCAAATTATAGCAGAAATTAAAGAATCCCGTCAACCTCAAATGATAGCCCCAGAAAGACCCATAGCTAGTTTAGTGGAAGATTTGCAGAAAACAATAAATAGACTAAAAATAACCATAGAAGAAAAGAATAAAATTATTGATGAATTAAAATCATCATAAATGAGTAATCAAATTAAGAACATAATTTTTGCGGGACATTTTGCTATAGATAATATTATTAGATTTAAACATCTAAGTAAGGCTACTCTTGGAGGTAGTGTTTCTTATTGTTCATTAGCTCTAAGAAATTATACTCAAGATGTTAAAATTGGCATTATTTCTCATATTGGTGAAAAAAATTTCAATATATCTTTATTGGACTCTGTAAAAAAAAAGAATGTTGATTTACAAGGAGTAAAACATTCAAATGTAGAAAATACTAATTTCGTGTTAGATTATTTTGATCATACTAGGACTCTAACACTAAAATCAAGAAGCCCAGATCTTAAGTTTGAAGACATACCCCAAGAATATCTAATCAATCCCCCTGATGTTATTGTATTAGTTCCTTTGTGTAATGAAATCTCTTTTGAATATGTTTCACAAATTTCGAGGAAAGTTCCCAATGTCTGTATAGGGATCGATTTACAAGGTTTTATTAGAAATATCGATAACCAAGGAAAAGTTTCTTATCATTATAATGAAAATATTATCTCAAATATCGAAAAGATAATATATTTGATTGGAGATAACTTAATCCTTAAAGGATCAGAAGAAGAAATAAAACTCTTTACAAATGAATATAAGGATTCTTACAGAGTGATGAATTATTTTGAAAAATACAACACAAACGGGTTGTTCATTATGACATTAGGAGAAAAGGGTTCTTTGATTTATAAAAAAGGATACCCAATAGTAGAAATTCCCGCTTTTAAACCAAAAAAAGTTAGTGATGAAACTGGCGCCGGGGACGTATATTTCTCAATATTTTTATATGAATTTCTCCATTCGGATAAATCTTGGGATGAGATTAGAAGTTGTGCATTTTTAGCTTCAGCAGCCGCTTCGTTTTTGGTGGAAAAAAAAGGTCCTTCAGGATTTGGAACAAAAATGAACGTTTTAAAAAGAGCAAGCAGAAAAGAATACATTGAATAAACTAGGTGAGTATTCATACATATAAATATACATTTTGGTATAGGCATTATCATAACGTCTATTTCCAACTACTTTTTAGAATTAAACTTTTTAGAGTTTTTCCTAGTACTTATCTTTTCATTTGTATGTGATTTTGATATTTTTTTCTCAAAATATGCGCTAGATAATAATCATCGAATGTTGATCACCCATTCGATTCTTCCTGGTATTATTGTCACTGTTTTAGGAGTAATATTTAATTGGATTGTATTGATACTAAGTGGTCTCAGTTACTCCCTTCATGTTATTATTGATACATTTGATTGGGGAACTAATTTCTTTTACTTTCCAAAAAAACAAGTAGGTCTTAAATTACTAATTACAAAAGACGAGTTTGCAAATATTTCGACACATCTATCTCAATATAAAAGACCTGGATCCTTCTTTGATAAAAAATATTATGGAAATACAAGGGTTATACTAATTGAAGTCTTGATTTTCATTTCCATGATTTTTTTTATATCTATATTTGCTCTCAATTATTTCTTCATTATCATCATTTACTTTATCTTTCTAGGATTCCACCTACAACGCCATTTTAATTTGAAGAGAATTGAATCAAGCTAATGGAAATGTATTTCATTCTTTTTAAATAATAAAAAATAACCAATAATTATTTCTATTCAATAACAGATAAGGAAAATAATTAGAACTTAATTACTCATAGGTGATTAGAATTTCAGAAGAAATGAAAACAACAGTTGGGATCATTCTAGATGAATCTGAATCCCAAATGGTTTTTAAATGTGATTTAGGGAATATGAAGGTTAAGGATTGCTATATAGATGAAGAACATCCTCAAGAAGTTGATATGTTAGGACCTAATCCCTCAAGGTTGCTGGGATTAGCTATTTTAGGGTGCTTAAGTGCGAGCTTTATTTTTTGTTTGAAAAAAAGAAAATTTAAGGTTGATGATTTTTCAGCTGAAGCAGAAGTCATTATTTCACGAAACGAGAAGGAGTTTTTGAGAGTTAAAAACATTGATGTTAATATTAAGCCAAATATAACCGATCCTGATGCTCTTAAAAGAGCAAAACAATGCTTAAAATCTGCAAAAGATGGGGTAAGCTTCTTCGAACAATATTGTACTGTTACACAATCTATAAGATCTGGTATTGATGTGAATGTAAATATAGATTTATAATTTAGATCAAATATAAAAAATATCCAAACTATGATGATTATATATGACAACTGAATTAAATACTAAAGCTGGTTTAAAACAAGTAGAAGAAATGGTTTTTAAAGGTGACCTTGGAAGTTTTAAGATAGATAATCTCTATATAGACGAAAGGAATGTAGAAAAAACAGAAAAAATTGGCACCTCTCCAACAAAACTGTTAGCATTATCAGTTCTAGGATGCTTAGCAGCAAGTTTTTCATTTTGTCTTCAAAAAAAAAACTTTACTTTATCGGATTTAGAAGGAAAAGCTGGAGTTACAATATCCCGGAATGAAAAAGGATTTTGGAGGATTAAAAAAATTGATGTTGAGATAATCCCGAAAATCGATACTCCAGAAATGCGTAAGAGCGCAGATCAATGTATAAAATTCTTTGAACAATATTGTATTGTTGCAGAATCGTTGAGAAATGGATTCAAAGTAAATGTGAATCTAAAGTATTAATGGTGAGAAGCGTTTTATTGTAATACCACTAATCTTTTATCCCATCTTCAGTAATACTAAAGACAGTATCACTTTCAGGAATATTTGGAGCATCAACGACTTTAGCAACCCTTTGTTCTCCTTTCCCTTTTCTTAAGAAGATTCTTATAGTTGCTCCATGGGCAACAATATGACCTCCAGTATGTATTATTGGGTTTCCATAAAACACATCAGGTCTAGATGAGACTTGATTGGTAAAAAGAACTGCCAACTCGTCATAAACTTCAGATAATCTTAAAAGATCATGTAAATGAGAATTTATCGTCTGTTGACGAGATGCTAAAGTCCCTCTCCCAACATATTCACTCCGAAAATGTCCTATTAAGGAATCTACAATAACTAATTTGATGTTTTTATCTTCAATTATTCTTGAAGCTTCTCTAATCAATAAAATTTGATGATCACTATTATAAGCTCTTCCTACGGTTATGTTTTTCATTACCTCATTAGGATCTAAATCCAAACCTGCAGCCATTTGTATTATTCTTTCTGGTCTAAATGTACCTTCAGTGTCAATATATAGAGCATTTCCTTCAAGACCTCCACTTTCGTATTGTAATTGCACATTTACACATAATTGATGAGCTAATTGGGTTTTTCCTGTACGATACTCACCAAAAACTTCAGTGACTGCTCCTGGTTCGATACCTCCTACTAGTAAATCATCAAAATTTTGACTTCCTGTAGTGAGTCTGTTCAATAATTTACGTTTTTCCCATATTAGATCAGCAGATTCGAATCCCATTTTCTCTATGTCTTGAGCAGTCTTAACTAGCTTCTCAGCTGTTTTATCACCTAAACCCACTTCATCAGTTAGTTTAATTAAGGGATACATTGCCAGAGTCCTAACTGATAAAATTCCTGCATCCTCCAATTTTTTTAAAGTTGCATCCCCAACACCTGGCAGATCCTTTAAACTATAAGAAGATTTGGATAAGGGCTCTACCTCCTCACTTTCAGTATCTGCTGTAACTTTTTTTTTTGCCATTATTGAATATAAAGAAATATTACTATTTGAATTCCTCATAAAATACTAGTTAATCATGAAATAAATATAAAAATAATAATAAAAAGATGAAAAAAGTTCTTATTGTAATAGAGTTAATTTTTAAAAAGAATTAAAAAGAAAAAAAAGATTCTTTGTTTTCATTGGGATATTTGCTTAAAACTTGTTTACGCTAATTCTCCTTTCCTGATTTAGTAATCAGCAAAAGCACGATAAAGAGAATCACTGAAAATAGGAATGTCATAACTCCCATTGCCTCCGGAAGCCATATATAGCTTAAATATAGGAAAGGCAATATAAATATTACAACAAACACAATTAGGATTGGTAGTGTTGCTTCTTCATCTCTTATGTCAAGGATAAGGGGAACAATAACTAGTAGTATCAACAAAGTTGCAGCAACTTTAAATGCACCCACTGTACTTGGTCGAAAAATAGCTGAATGAACGTTGGGTAACCAAAAGTATAAGATTTGTTCTGTATAATTCTCTAAATCAGAATTTGCTTCCGGTAATATTGCACTAACAATCAACTGAATAATGATAGCAAGAGTGAGGTACAAGAGAATCTCATTAATCTCTTTATTTTTTTTAAGATAGACACCTAAAGTATCGCGCAATAAACTAAGAATCCACAAAATAAAGAGAATAATGTAAGCAACAAGAACATCATAACCCAAGCCCCAATAAAAATTGGCAGGAAGAACCGCTACGACATAGCTTAAATATGCGTACTTCTCATTTCTTTTAAATAGATCAAAACACAAAAATATCCCATAAATCACAAAAAACGTGATTATAACTATAATTGCACTGGCATCGGGCATAAAATCATCTTTTTCTAGTTCAATACTTATTTTTTATTATTATATAATTAGTTCCTTTTTTTTTAAATTTTTAATCCTATATGTATTAATTATATTTTATGAATTTGAATCAGAGTTTAGAATTCTTGCTTAATGGTCATAGTCTTGAAATAATTTTTTCTAACTTATCAATCATTTTTTGAGCATCTTCTTTATGCTCGGATTCCGCAGATAAAATAATTGCATTCCTATGTAAAGCTACTTTAATCAATGCATAACAGTTGTTATCTACGACTTTCAGTTCATTTATTATATCATGATATTGGTATCCCGTTTCCTCTGCGACTTCCCTCAAACGATTATGTATGTTATCAAGGAGATCTGGTGAGATTGGTACTGTCCTAGTTATTTTAGTTCCTTTGGGGAATCCTTTGGTTAAGGAACTCAGAAGATCATCTTGATTCGTCATGATCTCAAGGATTTTGAGTAGAATAAAGTTACCATCGGAAAAGGGAGCAAATTCTGGGAAGGAAAACTTTAACGTATCGGCTGCAGCAAAACAAGCTCTTTCTTCCCTAATCTGTCTAGAAATTTCTCCAGGATAATTTTCAACTTGCTTAATAGGAAATCCCGCGTCTTCTATAAACTTCTTTACGACAGGAGGGATTGAAGGCGTTGTTATAATAGTATTTGATTTTGAGTTTTGTATTCGTTTATCATAAGATACAAATAGCATGAGCAAATCTTCATAGCATATCTCTGTTCCATTTTCATCAAGAACTAATATTCTTGAACCATCGACGTCAAAAAGCACTCCCAGATGACTATTTGAAGCCTTAACAATATTAGCAGTATTTCTTATTGTGTTGATACTTGGAACGGGACTTGAGGATCGTTCACGATAATGAGTATTTAGGGCAATTACCTCAACTCCTATATCATTTATTAAAAGTGGTGTAAGTTTACCTGTAGGTCCATATGAACAGTCTACAACTATTTTTAGATCTGCCTTTTTTATTTTCTTTTTATCAACAAATTGCTGTAATGATTTGACGTATATATCCGCAGTCTGAGGAATTGCTGTGATTTGCCCAATTTCGTTAGGATCGACTCTTCTTACTGGTTTAGGATAAGTATTAAACGAATCAATTATCCGTTGAATTTCATTTCGTGAAACCTCAATTCCTCCCGCATCTAGAAATCTAATTCCAACATCTTCACTATATAAATGCTCTCCAGAAATATATACACCACCGCTAGCACCAAATCGTCTAATTGTAAATTGTAGTAGAGGAAATGTACAATCTGATAAATTAAGGAGATTAATTCCTGTAGACATTAGACCTGAAGTATATGCTCTTTTCAACATACGACTGTCATTATGATAATCTCTCCCCATAACAATGGATTCATTTTGATTAAAAATGCTTCCATGAATTGACCCAATAGAGCTTGATATTTCTGGTGTGAAAATATAGTTTGCTCTACCAATAATTCTCCCGTTCTTGTTTAATTCACTGAGGTTCTTTATCGGAGTACGAGACATTTATAATTGCATCTGTGAATTTACATTTAATTTTTGATTGGAAAATATATAGTATACCTAACTAAATGACAATATAAAACTTTACCGATTTTTAAAAATTATCGCTTCCTTTTTAGTATTTAAGATATGTAAAATTATATATTACATTCAAAATCTATGAATTAAATTTACTTATTGATAAATTATGACTGAAATTGGTAGCTATTGCTTAACTCTTCATGCTCATTTACCTTGGGTTCTAAACCATGGTATATGGCCTCATGGGACCTCATGGGTGAATGAAGCGGCATCAGAAACTTATATACCTTTACTAATGGAACTCTATAAATTAGTTGACGACGGATACCATCCAAAAATGACTCTTGGGATTACACCTGTTTTATGTGAAATGCTTCGCCATCCTTCTTTTGTAGAAGGGTTTATTGGTTATATCGATGAAAAAATAGATGCTGCTGACCACGATGAGAAAGATTTTACCGAAAATAAATACGAAGATAGTAGAATTAAATTAACTAAATGGTGGCAAGAATTCTATTCTCATGTAAAGGAAGATTTTGTTCACAGATATAATAAGGATATTGTAGGTGCGTATAAAAATCTACAGGATATGGGATTTTTAGATATAATAACATGTGGAGCAACTCACGGATATGCACCCCTACTTTCTAAAGAAACTTCTATTGATGCCCAGTTTAAAACAGCTGTTGATAGTTATAAAAGGCATTTTGGGAGAGCTCCTACAGGTGCATGGCTACCTGAATGTGCTTACCGTCCTGGATATCGATGGAAAAACCCTATTACTGGTGAGGAATTTGATCGTCCTGGAGTTGAATATTATCTTGCTAAAAATGGATTGAAATATTTCTTTATTGATACAGCATTACTTCTTGGTGGAAAATCACAAGGTGTGTACGCCGCTCGATTTCCTTTACTTGCTGAATTATGGAAACAGTTTGCTTCTCAGTATGAAGAAATTCCCACTTCTTTTGAAAAATCGCAATATGAGCCATATTTGGTTTCAACCGATCCCTCCACTCCTGCACCAGTAGGATTCTTCACAAGAGATGAAAAGACGGGTATCGTAGTATGGTCTGGAGAGCATGGCTATCCGGGATGTGCGGAATATCTTGATTTTCATAAGAAACACTACCCGGGAGGTCTTCGTTACTGGAAGGTGACTGAAGCTAAGTTAGATTTAGGGAAGAAAATGCTATATTGGCCAGAAGATATTCCTGGAAAACTGGATGAAAATGCGGGGCATTATGTCAACTTAGTTAAAGATATTTTAACGGATTATAAGAATAAGAATGGAAAGCCGGGCATTGTTGTAGCACCTTATGATGCAGAACTTTTCGGACACTGGTGGTTTGAGGGAAATTGGTGGATTGCACGTGTTCTTCGATGGATAGAAGATGATCCTGAAATAAGTCTAACGAATACAAGGTTATATCTTGAAGAGAATCCCCCAAATAAGGTAGTAAGCATAATAGAGGGATCTTGGGGTCAAGCATCATCCCATTGGGTCTGGTTGAATGAATGGACGACCGACACTTGGCGCGCTATCTACGAATGCGAAGCTAAAAGTGAAGTTATCATTGCGAAATATAAGGACTCACATGATCCAAACCTCATAAAGATTTTAAAACAAATGGCAAGAGAACTTCTCCTCTTACAAAGCTCCGATTGGCCATTCTTAATCACAACATGGTCAGCACGTGATTATGCGGAAAACAGAATAGCCCTACACTACGAAAACTTCAATCGGCTATACGACATGGCCTCAAGATATGGCACGGGACAGAATATAGATGAAGGGGAGTGGCACTTCTTGGGTTCTATTGAAGCAAATGATGATTTATTTGCAGCATTAGACCTAGAACCATTTGCGAAAAAATGAAACATATTCTTAAATCTAACTTTTTCTATTTTAATATCTTTTTTTTGTAGGGTGAGAGGGCAAAAGAGCAGTCCGAGTAGGTTTAAATAGTAAGGTATATAAAAGTAAGATAATATAGGAAGAACTTACAAAATAATTTATCAAAACGATATAAACCTATTTTATAATCCTTGTAATTAAAGGTAAAAGAAAATGCCAACTTCTATTGTAGTTGAGGGTAAAATCTCTGTAGATGCAGTTTTGCATTCCCAATATCGTAAGGTTCTGACTATATTTTATGATGTTGCTAAACTCAAGAGGAAAAGGAATACAAAGCGAGCAAGATCTCTCAAGGAAACTATAGAATCAGGAAAATCCCAAGATATCAAGATTGAAGCAGTGGATCAAAACTGGTTTGAAAAACATGTAATTGGGAAGACTCACGGCGGAATTGCTGCTATTGTAAGTGAGAGAATCTTCCAAAAAATACCTGAACTTTTAAAATCAAAACCTGGCATTTTTTTTTTTTTAAACGGAATTGAAGATCCTTATAATCTTGGCCATACAATACGGTCATTGTATGCCGCAGGAATAGATGGAATTGTGATGAACCAGAGAAGTTGGCTTGATGTGGAAGGAATAATTATTAAATCTTCCGCCGGTACCTCAGAATTAATGCCGATGGCGTTAGTTGAAGATCTTGAAACAACGACTAATTTCTTCAAATCCAAAAATTACATAATTGCTTGTACTGATAAAGATGAAGGTCAGTCAATATATCAAAGTAATCTGAAACCCCCGTTATTTATAGTAATTGGGGGTGAAAAAAGAGGTATTAATCGTAATTTTTTAGATAATGCAAATTTAAGGCTTACCATTCCTTATGAGCGAGAATTTGGGGGATCTCTCCCGGTTAATTCGGCAGCAGTTATAATTGGATTTGAAATTCTTAGACAACGAAGGTATTCTAACAAATAAGTCGTCCATAAATCTATTATTGATACAAAAATCTATCTTACTACTAAAACATCACATAAAACGCTATTCATTACTTTCGTAGGGACAGATCCTAAGACTGCACGGCGCAATAATTTATGTTTTCCTTTATTACCAAGCACTACTAGATTAAATTCTTCCTTTTCAACGGCATCCCTTATGAAATCTTCGGGATGAACGTCTTTTATCAATCTAGTTTCAATTGTAAGATTTGCATCTTTAAAAAGTTTCTTGGCATCGCTTAAAACTTTTTTACCTTGGGTTATGTCATCTTCTTTAACTGATTCTCTACTTGCGAAACCATGTAGAACTGAATGAAATGCAACTACATCTCCACCATATTCTTTTTGAATTTCTATCACACGCTTAGCTGCTTTCATAGATTCTTCTGATTCATCAATCCCAACTAATATTTTATTATAAATAAGATACTCACCTATGGCTATTTTTAACTATTTTCTATTAAACCAAGAGCGGTAATAAAGATGTCTATTCCAAATTATTAGTTATTTGAATATAAATCTTAAGTTCTAGACCTTATCCATTAGGTAGATTTTATAAAATAAAGAAAGCAAGTTTAATAATTAGGATTTGCTAATTCTTCTCAAGTAAAATCTGAGAGTGATTATATGTATAAGAAAATTCTACTAGCAACGGATGGATCAACCCATATGCGAAGAGCTACCGCAGTGATTACGGCATTTTATAAAAAATGGGGTTGTGAAATTAGGATCTTTCATTCTATTAAGCACATGGCGGAAAAAGTTTCACCTCCTTCCCATGGATGGACAGTTCCTTATACTTCTAATGCCTATTTTGATGTGACTACAGCATCTGATGGTGTAAAAATACGGAGTGAACATGATCCAAATATTAAGATTCTAACTGACCAAGAGGTTGAAAAAATAGGTGAAGATATTTTAAACGGAACAAAGGCTTTCTTTGATGAGGTCCAAGTACCTGTTAAAACACGATTGATAATTAAAGAGGATCCTGAACGATATATTGAAAGAATTGTAAAGAAGAAAAACTTTGATCTTGTTATAGTTGGGATAACAGGGATGCATTCCAAGTTAGATCAAGTTTTAATGGGTTCAGTTGCGGAGTATGTTGTAGAAAATGCACAATGCGACGTATTGGTTATTAGGTAAAAAGTTCTTTATTTAGGATTCCTTTTTCCTGAAATAGTCAATAGAGATCTCTTGAAAACATGAGTCTATCGATTCAATTTCTTCTAACTCTCTCAATGTAATTCTATTTTTGTCATTAAAATCTTTCGCAGCCCAAATCAATTTAAGAAATCTTTGATGATGGTGGTGAAATCTTTGATTAGCATATTCCTTTGCCTGTTCTGTATAAAGTAAAAACGACCAATCACTTCCCTCCATTAAAAGCAATTCTCTAGCAATTTGCTCAAGAACCCTTTGCTCCCATTCGTTTGGGTTTGGACTAATTTCTAAAACAGCTTCATATTCTTTAATTGATGCATTTATATAAGACCAAATCCATCCATGTTCTGGATTCTTCCATACTTCGAAGTGTCCCCCCATTCCCCAGCTGCTTTCCTTCATTGTAATAATCGAAAATTTGTCTTTATATCTAGATCTGTAATCTGAAATAGTTATCATTTCAATATTTCGGTTCTCATTGATATTTTCAATAAGTTTCTTTAACCAAACTATTCCTTCACCCCACCAATGCCCATATAACTCAAAATCATAGGGTGAAATAATAATTCCTGTAAGATTATTATCATCTGAAAAGGTTTGAAGTTCTTTTTCTAAAAGGCCTATAAAATCATTAGCATGAAATTCTACTTGTTCAATTGCTTTTTCAATGTTATATAATTCTTTATTTTCTTCTCCTTTTTGCTTCCTATCAGATATTCTCCAATAATGCAGCCCCGATTCATAATCTTTTTTATGAAATTCTCTATAATATTCATTACCAGGATACCCTATTTTTGCATCCCATACCTGTCTACTTGTGTTTTTATTTCGTCCGAAAGCTGAAACATTTGTTTCTAGATTATAACCAAAATTTGTGTTTAAACCTACATCATTTTTTCGTTCAATAATCTCTGCATTAAGGATTCCATGACTATCTACAAAAAAATATTCAATACCCGAATTGTGTACCCAATAATCTATGCTTTCTCTAACATTACCATTCTTGTATTCTTTTGGTCTATAGGCGCATTCAGGTAACCAAATACCTTTAGGTTCTCTTCCAAAATGCTTTTTATGAGTGTCCACAGCTAATTGAATTTGAGAAAATATTCCTGAATCACTTTCAAGAAGTGGTAAAAAGCCGTGCGTTGCACCGCATGTAATTAATTCAATCATGCTCTCGTCTTGGAGCCATTTGAAACTTCCCAATATATCTCTATAATAATAATTATAAAACGTATTTAATGTAAATTCTAAATTTCTTAAATGGAAGTCTGCTATTGCTTTTCTTTGGGGATGGTTTTCAAACCGTTTAATATCATTTTGAGCTCGCGAAATTAGATCCTCCATATATTCTGAGAATCGTTGCTTCATATATTCATCCGCTAATTGCTCAGCCAATATTGGAGTAATATTAATTGTTAAAGCTGTTTTTATTCCCCTTTCTTTAAGATCTCTTAAAACATTCAAAAAAGGGATATACGTCTCATTCATAGCCTCGAATAGCCATTCTTCTCCTGCAGGCCATCTCCCTGATTTTTTACACCAAGGAATATGCCCATGCAAAATTAAGCCAAAATATCCAAGAGACATAGTTAAAATATAGTTATAATATCAATTTATTCCTTGTATTTATAGTATATTACTAAATTACTTCTTCTTCCTAGCCCTCCTCTCTAGCAATTTAAGTGAAAAACTCTCAAAGTTTAAAAGGAAGTTATCTAAATCATTTACTTTCATCCTTTCTCTTATTTTACAAAAACCAGAGCATACTCCCCAATTAAACGGTGTTTCACATCTATAACAAGAACCCATAATGCCATAGGCATGATATAAATTTAATATAATTAATATCCCATAAAAAATTACAAAGGTCGTTCTTAAATTCGCATTTCTCGATGAGGGGCGTTCCATTAGCCAATTAAATAACAATGCAGCTCCTAGACCTATGAGAAATTTTTGTATGATTTTAATTATTTTAATTTTTGTAAGATTTAGTAAACTAAGGAAGAAGGTTCCCAAAAAGACAAGACTTAGAATAAGAAAGAAATCAGAACTAAAGAGATTATTATTATCAAATATTCCCAGTAGGAAAATAGTAATAATCGCTGTTGGATATCCTATGAAACACCCTATACATAACCTAATTTTACCACAATTAATTGTGTGGCCTTTGAAATTTTCACATTCTGGATGATGACTTAAAAAAAAGGGGATAAAACTTTTTCCATACAGTAAAAACTTTTTTATCTTCCTTGGATGTTTTTGAATACCTGAATCTGAATTTACATTTTCTATTTGTTCATTATTTTGGTTATATTTTATCTGTTTCACCTTACATTCTATATACAATCCAAAAGAACCAAATTCACACAAAATTTCATAGAAAATTTTTTTTCATCTTTCAGTACTCAAGTTTCTTTATCAAAAAGGGAACGGCCATGAAAACCATGAAAAAATCCAGAACCAACCAATAAAGAAGCAAGCGATATCTATGATACCTATAACTAACCCTATTGTTGCCATGCTAGAATTTTCATCCCTATTTAATCCAAGACCCCCCATAACTAGTGCTACTATTCCAAAAATAATTCCGCCACAAAATAAACCAATAATTCCACAAACTAAGGCAACTGCTCCATATGAATTTTTACCTCCCATGGAATAGGATCTTTGATATGGACGTGTTTGATATTGCGGTGGTTGCGTTTGTGGTTTTGCAACTGGTTGAGGTTGAGGTGCTTCTCTTCCCCTAACAGCTTTTCCACATATAGGACATGCATTCCAAGATTCCTCAATTTCTTTCCCGCATTCTATGCAGTATGGTGGCGACATGATATTATTTATTCATCTCAATTATATAAGTATTTCATTTTTGCCCTTCATAAAGAGGAATTTCTTTACTTCATTTTACTACTCTTTATAATGAACTATGGGTTACAATACTGTCCCTAGCTCTAAAGTTTTATCTCTCAGTTGGGAATTATTCTCAATTTTACAATTTGGGGCAATAATGGCTCTTTCTAAAACAACGTTATCGCCAATTTCACAATCGTTACAAACTATACTTTCTGTAATAATGCATCCCGCTCCGATCGTAACATTATCCCATACAACACTTTTTTCAAGTACGCTATCTTCTCCGATAATTACATTTTGTCCTATTGAGGTGAGTTCCTTAATTTTCACACGGTTTTCTAATTGAACATTTTCCCCAAAACAAGTTGGTTTTTGAATTTCAATATTCTGTCCAGAGTTGATAATCCCTATCACGTAAATTCCGTCGTATTCTACACCACTAGGCAAAATAGGCCACGCGTATTTCCGAAGTAAGTCCCAATTTGCCCATAAATATGTAGTGGAATTTCCAGCATCCATCCAGTAATAATTTCTGACAAAACCATATAAGTCAAATTGGTTTTCAAGCAAATATGGAAAAAGTTCACTACCGAAATCCATTAAAGCAGTTTCATGAAGAATATTTCCTATATCCCGATTAAAACAATAAATTCCCGTATTAATTATATTAGTATGCAGAAAAAGATCAGCTCTCTGGGCCATACTGCTTACATATAATTCCATTGGGGCTGGTTTTTCCAAAAAGAGATAGATCTTACGATTTTTATCTAAAAGAACTACACCATATTGAGAAGTATGACTATCAACAGTTTTCATTGAAATAGTAGCTATCCCTCCTTTTTCAGAATGAAAATTCATAAAATCTTTCATAGGAAGGTTTGTGACAATATCTGCCATGCTTACAGCAACATTCTCCGAATCCACATTATCTGTTAATAATCTATATGCATCAGCTGTACCCCTACTTTCTTGTATTTCACATTCCAACTCAACATCTCCAAGTCTATCGGGAGTCCAAGTTTTCTTTATGTAATCTTTTAATACATCTCCTTTATAAGCTAATGCAAGTATTATATGCTTTATATCAGCAAAGACTAAGTGTGCGATCGCATAATCGACCATAGGAACATTGGTAACTTTTACTAACGGTTTTGGAATTAAAGAGGTCAAAGGCATTAAACGATTACCTTTACCACCAGCCAGAACTATAGCAGACCAATCACGAGCCATACTTAACTAACTTTTAACTTTAGATAGATAGAATATGAATTCAACAAGAAAACAAACATAATATATAACAGATACAATAGATTTAAATCTAATTTTAATTCATATAAAAAAGTTATCAAATTAAAGTATAAAGAGCTATTTCAAGTAATCATTTAGAATATTTCTCCAATGATTCTCTGATTTCTTTTGCTGCGATATGTGGTAACTTGCGAGCGACTCTCATGTCCTCAGCCAACTCGAGCCCTCCAATTGTCTCGTGAGGAATAATATCCGCAAACATATGAAAATTAGCATCATACCCAAAGGGGCAACAATTAAATAGGATATTTCGATTTTTATCAATGTTTATATCATCTAACGCTTGAAAAATTAATTTTAAAGAATAAGCCAAGTCTTCAATTTGATTAATTTTTAATTGCGAAAAACGTCTAATGTGTTCGTTTGGATGAAATCTGATATGATAATTCCTTACTGGACTTCCGGTGTTATAAAAGGTCCAAAAATCAGATTTAAGGATAATTCTATCTGTATTACCATGTGATGTTTTACATAGATGGCAGCCATCTCCCATTTCTTTAAATGCTTCAAGATATCCTTCTAGACGGCTTCCATGTCCATCCATATTCAAATCTATATAGGTTTGGCTATGAATGCGAGGTTGTGAACCGCCAACTTCCTTCCCAATATTGAAGAAGGGTATAACGGGTATATCATAATAATCCTTCTCAATCGCCTCTTCTATGCAATAAAGAATTGCGGCTTTCATAGAAAGAAAAATTCCAGCTAATACATCCGTAGGAATCAGATTGAAACATAAAGAAGGATAAAAATGCCTTGAAATGGTAACCAGATTAATTCCTTTTGATAGTTTTAAATGAGAAGGTAATTTATCTTTTACATCTTTCTCGATATCACTATCAACTATTCTAGCCATTGAAGGATATCTATTAATTAGTGTTAATGCTTTTGTTGCCTCTGGTATTTTTTCAATCTGATGTGGTTTCTTAGAGAAAGGATTATCTCTTCGAATTTCATCTTGAGTAATAACCAATGTATAGCCATCACCAATCGGCATACCCCACTCATCATAAGCTTGTTTTCCTTCTATAACCGAAGTAAAGACATCTTTATGCTTTTTTAGTATTTTTTTTGAACAATCATAAAATTCTTTTTCTTCTTCTTCTGATTTAAAACCTTTCGGCCTTGCACCTCGAATAGGAGATATATAAGAATAATGACCATAATATCTAGTACGTTCACTTCGAAGACCGAATTCTTCTGAAGTAATCTTTACTGTAGATAGAGGATCCCATCGCTTAATAGGTATTTCATAAATATCTTTGAAATTCTCTTGATTAATAATCCCCCATTCCATAAAGCGACACTTAAATTCTTCCTTATTAGAATCATCTTTTTTATTTGGAATGAAAATTACCTCTTTGTTTCCTTCTAATTGAATTATATCTTAGAGTTTAATATTAATATCTAATTTATTTCTTCCTTAAATACATAATTACTTATAAATAACAATCATAATATCTCAACTGTTTTAATTTTGCCCTAAATTAAATCTCTTATCTATATAAATCACATTTGAGAATCTATTCAACCTTACGTCAAGCAAAATTAAAAAAAAAGAAAATGAGGAAAGAGTTTTCCTTACTAACCTAAAAATTCATTGAAAACTTAATATTCAAGCCTTTTAATTATCTTATAAGTCTTGAATTCTCGAACAGGTTCGTTATTTTCGTCCATTTTTTCAACAGGTACACGAACAAAGTTCTCATCATCGAGTTCCTCAACCTCGACTTCTTTATATCTTATCATTTCGTTTGCCCTTTTTAACTCTTTTATTAAAAATTCCCGCACGGCAACACGAATTAATTCAGATCGTGAAGGATATAATCCATCCTCCCCAATTAATCTCTGTATACTTTCGAGATAAGTTTCAGGTATATTAACGGTGACAATTTTCATATCATTTCTCCTCATTCAAAATCAAGATTCGGCATACTGCCTAGAACCTTTTTACAAACAATCGCCTTTAACCACAATTTTTTTTACATGAATAAAGATGATATGATAATATATAAACATTTTTTTTTACCGCATTAATATATTTAAAGCAATACTATTTTGTCATGTCTTTCCAATTCCAAAATGTTTATTAATACGTTAATTTTTTAAACAATGCTCTACTCCTTAAATTTAAGGGTGTTTTTGGGATTTATATACTTGAATAAAAAATTTTTAATTTATATCAAAGTTTTTTTGAATCATTTCAATTTAGATTTGAATTTGAATAAACATTTTTCATTTAATTAAATTGTCATGAAGAGATTTTTAATTCTAATAGACATTTAGTTAAACAAAATTAAAAAATTTAGTCACAATTATCATAATTTTTGGGTAAAAAATATTAAATAAGACTCTACTCTTGAAATAATTATGATTAGTAAGATCTATTTAAAATTAAATCTACTTTTTAATATTCTTCATCTAAATTCACAACATTAATAAAGTCATCCCTTCCTTGAGCCATTCGCTTTATATTCTCAATTACCTCATCCCATCGTAATAAATCACTGAATGGTGAGTATCCTCTATGAGGTGAAAGAATTATGTTATCAAGAGTATGAAATGGAAAATGAAAAGGATGTTTTTTACCTTCTCCATCACTTTTTGGTGTATAATCATACCATACATCAATCGCAGCCCCAGTTATAATTTTATCCTTTAAACAATCATAAAGACTCTCCTCATCTATAATGTCTCCTCGGGCAATATTTACTATTAATCCCTCTTTTCCTAAAAGGTTTAATTCTTCTCTTTTAATCAGTTTCCTTGTTATTGTTGTTAAAGGAATCCCTATAATTAGTATTTCAATTTCATTAAGAAAATCATGGAGATGCGAAAATTCATATCTCTTTGCTTCTGTTGGCATAGGTGAATTCTGCTTATCCCAATGCTTTCTTAGTATTGAAAATTCGACATCAAATCCGCTTAAAAATTTATGAATTTTCTGATTTATTGCCCCATATCCTAAGAAACCTATTTTTTTGAATCGTAATGGAATGGAAATTGCATCATTATCACCAGTTCTCCATTTTCCTTGTTGCATCCATTCATGATGAAGGATAGTTTTATTCATAAGGGTGAGTAAAAGTGCTACAGCATGCTGAGCAACAAAATATGAATTTCCGTGCCCATTGATAAGTAAGATTTCTCTCTCTTCATTTATTTCTCTAAACAAGGTCAATAAATGCTGAATTCCTGCTCCGGGATTTATAAATAATTTAACCTTTGAAGCGTTAGACAATAATTCTTTCGATGGACGCCACCCTATTAAAATATCGGCGTCTGAAACCGAGTTTGTAATACTTTCATTTGAATTTTTAGTTCTAAATACAAGGTTTACATTCTTGAAATCACGCAATCTTTCTGAAATGTAATTTCGAGCAGGATCTGGTATTGTTGATACAAAATATACAACTATATCATTTACTTGCTTCTTTATTTGGTTGTTTGGATTCTTCATAATTTTTTCTCTGGTAACTCAAGTTTAAAGAAGTAAAATATTATTTTCTCTTTAATTTCGATAAATACCGGATTCAAATAAATTTTTATATTCATTCCGTTGCTATAATTATAAATATCTATTATTCAAAATTATAAAGGAAATAAAGGGAAAAGAAGTGTCAGAACAGAAACTTTTTCAAGTGTTCCAAAATAAGCTGGAATTTGACCCTGCTGATTACTTAGTACCAAGCGAAGAACATGAACTTACAGATTTCCAGAAAAAAGCGATTGAAAGCGCAACTGCAATAATGAAAGATAATATTGTAGGTGAAGTTAAATCCTTTGGAGGTAATCTGAAAGTAAATGAGGAAAAATTTAAGGAACTCGAAAAAAGAGCAAATGAGGAATTAGCTAACGAGGAGTACGAAGATTTAAAAAAAGAGTTAAAGAATTACGTTAAAATCTTGAAAGAATTAATTGAAAAGACATGTGTTGCTATAATCCCTGTAAAAGAAATGCCTTGGGGTGATGTTCTATTTCGTACTGTCCCTCGCATAGTTTTCGACAAGAAAGTAGAACTATTAGATACCTCTATTGCATATTATGGTGAAGTTAAATCTCTTCTCTCACGGTCAACAATCTTTGGGAAAATGAAGGGAGAGAAACCACTTTTTGCTCCAATTATGGGAACTATTGATTTGGGTGGATACAAGCTTGATGAGTCTCAAAAAGAACCCAAATCTCAAATATATTCCTATGTCAGTGCAATTATTACCTCTTTAGACTCAACATTAACAAGAAATCACCTTGCGAAATATCAGGAAGCGTATCAGAGACATGGAGATCCAATATGTGATTTTTTGATGAAAGATGATGAATTAATAAATTCAATGGGACGAATAACTTCAGGATTGGAATCAAACCGAATTTCTTCGGATATAGCCGTTTGCGGCATTGCAGTCCCTCAAAATGCAGAAAAGACTACATTATTACTATTAGTTGACGAGGGGAAAGATCCAAATCAAAATTCAAGATGCTTTGAAGCATTATTAAGATTTTCTGCCGAATCATGTAATGTTCCCTCTACGGGGGCACCCTCTCAACAACCACAGGCTCCGGGACAGACGGCACCTCAACAAACAGGTGCAATGAGAACTCCCGGAGGTCAAGAAATTAAAGTGTGGACCGCTGAAGAATTAGCTTCGGAAGCTCAAAAAAGAATGGAATCCCAACCAGATATGCCTTCATGGACAGAGGATGAATTAAACAAATTTGCTACTGAACGAGGAACTGGCTTACCTGAAGGTATGGAAGTTTGGACTGAAGAAGACTTACAGGACTTGGCTCGAAAGAGACAGGGAGGCTTAGATATTCCTGAATGGGAACCAGACACGGATCTGAAAGAATGTGTGAAATGCGGATATGCTTTAAGACCTGGATGGAGTAAATGCCCCCATTGCGAAACTCCTGTAGGCGCTAAAGGTGAACCTGAACCAACTGAGCAACCAAGTTCTGAGCAAAGCGAAGAACCAAAAGAAGAACCTGAAGATAAAAAAGAAGAAATTCCATCAGAAGAACCAGCAGAAAAAGAAGAGGATTAATCAATTTATTCAATTTTTAAATTTTAATATTATTATTCATTTCTCAAATCCATTAGGGTGTTTGTCTTTTATAAGCTAAACCGAAAACTTTAAAAGTATACAACCTCTGCAAGATTCCAAACTTTTTTTAAGTACTTTTGATTTTCAACCATATAGGAATTAAGAATTTCGGAAATACAATTGCTACGCGATATTTTTTTATTCAAGGGTAAAAAAGATTTAGAGGATCTTAATATTTACTGTTATCCCAAAGAAATTATTAATACCAATAATAAAACCCTTGTTAACAATATCATTAAAGGGCATGATCAAGAAAAAATAACCGATAATGAAATTACTCCTTCTTCCTGTGAAACAGCAAATCATTTCAAAATTGATACGCCAATTGCTCAATATATTAATGACTTTAATATCTATACGTCCTGTATAAATGAAGAAATAATTGTGGGTTTAATTTTTGAGGATGAAGACAACCCTTATGATTATAAAGAGATATTTGAAGAATTATTGTGTGAATTGCTCAATAATGGGAACGGGTATTCTTTTGATGAGGAGATGGAAATTGATAATTTATTAATTTCAATGTTCATTGACCTTCGAAGATATGGTGACGAAGTCGTAGAAAAAACACCCGAAATTGAGCATTACTTCCAGAGAGACGCATTCTTTAAGGTTTTTCTCTTTGGGATTGATAATTCCGGAAAATCAAGTCTTGTACGTCTATTGAAAACAGGAGAGTTCAACGAGAATTTCTTTACACCAACTCGCAAATTTGAAATTGAATATATTGAAGAATATGGTGGCTTGTTGGCTATTTGGGACATGCCTGGACAATTAGGTTTTAGATCTAGGTGGCTTAAAGGGTTACAAGATTCTAATATCCTAGTTTACATGTTAGATATTGCAAATCAGAGAAGATTTGAAGAAGCAAAAAAAGAATTTTGGAATATTTTAAATAGCAATGAATTGGATGCTGTCCCCTTATTAATATTAGGAAATAAAAGTGATTTAGTAAAACAATCTGATGCTCAACTTCAGAATTTAAGGGAAGAAGTCTTTAATTATTTTGAGTTTGATAGAATAAAGAATCGAGACTGGAAATTCTTATTTACATCAGTAAAAACCAATCATAATATTGAATCAACAGTTCAGACAATCTTCGATCTGATGGCTGATTAAAAATATTTTAAAAATTATTCTCTCGATTAGGGTAAATTTTGAACAGTAATGATAGAATCATTAAATTTAAATATCTAGGCACTTAAATTTCTATTATAAGAAATAACATCTTTATAAAAATTTATTAAACCTCTGTGAGAATCGATTTAGGGGATAAAAATGTCGAAAAGGCTGAAAAAAGATTTACAAATAATGATTGATGAAAAAGAAGGGCAGTTATTTTTTGGGGATAAAAAGAAAGATATGAAATTGTTAATGCTTAGACCCCTTGATATAATTGAGTTCTCCGAATTTGCAGGCACAAACGCAGATGATATACTTATTTGGGTAGGTAAGTCATTAGGTAGAGTATTTATGCAAAAGTTCTTTGTTAGTAAAGATTGGGAAAGTGAGTCTATGGCAACGAGAAAAGAAGTATTTCTAGTATCACTTGAAGCATTAGAACTCATGGGATATGGTCATATACTTGGTAAGTTTAAAAAAGATCATATTATAATAGATGTTAAAGATTCGCTTGCTTGCGAAGAATCAAACAACATCATGGCAAAAAACATTTGTTTATTATACCAAGGGATATTCAATGGTTTATTTGACATTTTAAAAATGGATGTTGATGGAGAAGAAATCGGATGTGCCTTATTGGACGAAGAAAAGTGTACTTACAGATTCAATTATATCGGTGGAGAAATAGATGCCGGTTTAATAGATGAAGAATCCGAAGAAAATGTTTCTGACTTTCTTTCTACTCTTTAGGCATAGATGATGTTTCTAAATTTATTTCTCTTGAAATCCTTTCTATTATTTTAACTAATGATTTATAACTATCTAATTTTGACTTCACTATTTCAGATACATAATTAAAGTTACTTGTTGAATGGTTTGGAAAAGAACCAATATGTTCTATTGAAATATCATTATTATAAGATTGAGTAAAATATGTGAGAACCAAAAGAATCACAACAAATCTTGTAATCCACAAGAATTTAAATCATAATACATAAAATAACCTATTAATATAGAGAGTAAAAAAACAACAATTCAGAGAAAATGGGAAAAAAAGAGAACGGTCAAGAAAACTCAGTCTTCGTAGGGCGTCGTCCTACGATGAATTATGTAATGGCAGTGATGATGATCTTGAATAAAGGAGAAGATTGTACAGTAAAGGCTCGCGGTAGAGCGATTTCTCACGCCGTCGATATTTGTGAGATTCTAAAAAATCGCTTTTTGAAAGGAACGGTGTATAAAGATATTCGCATTTCTACAGAGCAACTTAAAGGCGAGGATGGTCGTGAAAATAATGTAAGCTCAATGGAGATCGTTGTTTCACCTTCGGGATAAAAAGAATTCGAATTTTTTTTAGGATTTAATGATTCAATTAAATGAGATTTAAGTTGACATTCACTTTCAACTTTTTTTATTCAGTCTTCTTTTTGAACTTTATTCTTTGGGAACCACAGTATTAACCTTGAAACTCGTTTCTTATAATTGGCATAGTCAGGTCTCTTCTCTAATTTTTGCTTTTCTATCAAGGGAATACTCACAATATTAAAAAGAATCGTAATAGAAAGAGGTCCAATTATAGCCCAAATGAAATTGAGATCAGAAGCTAGGGCAAAAATAAATAAACCCCACCAAAACAATATTTCTCCTAAATAATTAGGGTGTCTTGAGTATTTCCACAAGCCTTGATTTATAATTTGGTCAGAATTTTCACGATTTTTAATAAAATTATACATTTGCTGATCTGCTATTGTTTCTAAGAGAATCGATCCTAGCGTTATAATGATGGCAACAAGATCAAGGATACCCAATGAATTTTTTCTCAATGAAACCGCGGGGTATACAGAAATGGTTCCAAGATAAACCAAAATAGTTGGCATTAATTGTAAACCAGTAAGATTTATGAACCAAAATTTCTTTCCCATCTTATCCCTGTAGTACATATACCTCCAGTCTTCGTGCTTTAATCCGCGCCATCCCCTTAACCAGTTATATGTCAGTCTTATTGACCAAATTGCTACGAGAATAAATACAATGATATAACGTATATTATCAAGTTTTGGTCCTTCAAGAAAGATTAAGAAGTAAAATCCAATCACTAAAGGAGCAATGTTCCAATAGGGATCATATAAGCTAGTGTTTTTTATTATCGTACTTATGACAAAAATAACCAATGTTGCCGCTAAATCTGCAAATAAGATCATCACAAGTGGATGGAAAGTAATGGTCATCATCCCTACTAAAATTGCTACAAAAAATGCAAGTGCATAAGAACAAACAACAACAATATAAGCCTTAATTAGATTAATATTTACCATTTTCTAATCATATATCCCCGTCCTTTTCATTGGTAATTAAGGAATTGTATTAAACCTAGATATTTTACCAAAATAAGAACTAAAAACGTATCTAAAAGCTTGTGTGAAATTTCACACTAAATATCCATAAATAAATTGTCCTAATTCATTTTAAAAGTTAATCAATAGCTTTTATTTTATGGGATTAATTATAACAATTATAATTATTAAATTCAAAAAAAATCTATAAACAATTCAAAAAATAAAGTGAATTTAAAATGGAACAAAAAGGCGCAAAAATAAAGATTGACGAATATAAAGGACCTCTTGGCTCGATTAAAGGCTTTGAACTGACTACTGGAAGGATTTCTTATGGTGATGAGACAGAATGGGAACCTATGGGACCTACTCCTGCTCCTGGGCTTAGAGATCTAAGATCATGGTTTTTCAAGCTAATGGATCGATATAAACCTTTCTATATGCCCATTTGTGATATGTGTTGTTTATGTACATATGGTAAGTGTAATCTTTCTAAAGGGAGAACTGGTGCATGCGGAATAAACATGGAAACACAACAAGCAAGAATTGTTGAAATTGCATGCTGTATAGGTGCAGCGTGTCATTCAGCACACGGCGATCATTTACTTCACTGGTTAAAGGAGAAATATGGAAATGTACCAATTAATTTTGGGAACAATATTGCCGTAGAAATGCCACATACTCGTTTGGTACTTGGTATGAAGCCAGAGAACTTAGAAGACTTGGAGACTGCGATGGAATATGTTCATTATACTTTAACCCAGCTCTTAGCCGCAGGTCATACAGGTCAAGAATCAAGTTATCTTGATTACGAAGCAAAAAGCTTCCTTGCTGGTTTATGTGATTCAGTTGGAATGGAAATTTCTGATGCTATACAAATAGCTGCTTACGGGATGCCTGTGGGAGATCCTGAAGCACCTATCGTAGAATTAGGAATGGGTACTATGGATACGGAGAATAAAGCAACTATATTAATGATTGGACATAACGTAGCTCCTGGAGTTGAACTAGTAGACTATATTAGAGAAAAAGGTTATGAAGATAAGATTGATGTAGGTGCAATTTGTTGTACTGCTCATGATCTTACTCGCTACTATGAAGGGGCAAAAATTATTGGTTCTTATTCAAGGCAATTACACTACATTCGTTCTGGTTTAGCTGACGTAGTGATGGTAGATGAACAATGTGTCAATTTGAGAACATATGAGGAATCAAAAGCTGTTGGAGCACCATATATTACCACCAACGAAAAAATCATGGGAGGTTTTGCCGATAGGACAGATGATCCAATGATGGAAATTGTTGATGATTTAGTAAGTGGGAAGATGGATGGTGTTTTGATATTAGATCCAATAAAAGCAGGTGAAGTCGCAGCAGAAACATCACTTAAGATCAAACCAATAAGAAAAGGTAAAAGTGGCGTTCCCGATGAAAAGGGATGTCAAGATATGGCAATGAGATGTAATGGTTGTGGAAACTGCCAAAGAAACTGTCCAAATGATCTAGCTCTTGTAGAAGGTATTAATTTAGCAAAGGATGTTGATTTTTCAGTGTTAGAAAGTATATTCCATGATTGTTTAGGATGTGGTAGATGCGAATCAGATTGTATGAAGGATGTTTCTCCATTAACTCTTATTCAATATGCGGGAAGGGAATATATCAAGACAGAGAGATATAACTGTAGATCGGGAAGAGGACCAATCATGGACACCGAAATTCGTAATGTAGGGGCTCCAATCGTTCTAGGGGAAATTCCGGGAATAGTCGCTATTATAGGATGTGGTAATTATGCTCATGAAATCCAAGAATTATACAAAATGGCAGAAGAGTTCCTAATAAGAAATTACATTGTTGTTGTGTCTGGTTGTGGTGCAATGGATATTGGCCTTGTAAAAGATGAAGAGGGTAAAACTTTATATGACAGATTTGCAGGAGATTTTGATAGAGGATGTCTAGTAAACGTTGGCTCATGTG
>JAGXNO010000119.1 GCA_019894975.1 Promethearchaeota archaeon | reverse complement strand
CACTAGGATATGCCCCCGTGAAAAAGCTTGCTCTGTTTGGCATGCAGATTGGATTTGCGCAGTAATACTTAGTAAACCTCACCCCTCCATTTGTGGTAATTTTATCAATGTTAGGTGTCTTAAGGACCGGATTTCCGCTTATACTTAAATGATCGGCTCGTTGCTGGTCAGTTATTATGAATAGAACATTCATTTTTTCGCTCAGCTATTCCATCACCTCATTTTTTCAATGGTATTCCATCAGAACAGGATACATTGACTTGACAGAGCCCACAAGAATAGATTGGGATATGATAATGATTTTGAATATATGGAACGGTTGATGAAACTTTTACATGGCATTTTTGTTTGTCGTGACCGTTTTCTAATGTAATAGCTCCGACAGGACACCTTTCAACGCATTGCCCACATTTAGTGCAGTATTCAAATGGGTCAGACGGCCTAGCATTCCCCTCTGATGGTAATTTGTAGTTAATTACAATGCTTCCACAGCGCATTGCTTTTCCTCTTGGATTTATAAATCCATCGGAAAGACCAAAAGATCCCAATCCTGCTGCAAAACACATATGTCGGTGAGACCATGTTGATGCCCATACTCCTTGATAAGCATCTGGATGTTTCTGGTGTACTTTATACAACTTTTGTTCGGTCATTGGTGCTATACCGTCTACCCCAAATTCTCTTTTCACTTCACTTAGTAAATACTTTTGTAGTTTTTGATTCGATTGTTCTCCATAAAGTCTAGTGTGCGACCATCTTTCTCCAGGCCATTCTTTAGAATGCTCAAAATTTTCTTTCTTAGTGATTTTGTTTGTAGGGAGTATGAATGCAATTACTGAAAGATTTTCGGGTGATTCTATTTCTACTGAGAAATGTTTAGAGTAGGCTTCTACGGGTGTTAAATGGAAAGGTCCAACCACTTTTTTGTAGTATTCAAAAATGGGATCATCTCCCGAACAAATTCCAACTATGACATCTGGTTCCCAGAAAAGAATTCCATCAACGCCAGTCATCCTATTGCTTTCATCTTCTCTTAAAAAGGAATTTATTTTATTAATAAACCATTCTTTGTTTAGCATGATCTTTCAATTTTCAGTTTATTTTCTTAGTAATTGCTCCAGTTAAAACTTTTTTTTTATATAATAAAACCGGATGAGGATGATTATACTATAGAGAAATATATCGACTATCGATTTTGCATTCGTAAAGAAAATGCATAAAATCGCTTCAGAGATTAAACCTAAAATCAAAATTAATAGTGCCCTATACTGAATTTTCTTATCTTCTTTTCTTCTATATAATAGTTCCCCAAAAATCGTGTTTAAACTCCCAAAAACGAGGATATATATTATCATGAAAAGATTTACATCGTTTGTTAGTCCAACCCATGCTAGCACATTGAAAAGTAATCCAAGGCCTAATCCCTTGATTACTGCGATAGAGAAAAAACTGAGTTTATCAACTGAGTCCATTCGATCCAACTTAGTTTTTTTAATGAAGAAAGTAGGAAAACAGACTAAATTTATGATGATGATAAGTATCAAAAAGAGATAGACTATAATTCGATCCTCTGGAGTTCTCCTTATTATATGTGTTAGGATAGTTATAGAATTTAATAAAGTAACGGTGGTATTCCATATCAGTATCCTTCGTGTCTCATCAAGTTGATTATTTTTTGCTCTTAAGATCGTAATAATGCCTAATAAGAGGTAGAAAATTCCAAATACTAATGCTGTAGCGGCGACTTCTAACAATCCTGTAGCTAAAAAAGCAACTATGAAATGAAAGATTCCAGAGATAACCATTAAATATCCAGACACTAATATAAACTTATTATTGACCATAATTTTTACCTTTAGAATAGCGATTTAACTAATTTAAGTAATTAATCTTAATGTGATATCACTAATTAAAAACTTTTAAAAATTATATTAAGACATTGCTAAGCGTTTAGGATAACGACTTTGAGCATTAAGATTTTCATGGAATAATTGTTCAATCAATGCATTCTTAATATCCTTATATTTCTCATCAAACCATAAATTGGTTAATTCAAGGGGATCCTCTTTGCGATCAAATAAATCTCCGTATCCCGGTAATTCATTATAAAGTGTTAGTTTAAATTTTTCAGTGATTAAATGCCTTACTCTTAATTTAATTTTAAATTGCTCTAATTCTTCATCATGCTCAACCAAACAAGAATCCCTTACTTTTTCATTAGGATCTTTTAAAACTGGAGTTAAATCAACACCTTGCATATCAGGAGGTTGTTCATTTTGTGCAATTCCTAATAGATTTAGAATTGTTTTAGGAATATCAATTGAACTTGCTAAGGAATTAGTTATACCTCGTTTTGAGATGCCGGGAACTTTCCAAATAAAAGGAACATTTAAAATTCCATTAAAAGGGCAAGGTCCTTTCAAAATCATTCCATGGTCTCCCATTAAGTCTCCATGATCACTTGTATAAATAACCATTGTATTCTTAGATAGTTCATATTTATCAAGAGCTGCTAAAATATTACCGATACTGTGATCTATCATTGCAACAGAACCATATGTAGCAGAAATGAAATCTTTCGCTTCTTTTTCATTAGTAATACGCAATATCATCCCCCTGAAAAATGGGTTATTCAAAAGCGGTTTCAAAAATGCATGGTTTTTTACATTTTCAATATCATCAAAACTCGAAGGTAATTCAATATCCTCTGGTTTATACATATCGAAATATTCTCCTGGAGGACAAACGGGATGATGTGGGTCAGGATAAGAGACATTTAAAAAAAATGGTTTGTCTCCATATTCTCCCTTTGAATATTTTTCAAGAAATGAAAGTGCTTTTTCTTCGACATAAGATGTAGGAAATAATTCTTCTGGAACTTCTGTTTTATAAGAAACTTTATTAAAAAATCGAGCCATTTTTTCTCGTATTATTGGTACATATTGTGGCCCCTTTTCTTCTAACCAATCAAGATAATGTCCTGCGCATAAATCTCCATGACCCACAACCATATTTACTTCTTCAAATCCATAATATGGTAATGGTAAGCCTTCTTTCATCTTATCTCGATATTTTTCACTCAACCAATGACCGACACTTTCAGCAGATCGAGCTGAGTCTACTAAACGACGTGTTGAAAATTGTAGGTGGATTTTACCTGCCACAACTGTGTGGTATCCATTTTTTCTTAAAGTTTCGGTGAAAGTTGGAACATTCACAGGCAAATTCATTCCTGCTGTTCTTACTCCATGCATGTTAGGATACAGACCCGTAAAAATACTTGCTCTATTTGGCATACATATAGGATTTGCTACATAGGCAGAAGTAAATCTGACCCCTTCACTTGCAAGACGATCCAAATTAGGTGTCTTTAAAACGAGATTTCCAGCACAACTCATATGATCAGCCCTATGCTGATCTGTTATGATAAAAAGAACATTCATTCTCTCACTCATATTTATCAACTACTGAATTATGGCATCAAATGAGTGGTTACATCTTTCTTCCTCATTCTTCTTTTGTAATCTTTGTAATAGAGTCTCTGATGTTTCGGATCCATTTTCTCAAATTCTTCTTTTGCTTTCTCTGGAGGGAAAACAGCAATCTCACCATTTTCCTTTTGGATGACACAACCAGCATTTTTTAAGATTTTATAATTTTTCGCTGTTTCTACACTATCCCCCCAACAAAGTATATTACAGTTCCCACATGTTAGTTGTACCGTTCCCATTCCTCCAAAAGAAGATGGGGCATATCCTTTCGAATGATCATGAATTTTTGGTCGTTTCTTCATATGAGTCATAGCAAGTGTAATAAGCCGCGTAACCTCTCGATTATC
>JAGXNO010000118.1 GCA_019894975.1 Promethearchaeota archaeon | reverse complement strand
GATCAATGCAATTACCAATAATATTATTGCGGCATAGCCAATCATATCATACTTACCTGCGTACGGAGCAGCAAACATATCCGTCGTTGTACCAAAAGGTGGACTTAACAGGCTAGAAGTTGAAAACCAGAAACCGAAATACCACAAGTAAGTATCACCCCCAAAAGCTTCTGAATTACTTGCTGGTAAAATTATTCCACAAATTGCTAAAATTGCGCCAATTACTGGCAATTTCCAAATATGATTAATCCAATTATCAGTTTTAATTTGTTCCAAATTATTTACATCTCTTTTTTGATGGATTTCTTTTAAATTAGATTTCGAACTAACAAATTATTTTGTTAATATGAGGATTTTATCTCTATATCTATTTAAGCTTTTTCAGATTTAGATTAATGTTTTAATAATTTTTGCTCAACAGAAAAAGTATTATAATAAGCCAAATGTTATTTTTCATATATTCTAAATAAGTGTAATAGAACTAATGCCTAATCTAAAAGAGAAATTAAAGCGAAAACTTGATAACTTTTTTCATGAAAAAGTTAATAGTAAAGCTCTTATCAATCTCCAGAAGATTATTCTATTAATCGTCGTTCTAGTCTTTACGCTTATAGCTTTAGAAGTAAATAAGTCTGTAAGTTATAAAAAATATGATAGGGTTCAATTCCGGTCAGCAGGGGCAACTCTTTATGCTAATTTATATTATCCTAGTAAGTCATTATCCTTTCAAGAAAAGAGACCCTTGATAATTTATTGTCACGGAATCGGAAGCAAGCGAGATTTTGATTTAAGGGTGCCAATTGAGTTTACAAAAAGGGGTTATTATCTTGCCGCTTTAGATTATCAAGGACACGGTGAAAGCGGTGGAAATATTAATAATATTGATGAGCCCACAAATACTCCTGCTCTGGCTCAAGATTGTACAAAATTATTAGAAAAATTAAAAACTCTCTCGTTTTATTCAGATGTGAATGAATCTCAAATAGGTTTAGTAGGACATTCACTTGGAGGGATGGTTGTTCTTATGAATCAAGCCCTAAATCCAGATTTTAAGGTAACCGTTGCTTGGGCTCCACTGGTAAATTTCACTCCTCCTCGTTTCGGCCTTAAATGGCAAGGCTATGAGGAATATATTCCTGTTAATTTATTAAACGGCACTAATAGTGAAAACCTGTTAATAATCTCTCATGTAAAGGACGAAATCTTAGACTATACTGAAAATGCATTAAAAGCCCAAGAATTAACAAATTGTTCACTAATTAACATAACAAAACCGTTAATTGGGGGAGCTCATCAGTTATTTTCGGATAAAGTACTAAAAGATTCTATTAAGTGGTTTGAACTTAAATTTTTCAATTCAACATCTATAAATGGACCGATAACCATTACGTTTATTTGGAATTATGTTCTTATCTTTTTGAATTTAGGTCTACTCATTGCTATTATATTTCTCTTGATTTCATATTCTGCTAAATTCTTTCGATTAAGACCTAAATCTAATAATGTAAATCTTGAAAACGACGAAAAAAGCTTGCGTAAAAGAGAAAAAATTAAAAAAAAGATTATTAGGTACGTGAAAATAGCTCAAATCGTGCTATATTCATCTCTGTTTATAATTAATTGGTTATTTTTTAGTAGGCTTTTTGGATTAATTGGTATTTTTTACGCCTCCTTAGTCTTCAGCGGTTTATTTATTGTTTTCAAATTCATCATATACGTAATAAGGTTAAGAAGACAAGAGATGAGGTTTAGTAAACAACATTTAAAAGATGTAATTAAACAAGAATTCAATCTAAGTGTATTTGTATATACAACAATTTGTGCTTGGTACTTTTTAATCGTATATTTACTTTTTTCCTTCTATTACCCATTTGCCTTCATGTGGCCCTCAAGTTTAACTAATATATTCATAACATTAGCTATATTTCCAATTTATTTCTCAATAGAAATTTTATTTAGAAAAATATTGTACCCTCTTTTGAGTTTTATAAAATCAGAGAAAAATAAAGCTAAAATAACAATCGCCATAGCATTCATTATTCACATTACCTTAATGACATTAGCTAGTAGCTATACGTATTTACCCTCAGTTTTATTCACTTTTATCATTTTTCTTATAGTTACAGTCGGAAATACAATTATTTATGAACATACAAGAACTTTTAGTGCAGTCTTGGTGAGTTCATTTACTATCATTCAGCTCTTTTTCTCAGCTGTAGTATCAAATGTAATCGGACTTGGTGCTTTTGCACCTTTATTTTAAAGCATTACTTTAACATTTCTAATAACGTTATAATCTTTTTTTCATCTATGCTTTCAAGCGTCATAATTTTAATATGTCTCGTTGTTTTACCACTCCCTTCAAGCAATGCTACTTCTTCTTCTGTTAAATCCTTAATCGAGAAACCCAAATTGACATGTGTTTTTAAAGCAACTATGTAATATTTATTTCCATAATATGGGACCCCATATTTCATTTGTTCTATAATATTTGGGAAGGAACTTAATATGATTTCTCTTAATTTTTGACATATCTCTTTTTGAGGAGATACCTGTTTTTCTATATATCCATTAACTTTTTTATCCATATTCTTGTCTTAAGCGCACTTCAATTAAATTTTATCTAAGAGTTTAGGGGATTTAGGCTTTGAACTTCATATCTCTTAATTTTCTTTCTGCGTCTATAAGGATTTCATTCAATTTCTGGTGAATATCTTGGTTTAACGGTTCAGCTTTATGCGTTTCAAGCACTTTGAGGGTATGAGCTTTTATACGGTCTCCATAACTCTTCCTACCGTTCTTAGTCCATGTTTCTGGACCATCACGATTTATGAATTTAGGTCGCCACAGTTCTTCTCTAAAGTGATCTAATGTGTGTTTATGAGTAAGAAAATTTCCACCTGGGCCAATATCACTGATAACATCAATTGCCATCATTTCTCTATCAATATCAAAACCACGAATAAATCTTTTAACATAACTTATAATTTCGTCACACATCACAATTGATACTGGATTCCCGACTAAACCTTGGCCTAAATATCCTATATCATGAATTAAATTTGCTCCATCCATAGAGGCTAATAGTATCGCAATAGCATGCTCAAAAGCTGCTTGTTGGTCTAGACAATGACTATCTGATCCTACTGTTGACCACATGGGTATATTGTAATAGTGAAATATATCTGCAAATGCGGAATTGGTAAGATGTTCTTCTGGTGATCCATAAGACATAACTGCGGATCTCATATCTAATGGGGCTACTGCAAACCCAGATATAATTGGTGCTCCCCTCTTTTTAAGTTGATGTAACACGATACCACTTAAAGCTTCAGCGTTTGCTTGCACAATACCTCCTGCTAAAGAAACTGGTGCGGTACCCCCTAGAAGATCTGCTGGTGTATAACATATCGGGATCTCTTTTTCTGCACATAAAAAAAGTTTATTTATTGCACCATAAGAATGGCACATTGGGGGAGTAGGTTCGGAATAATGAATGAGAAAAGGTTTTGATCTTAGCTTGTTCTCACTACCCGTAACAACTTCTGCCATTTTAATAATATATTCCAAATCTTCTTTTCCAGCAGCAGTAAAAAAAATAGGTTTAGCAGAATTTTCCATCATAGCCTTAACACAATTAATGTACATCAGATTTTTCGGTACATCACTTGGTAATGCAAATGAGGCAATGAAATCTATTTCTTTACAATAATCCGATACAATTGCTGCGTTTTTTACATCTTGCAATACAGATAACCTTAATTTATCTGTTTCCAAGTCAATTGTTCGAAGTAAATCTGTACCTAGACCAAAATATATATTATGTCCTCCTAATTTCATTGCTTCTTGGCCTTTTCTGTTATATATAAGAACTCGAGAGGGGACACTTTTTATACAATCTTCTAC
>JAGXNO010000117.1 GCA_019894975.1 Promethearchaeota archaeon | reverse complement strand
GTATCCTAATCTATTTGTTCCCGCGGGAATTACATTTAGTATATGGGGAGTTATATATGTGCTTCTCGGGATATTTGTAGTATATCAATTTCGCGATATAGTTAAAGATGAGAAGGTTGATATGCCTTTTCTTGAAAAAATTAGCTATTTTTTCATCATTAGTAATATTGCTAATACATTTTGGATTTTTTTCTGGCATTATGGGCTAATCTATTTCTCAATAATCGCAATGATAGTCATATTATTTTCATTAATAATGATATATTTAAGGCTTGATTTTGGTAAAGAAAAGTTGAATACGAAGGAGAATTGGTTTGTGTATAAACCATTTAGCATCTATCTTGGTTGGATAACAGTAGCAACTATCGCAAATGTTACAGCTGTGTTAATCAGCGCAGGAGTAGAAAGTAGTGGATTATTAGCTGAAATTTTAACAGTTTTGGTTATTTCTGTTGCAGTAATAATTACGATTGCGATACTATTTTTGAGAAAAGATTATGCTTATAGTCTTGTGGTGTTATGGGCACTATTTGGAATCTTTCTTAAGCAGCTTGGTTTTAATTTAACTGTTACAATTACGGCGATAATTGCGGTGATTATAGTTGCTGCTGGAATAATATTTACTGTATATAGAGCAAAGAGATAAATATCTAAAGATAAATAAAAGTAAGAATTTTTTTTTTTCCTATTTTTTTAGATTTAATAGCAATTTAAGCAGGGAATAATAAAAAGATAAAAATAAGAACTCTCTATTTAATTATATGAAATATACGAGAAGATTTGTTCTTAAGATGCTTAATCATTAACAACTTAGAGAAAAAAATCTTGATAGAGTTCAACTTTAGGGTCTACAGAATATTTTTCTAAATCAGTTATTCCATGCTCCAATAGAATTTCCTCATCAATAAAGAAATTGCCAGTACAGGTTTTACTTGGTTGTGTGAGAATAAGATATGCAGCTTCGGCAACAATTTCTGGAGTCCTGGAATGCTTAATTGAGGATTTTCCACCCAGTAAATTTTTTACTGCGGCAGTGGCTATTGGTGTGCGAGGCCATAGGGCATTTACAGCGATCCCATCGTTTTTAAATTCTTCAGCCATTCCTAATACACACATACTCATACCATATTTTGCCATTGTGTAGGCGACGTTATTTTTAAACCATTTTGGGTCTAAATTTAAAGGTGGTGATAAATTTAATATATGAGGGTTTTCAGCTTTTAATAGGTAAGGAATACACAGCCTTGAACACAAGAATGTTCCCCGTGCATTAACAGAAAACATGAGGTCGAATCTTTTCATCTCAAGTTTTAGAGTAGGGGATAAATCTATCGCGCTTGCATTATTAACAAGGATATCAATACCACCAAATTCATTAAGGGTCTCATCAATTGCTGTTTGGACTTGATCTTCAAATCTGATATCAGTAATACACGGAAGAGCATTACCTCCAGCATTTATAATATCTTCTACAGCAGTATAGACAGTTCCTGGCAATTTGGGGTGTGGTTCTTTGGTTTTTGCTACTACTGCTATATTTGCTCCATCATGAGCTGCTCTTAAGGCTATGGCTTTCCCAATACCCCTGCTCGCACCAGTAATGAAAAGAGTTTTTCCTTTTAGTGAAATCATCATTATCACCTAATTTTTTGCTTTTTAACCGGTTATGTTATTATAATCTTTTATTTTATCTATTCATTTATAGTTTATATTAATAATTCATAAGAACACGTTTTAGTGGTTATTTATAAGATAACACTCATAATAGCAGTAGATTTGAAGTTTATTTGTGAGTATTATAATTTATATAAATAAATGTTTTATAGACAACTTTCTTTTCAAATTTCATAAACACTTTGAATAAAATGATTATAATGAGCGAAAGAAAAGAATCTAGTATAACTTTCCCATATTTAAAACGATTTAACTTAATCATGGGATTTTTGCATTTGATTCAAGCCAGTATAATGCTGACGCTAGCTCTTACAATACCTAAAATAAGAGACTTTAAGCTACCCCTTACAACGACTTACCTTTCTTATAATGATGTCTTAGAAATACTTGAACCTAATTATTCTCTATTAACCACTGTTCCCGTTGGACCTCTGGTTTCAATATTTCTATTTCTCTCTGCTATAGCGCATCTTCTAATCGTTTTACCCCGAGTCAACGATTTCTATAATAGAAAATTGGATGAAGGTATCAATTATTTTCGATGGTTTGAATATGCCTTAAGCTCGTCTCTAATGATTGTTCTAATTGCATGGTTTTTTGGAGTATACGATCTTTCGAGTTTACTCTTGATTTTTGGCATTAATGCTACGATGAATCTACTAGGATTAATGATGGAGATACATAACCAAAAAACTGAGAAAACAAATTGGACAGCATTTTATATAGGTGTATTTGCAGGAGTTATGCCTTGGATAATAATACTTCTATATTTATTTGGTAATGGTAATTTCACCGAAATTCCATTGTTCGTATGGGCTATCTTTGGATCTTATGTACTTTTCTTCAACACATTTCCGATCAATATGATTCTTCAATATAAAAAAGTAGGGAAATGGAGAGATTATTTATATGGGGAACGAGGGTACATTCTTCTCAGTTTGTGGTCTAAAACGCTTTTAGCATGGTTAGTGTTCGCTGGTGTATTACAGCCAGCATAATTAAAATCTTAATTTTTTTTTTATTTAATAAGAAAAAAATTTCAACTATTTGTTTTAAAAAAATACAATTCAGAATAATGACAGATTTGGATCCTGAGAAATTACATGTAGCCTTTAGGGACTCAGTTGATCCGTATAAATTAACGATACCTCGAAAATATACGTTAACTCATTCAGATTCGACAGGGGATCTTTTCCTTACAATAGGGACTGATTATGACAATGATCAAATATCTGGTCTGTACACTCGATTTATGAGAGATGAGGTATTAGCTGAATGGCAAATGAAGAACAATAATTATGAACTTCATCTATTTATGCACGTTAGTGGGGGATTATGTTTTGGTTGGGCAGGTTTAAGGAATCGAATCTTTCGACATCATTTACCACTCGTTCTTCAAGTAATTCGGGAAGGGGATAAGGAACTATTCGAAAAGAGACCAGAAATCAAGAATTTTGAACTTTCAGTTCACTTTCAATCTAATAGAAAGAAATACGATAAAATTGAAAATTTTGGAATTTTTAAATAAGAGTAATACTTAATGAGAAAAGGCTCAATATATTGTATTACCAAAAAAAAATTAGAAAATTATTATCATTTTTTATATTTTTTTCCAATCTCAAATGCCGGTGCGAGTTTTTCACCAACTTTCCAATAATTGTTTAGTGAATATGTATATGTTTTAAATTTAGCAATATCTGGTATCCCTTCTGTTAAATAATCCTCATCAGCATAAGCATTAACTACTTGCCCGATAAAAATTTCATGACCTTCCTCGATCTCCACTAATTCCTTTATCTTAAAGGTTTTAATAACCTCACATTCTAGATTTAGTGGTGAAACGCTTACCATTGGCGCGGTTTTAAGATCCCCGTAAAAAATGTCAAATACTTCTGATTTATCTATTTCTTTTCCTGAGACAATGCCACAATAATCGATAATTTCTGCCAAATCTTCCGAAGGAGTATTAACGCTAAATGTTTTATTTTCCTTAATACCAATATTAGTATAATGAGTTTCATAAGAAGCTATTGAAATTAATGGTGGTTGACTTTCGACAATACCAACATATGCGAGGGTCTCAAAATTTGGTTTTCCATTCACATTAGCCCCGATAAGAGCAACTGGCATAGGAAATAAATAAGCTCTCGGAGGAATTTTATTTTTATTCATCTTATTTTTACTTTGAGTTTTATAAATTTAATAGTATATTCTAACATAAATAGATGAAATTAATGAACTACAAATGAAGTTTGAATTAATACTTAATGTTTTAAAATTATATAATTTCTCAAATGTTCAAATTGATAATTATAAATTAGACTATATATGATTAAAATAGCCTTTTGCTAAGGATTCGTGAAATAACCGAGCTATCAAATTATTGATAAACCTTCCCAAAAATAAAATCGCCTCAGAAGTATAACTCCATATCATTGAA
>JAGXNO010000116.1 GCA_019894975.1 Promethearchaeota archaeon | reverse complement strand
ATTATAATTTTTGCCATAATAATTCATTCCTAAATATTAGTTAGATAAGTGTTGTAAGCATCTTTCCATTTACTCTTATTTTTCGGTGTATATTCAGTAATCTGAAAAGAATTTCTAACAACTCTTCTTAAATTTTTCATATCCTTGATCTCACCTAAAGCTAGGGCTTGAGTTAGGATATTCCCAATCGCAGTAGCTTCTGAAGGTCCAGCTCTAACTGGAATATTCAAAACATTAGCAGTGAATTGATTTAAAAAATGATTCTGACTGCCACCTCCAATGATGTGGAGAATTTTTATTTTAGTTCCTATTACATCCTCAAGTTGTTCCATAACATGCTTATACTTAAATGCTAGATTTTCAAAAACACATCTTGAAATTTGTCCGATTGATTCGGGTCTGGATTGATTGTGAAGTTCACATTGTCTTTGAATTGCGTTTATCATATTAGGGGGATTCAAAAAAACTTGATCATCAGGATTAAAAAAATTTTGAAAGGATTGAGCATTCATAGCTTCTTGATCTATTCTTTCCCAGGTTAAATTGGTTTCTTTCATATCCCATAGTTTTTTACATTCTTGAATTAACCACAAACCAGATATATTTTTAAGAAATCTCGTAGTGTGGTTTATTCCCCCTTCATTAGTAAAATTATATTTCAATACCTTATCATTAATTAAAGGTCTATTTAATTCAACCCCTAAAAGACTCCATGTACCTGAACTGAGGTATGCCCATTCCCTCGGATTATATTTATCCATATTAACAGGAACAGCAGCTACAGCAGAACCAGTATCATGCGTTGGGGGAATTGTAATTTTAGTTTCGGGGTTTAATCCCATTTCTGCAGCAATATGCTCTTGGATATTTCCTAAAATAGTACCCGGTTGAATTATTTCAGGAAATATTTCTTGATCTAGATTGAGCTTTCTTATTAAATCATAAGACCAATCCTTTTTAATAGGATTATATAGTTGTGAAGTACTAGCTTCTGAAGATTCACTGTATTTTTTTCCGGATAATAAAAAGTTAAAATAATCCGGAAGCATCAGTAGAGTTTTTGCTTTGGAAAGTCGAGGGGATTTATTATAGATCATTGAAAAGATTTGTACAATGGTATTAATTTGCATAAATTGGATTCCCGTCTGATTGAAAATTTCTTCTTTTGGGACGATCTTAAAAAGCTTTTCAAGCATTCCGTCAGTTCTATGATCTCGATAATGGTGTGCTGGTTGAATTAAATCATCGTTTTCATCAAGTAATACAAAATCTACCCCCCATGTATCAATACCTATAGAATCTAGAATAGAACCATATTCTTTAACGTAAATTGACAAGCTTTTTTTCATTTTTTGGAATATTCTTAAAATATCCCAGCAAAATGAATTATTAACATGGATCCCCTCATTTGTAAACCTGTAAATTTCATCGAGTTCTAGTTTCTCCTTTTCCAATGTTCCTACTATTGCTCTTCCTGAACTTGCACCCAAGTCAAAAGCTAGAATTCTAACCATTATTGTATTCTGATTCTTCAATACGTTTATTATAAATTAATTTGAAAGCATTTTACTATATTTCTTTTTAATTCATTATTTCACCCAAACATTTATATATGAAAATGATTTTATTTCTTTTACAGTAAAAAAAGTTTTTACCATAAAAAAATTCTTAACTTGATTAATATGGCAAAGAAAAAAGAAAAGAAAAAACCTATATTTGAGAAGGTTGGCATTGTATTTAGAAACCCCGTAAGAGCTGATATAATGAGAGAACTCTCAGAGAGTCCTCAAAGACCACAGAAAATTGCTGAGAATCTTGGTATTGGTAAGGAAAAAAAGCAATTCCTAAATTATCATTTAAACGCTCTCAAAAAAGGAGGGCTAATAAAATCTCATACTGAAGAATTATCAGAAGAAGAAATTCCGAAAGAAAAAGGAACAAGAATAAATGGAGTTGGGGAAGAAGGCAAAATTCAGGTTACTTATGGTGTTGAACTAACAAAAAATGGTAAAGATGTAGTAAATCAATATATTGATCCACTTTATGAAGAAGAAAGTGGAGATAAGGAAGAAAAAATAAAAATAAATAAAAAGGAGGAATGATAAAATGAAGAGTGAAAGTATCCAATTAGTAAAATCAGTTTTTGAAAAACCCTTAAGTTATTTTAAATTAGGAACAGCTCAAGTTCATGAGAATATGACCATTATCCCTATCATTGTTCAAGATGAAAAATTTATTGAATTCATTAACATTAAAGAAGCTGAAGAATTAGAATTAGTTGAAATAGTTGAAACTGATTCTGTAAATCAATTGGAAGTTATTAATAAGAGTGATAAACAAGTTTTAATTCCATTCGGGATGACCGTTCATGGTGGAAAACAAGACAGGACCATTTGGGAACCAATATTATTACCCGTAGGCGGTAAACAAAATGTTTTCAAGGATAAATATGAAGAAATGAATCAAAAATCTAATATCCCTAATCAAAAATATAGTATCCCCGCTAAATGTATAGAGCAATCAAGATGGAACTATACTGGGAAACGCGGATTTAAATCTACTAACCAAAGGCTTCATCCTAATGTCGCATTTGAATCAATATCCTCAGCAGGTCAAGGTGCGGTGTGGGGTGAAATACAAGCTCACAGATCAGAAATGAAATACGCCGCGGGTGTTGCTCCTACTCAAAGTTATCTTGACATGACTAAGAATTCTGAAAAAGAAACAGATAAAATAATTAAAAATTTCGAAAATATAAATAATCAATGCGGAGTAGCAGTGTTTATCAATGGTGAACTTATCGGTATTGAATTTTATGCAAATCCAAATGCATGGAAAACTATGAGCAAAGATATTCTTAAAGCATTTTCAATCGAAGCCTTAAGATTTAAAGATCAACCAAAGAAAAATGAGATCTCCGATTTTCATGATGTATTTTTAAAAATACTAAAAAAATTATCATTAGAGTATACTTCAAGGGATGGTGTCGGTCTTGGAAATGTTGTAGAATTTACTTCTAAGGATAATAAATGGCGGGGAATTACCTTAGTTCATGAAGAACATTTAGTACAATTCTATTTGGTCTCAAAAAGAGGAGGCTATCAAGCTGAATCCCATCAAGAAATACAGTTTCAAACCAATATAGCTCAAAGATACACAATCTAAGCTAATTAATATAATTTAAGAAATTTCCTTTTTTTTTTAATTTTCAATATTTATAGAATTTGTTATTCTATCGAATAGTTTAAGCAGGAATTAATTCAATCAAAATTTTACTTCTTATAATTTTAGATCTATAAGAGATCAACCTAAAGAAGGTATGATAACTTTTTTTCTGATAAGTAATTCAAGAGCGTCGATAAATTTATCCATATTTCCTGGTTTAATTGTATCAACGATTTCTTTCAAATAAAAACCCTCTTGACTATGTATCGATACATTTATTATGTTTAGAATTCTAAGTTCCATTTTACTCAAATCGGCTTCTCTCTTAATTTTATTAATATATTTAACTTGATTTAATCTGAACTTTTCTTTATAATATAATTCAAAAAATTTATTTAATGTTGGAGGGACTAGTTTATCAAATATTTCCAAGTTCCCATCCCAATTTTCTGTATATTTAGAAAGCTGGAGATCAAGATCTTGCAGAAGATCATTAACTAGATGCCTAAATCTTTCAGAAGCCTTTTCTTTAAGTATAAAAACTATCCGTAGTTCTTTGTAATCACAAATAAAGAAGTAAAAATGTTTAAAATCAAGTTCAATTGTTTTCTCAAGACTTCTTGGCAGTTTGGATCCATTAGATAACTCTTCTAATTTTTCTTTAGTTGTAATTTCTTTGCTAATTGAAGCAATTGCGTGAATAAAACCTGAAAGTAAATGTTTTGTATTTTGATCCAAGAAAAAATAATTCTTGATATAAAAAGCTAAACCACTTGATTTACTCGAAATAACAATGGCTTCAATATTCATAACATCTTTATATCGTTGAGTCCTTACCAATAGTTTTGATTCTTTTTTTGTTTTAGCTGGTATTATAACATAAGATCTTAAGCTCAAAGCTCCCAATATACTACTAACGATTAAAAGAACAGCTAATACAATCCAAATTATAAAATTTGGTTGCACTTTCTCCCCAACGTTCAATAGGAT
>JAGXNO010000115.1 GCA_019894975.1 Promethearchaeota archaeon | reverse complement strand
GTTCAGGGGATGGATATTAAAGGACCGACTTCAGTAATTAAATCAGCCAGCAAAATAGATCATCTACTAACTGGGGGGACATTACTTAATCTAAAATTCACTCCACACTTCTTGGCAAATGAATCAGGAATTACAAAATTAGCCTATTTAATAAGATCTTATTTTGAGATGGAGGGTCATCATATTCAATTCAATGTAGTCTCAGCAAATATTTTAAAAGACGCTCAAAAGAACCCAAGAGAATATCAAAATCTCATCGTAAGAGTAGCAGGTTATAGTGACTATTTTAACAACTTAGGATCTGATTTACAAGATGAAATTATTAGTAGAACTGAACATAAATTAATTTAATCCTCCCATTTAACTAATAATTGAGATAATTTTTAAGAAGTTATATTGATTGGGTTTTTCCCGATTTCATCTTATGTACATGTTCGGTATATATATTTATAGAATAATTGTAAAAAAAAGAACACTTTCTGTTTTTGTTTTACAAATATAATACTTGAACTATTGTTGAAAGTTCGAGAGGTACGATGTAACCTTTTACAATTAATAAGATATAAATGAAGAAAGTTTTATAATGGAAGTGTGTATTTATCACGAAGAATCATTCTTACTATAATACTAAAACAAAAGTACCTCCATTAATAAAAAGGTGAAACTCATCGAAAGCATTCACATCGATAGTATCTCTTACCGTAAACTAATTAAATTATTGCGAATCAAGACAGGACTAAACTTTGAATATTATAACAAGCCTTTTATCGAAAAACGCATAAAAGCAAGAATGATACGGGTAAAATGTGATGATCCTGAAGACTATTTAAAAGAAATCTCTTCTAAAGAAGAAGAAGTAAAGAAATTTATTGACGGTTTCACAATAAATTACACTTTCTTTTTCAGGGATTATGATATATTTGAAACTTTCCAAGATATTATGGTACAAGGATTAGATGTTTCTAAAAAAGATATTGAATGTGATATCAAACCGGATCCTTCAAAACTAGCAAGATTTCGTACTAAAGCTAATGCCGCAAAAAGCTCGATGAAAAATAGGCAAGCAAAACCTGATAACTATTATATGGATCTCTTTGTCTTCCTAAATAGATTAGCATTTTACAAAAAATTAAAGCTAGCTCCAAGCGAGAAAAATTGTATAAATATATGGTCATGTCCATGCGCAACCGGAGAGGAGCCATATTCAATTGCAATGGTTATGGATAACCTCAAATCTCAAATATCCCGTTTCCCAAAATATAGGATTGTTGCATCTGATATCGCTCATGAGGCAATCGTAAAAGCTAAAGTTGGGATATATACTGATGATGCTATGAAAGAAATTTCAGATTATTACGAAAACAAGTATTTCACAAAACAAAAGACTCATTTTGGTCACAATAATGCAATAAATAGTAAACTTAAAGGAGATATTGAATGGATTGAAGAGGATGTAACCCAGGGTCATAAGAGACCTTATAAATATGATATAATTTTTTGTAGATACCTTTTAATTTACTTCAATCGCGAAAATCGTGCTAAATTTTTAAAGATTATTGAAGATAGGTTAGTTGAGAACGGTATCTTAATTCTGGGTAAAACTGAAACTCTTCTTGATAGAAAAAGTAGTTTAAAGTTAATAGATTCCAGAAATAGAATCTACATTAAATCTTCTTCTAATATTCTCTAATTAGCATTCTTAGAAAATAAAAGGAATAAGAGCTTTACGTTTTTTAGGATAATCTGTAAAGTTATTAATATACCAGAGATGATTAGTACGAGCTCTAGGGGCGAGATTGGCAAACGTCCATATGGCAAACACGAGCCCAGGGAAAGACCAAGTCATGATTGCCCATCCCGTCCATTCTGTAATCTCCCCAAAATAACTAGGGCAACTCACATATCTAAACATTCCCCCATAGGGGATTTTATATTCATTTTCTCCAGGCTCTCTTAAATTGCGTATGATGTAGTCTGAATGTATGTTAATCACAAACCCACATAAGAAAATAATAACACCTGTAATAAAAAATGGATTGAAAAGCCAATTAAACCCATAGGAAGGGGAAAACGTATATATCCATCTTGCTTGAAGATAAGCATTTATCCCATTAAATGTAATTCCTGATAATATTATCGTAATAGGCATTGGTTGTGTTCCTCGAATTAGCAATGGAAACAGGAATGTTCTTTGACAATAATGCAGCATCCAGATACCCAAGAAAATTAGTGGTATTAAACCAGATTTGTTATCTCCAATAATAAAATAATAGAAATAAACAATTACAGTTGGTAACTCCATTAAAAACCAACCTAATTTATTATTTATAGCAGGTCCCCATTTCTTGTTAGCGTGTTGACCATAACCTGCGGGAATAAAGAAAAGAGCAATAAAAACTAATGCTGAAGCTAATCCAAAACACAACATTAAAAAATTATAAGTAACAATCTCATCCATACCATTTACCTGAACTCATAATAATAATTAGGCTCTAAATATGAACTAAACTAAAAATTCTACTTTTCCCCTAATTACCTAGTAGAATTCATAATAAGATTTTAACTTATTTAATGCCATTTTTCATGAAAATGATAAAGAAAGATATGCTTGGGCTTTACTCCTAAATAATTTAAGTTTAATATAAACCATTCATTTTTAGCTATATTATTGTGTCAATTGCATATAATAGCCAAAAATGGCGATTTTGGCCAGTTTTATGTTTAGCATTTATTTTTGCCTTTGCTAATCCACTTCTTATGTTAGCAACCCCCATACATTTCCTTCGAGAGGGAGTTCCCATCAAATTTATTAGTTTACTTACCATTGCAATGACAATTACTTACAGTATTTCACCAATATTATTAACCAAAATTTCTGATAGGTTAGGTCGAAGAAAAAGTATAATAATATCTATGATTGGAGCAACAGGTCTTCAATTAATATTTTATATTACTTTAAATCCAGTTGTTTTTTTAATTGAAAGGCTTCTTGAAGGTTTCATTTTAGGTTTTTTCTTTCCTAATCTTACTGCTAGCATTTCGGATGTTCCTAACATTGATCATCAGAAATATTTAGCGAAGTTTAACCTCTCTTGGAGTATAGCAATAGTTTTTGGTTTAATATTTGGAGCAATCATTTTGCAGTTTACTGAGAATTTAGTTTTCATTTTTTATATTAGCCCGATAATCCTATTACTGAATATCTTTATAGCAATTTTTCTTTTCCAACAATTTGATCCTCTAAATTTTAATCCTCAAGATACCGATATCAATTATAGCACTAGTAATCCTGAAAATAATCAAGAATCTTCAAAAATTAGCAACTACTTTATTCCTGTAATTATTCCATTATTATTTATTCTCTATACCTCGTTTGCGGCAGGGAATGGCTCATTTCTTTATCCAATAAGAGCAGATTTATTGGGACTTTCTCCATCCAGCACATATTTTGTTAACACATTCGCAGTAGTGGGTCAATCTATAAGTTTGTATTTTGCGAGTGTTTTGGCTTTAAATAAGTTAAAATTAGTATCAATAATTACATTATCGGTTTATCCATTCTTATTTATTTTTTTCATCTTTAATGAGATCTATGTTGTCTTTATTATTTTATTTCTGTTTTCAGGATTATTTTATGGAATGCTATATGGTGCAGCATCAAAACTTTTTATAGCACTTAATGTTTTGAAAAAAACTTCTAAATATAGTGGAATATTAGAAAGTTCTACGGGATTAACGTATTTTATTTCTATGCTAATCCTTGGATTTATCGCAGATATTAATATTTTGTTAGGGTATTTTTCTCTTACTTTAAGTTTACTTGTAATCTTCTTTATAACCCTTGTTTTCATTAGAAAATTTAAGGAAATTAAAAGGATACCATAAATGGAACTAAAAACTCACCTGAAGAAGTGGTCATTCGCTTTAAATATAATTGGTTGTATTCAATTTATCGTTTTAACTACAATTGCTATGTTTTTTTATGAAGGAGGTACTTATATTGATCCTTCTACATCCCGTTATGTGTTTTGGTATAATTATTTCAGTGATTTAGGACGAACGATTGCTCATTCGGGAATTAATAATACAATATCATTTATAATCTTTACAATTACTCTAATTATCTGGGGAGGGTTTCAAATTCCATTTTTCGTTATGTTCCCCCACTTTTTTAAAGATTCTAAACAATTAAAAAAATTCTACATTACTGGATCTACCCTAGGAATTCTTACGGGGATATTTTATATAGGCATAGCATTAACAC
>JAGXNO010000114.1 GCA_019894975.1 Promethearchaeota archaeon | reverse complement strand
AAACTAAGATATACAATTATGTCCTCTGGTTTCATTATATTGAGACAATTTTCTTAATTTAATTTACTAATTTAATTTTTTTCGATAGTTATTGTTTTTAAATCCTTCATTAATAAGTTTTTAGGGGTTTATCTATAATACTAGTAGAATTACATAAAATAGACAAGGATAAATATAAATGCAATCTAAGTCAATTTGAATGATAAAAACTATATAATAATTACTCTAAAGAATTAATATTATGAAATTAGAAAACTTGTTTAAACCAAGTTCAATGGCTGTAGTAGGAATTAGTAAAAAGAATCCCTTAGGCCCTGGTAGAATAATTTTTGTAAAGAATGTCTTTGAAATGGAAGTGAAAGTGTATGGTATTCATCCAGATGGCGGGGAGATCGATGGGGTAAAATTATATACCCGATTAGACGAATTACCCGAAGTTCCTAATCTTTTAGTAATTGCAATTTCTGCTGAAGAAACATTAGGTTATGTGCAAGCTTGCGCGGATTTAAATATTCCCGCTTGTATTATTATTGGTGGGGGATTTGCCGAAATAGGATCTGAAGGAATAAAACGACAAAAAGAATTGGAGAGAATAGCAAATGATAATGATATCGCTGTACTGGGTCCAAATTGTATTGGAGTCTATTCCCCTCCTTTACTAGATACAATTTTTATGCCCACAGAACGGATAACCCGCCCACCTAAAGGCACAGTGGCATTAATTAGTCAGTCAGGAGGAGTTTTAGTAGATCAATTCTTTCACAAATTTAATGAAATCAATATAGGGGTTTCTACAGCAGTCTCAATAGGAAATCGTGCAGTGGTTGATGAAACTATGTTATTAGAGTACTTTAGTAAATATGATAAAGAAACTTCGAATATTGCTTTCTATTTGGAAGGCTTTAAGTCGAATATGAGCAAGAAATTTCTTAGGTTAGCAAGAGAGTCAGAAGACACTGTTATTACTTATTTCGGAGGGTTATCTGAGCAAGGAATAAGGGCAACTAAATCTCACACGGCGAGTTTATCAGGAAATGACAAAATTATTTCAGCGGCATTAAAACAGAATTTAATTATTCAACCAAGATCAGAACTTGAGCTACTTACATATTTAAAATTATTTGATATACTATCTCATAAAAGAAAACCTTTTGATCCTAATACAATTACATATGGACGAATTGCTATATTATCAATTTCAGGAGGACATGGAGTCTTATGTGTCGATCTACTCAAGAAATATGGTTTATTTGGTGTTGAATTTACAGAAGAGGAAAAAAAAGAAATGAAAGAACTAATAAATCCCGTTGCACGTAATATTGCTTCATATGATAATCCAATAGATCTTACCGGCTCAGCTAAAGATGAAGATATTGAAAATATAATCCATTACCTTTCAAAAATTGAACGGATTGAGTGCATAATTGTACTTGTTTTGCCTTATACTCCTTCGATCTCTTTCCAGATTGGGAGAAGAATTGCGAATAGAGTATCGATTGATAAAAAACCATTAGTATGTTTTATACCATATATTCAAAAATATGGATTGATTATAGAAGCGTTAGAACTTTCTAATATCCCTGTTTTTCATAGCATCGAAGAAGCAGTTCAAGCGGTTTCAGCTCTTAAAATGCTGACACGAAGGTATAACTTTAAGCAAAAGTAATAAATTATTCCATAATTAAATTTTAAAAATGTATTTAGATTAAGTAAATATAATTAAAAATCCCCATATCCAACACTATGACTCAACATTTCCTTAAAAATAATATTAGATCTTTCAACTTTCCTCGTCTAGCAGGAACTGATGGAGAGAAAAAAGCTGTAAATATTTATAGTAATCATTAAATCATTTTTTATTTCTTCAGATGTTAAAAGGGTTTAGTTAAATATTATAACTATATTTTACTAATCTAAGTAAAGATATTTAGCAAATTGGTATGATAAAAGAATGTTTGATAAAAATTACCTGGAAAAAGTCAGAGAAGAAAAAGAAAAATGGGAGAAACTTTATGAAAGTCTAAAAGAACGCGAAGTTAAGTTTGTAACTGACTCTGAAATTCCTATTAAAAACTTGTATACTCCACTCGACTTAAAAGAAAAGGATTATATAAGTGATATTGGATTTCCGGGGATATCTCCATATACCCGAGGTGTATACCCTTCAATGTATAGAGGACGTTTATGGACTATGAGATTATTCTCAGGTCATGGGACTCCTGAAGAAACAAATAAAAGGTGGAAATTTCTTTATGAAAATGGTGAAACTGGATTCAGTGCAGCAGTAGATGCTTTAACCTTTAATGGAATTGACCCTACGAATCCAGATGGGGCTCCTGAAGTTGGAACCTCTGGAGTACCCCTCTACTGTATAGATAGTCTTTTTGCTTTAACAGAAGATATTCCAATAGATAAAATCAGCGTAGCCTTAGTGGTAGAACCCTTTACATCTGCACCTGTATGTGCTATGTATTTTAATATGGCAAAAATGCGGGGGTATGATATAAGTCAATTAACGGGAACTACTCAAAATGACATTTTAACTATGACCGTTGGCTATATTCCCTATAAAAACTGCGCTCCCAATCATATCCTTCGGTTAGCATGTGATTTTATAGAATGGACAGTACCCATGAAAAACGTACCAAGATGGCATCCCATTAATTTCACTGGCTATAACTACCGTGAAGGAGGAATTGATGCTGTACAAGAATTGGGTTTTGTGTTTGCAAGTGCTTGCTCTCATATTGATAATTTAATTGACCGAGGATGGAAAGCTGATGACTTTGTTGGGCGTTTAGCTTTTCATTTAGCAGCACATAAAGATTTCTTTGAAGAAATAGCAAAATTTAGAGCTGCTCGGAGAATATGGTATAAACTAATGAAGGATAAGTATGAGGTTAAGGATCCGAAGAATCTTGGTTTTCGATTCCATGTACAAACTGCTGGTTCTTCCTTAACTGCTCAATTACCTAAAGTGAATATTGTAAGAACCGCAATTCAAGCTTTAGAAGCAAACTTAGGTGGGTGTCAATCTCTACATACTAATTCATACGATGAAGCTATTTGCTTACCGTCTGAAGAAGCTGCCTTAGTTGCCTTAAGAACCCAACAAGTTATATCAGATGAGACTAGAATTCACAACACCATTGATCCTCTTGCGGGATCTTATTTTATTGAATGGTTGACAGATGAAATTGAAGAACGAGTATGGAAATACATAGATAAAATCCAATCTGTTGGTAGTATTGACAAATCTCTCTCTTCAGGATTTTTATATAAAGAAATGCGTGATGCTTTTCATAAACGAAGGATGCGGTTTGAAAGTGGTGATGAGATCATGCTTGGGGTTAATAAATATGCAGTTCCTTATGATACTGTAACAGATGTTTTTCGAACCAGCAAAAAAGCAATTGATATAGAGGTTCAACGAATTGAAAAATTAAAAGCACGACGAGATAACGCAAAATTAGAAAAGATTTTGGATAGATTACGAGTTGTATGTGAGAAAGAAGAAAACGTAATGCCCGTGATAATGGAAGCAACAAAAGAAGGTGCAACGGTTGGTGAAATATGTGATATTTACAGAGAGATTTGGGGAATTTGGGAACCTCCGTTAGCAATTTAAGTTTTAGGGTGAAAATTCTATGAGTGGGAAGAAAATTAGAGTGTTAATGTCAAAACCTGGTATTGATGGTCATTGGCGAGGTGGTATAGTTGTCAGTAGGGCTATCCGCGATGCAGGTATGGAACTCATTTTTGGAGGATTTCAAAATATACAACAAATTGTTGAATCTGCAATACAAGAGGATGTAGATGTAATTGGATTAAGCATACATTCTGGGGCTCATTTTGCTTATACAAAGCAAATTATCGATTTGCTAAAAGAACGTGGAGTATTTGACGACATTATGATACTAGTTGGAGGAGTTATTCCTGCAAGAGATTTTCCCAAGCTTAAAGAGATAGGCGTCGCGAACGTGTATGGTCCAGGAAGTATCACATCAGATATTGTCGAATTTATTAAATCCCATGTCAAAAAATAAAAAAGAGATACAATATTTTTTTCATTAAATTTTAATTTAACATCTATTTTTAAGTGAGGAATGTATTTCATTGAAAGTTTCAAATGACCTTGATTCTCTGATTGACAGGTTTAAGAAAAAAGATAAAATAGCTTTGGCAAAATTAATAACTATTATCGAAAATGAGCCAGAAAAAGCTCATGAAGTTTTTAAGCATTTTGAAGATGTGAAGCATGATTCTTATATCATTGGGATAACCGGATCCTCAGGAGTTGGCAAATCTACCCTAACAGGGGAAATCTGCAAACATTTATTAGAAGAAGGAAAGAAAATTGGTATTATT
>JAGXNO010000113.1 GCA_019894975.1 Promethearchaeota archaeon | reverse complement strand
TATCTATATTCTAAGTCAGTCACTTTAGTAAATACCCATTGGCAAGAGACCAATGCGGTTATGCTTAAAAATAGGAGAATGGGAATTTCACAGACAGGGATAATTGAAGCTTTTGTTAAACATGGAAGAAGAAAAGTATTAGATTGGTGTGATAGGGCTTACAAATATTTAAGAGAGTTAGATGAACAATACTCAGATTGGTTATGTATCCCAAAATCTATCAAGATTACAACAGTCAAACCAAGTGGTACGGTTAGTTTACTCCCAGGAGTACCTCCAGGGATTCATTATCCTCATTCAGAATATTACATTAGAAGAATTAGACTTTCTAGTAATTCCGATTTAGTTGAACCATTAAAAAACGCGGGATATAAAATTGAAGATGATTCTTATTCACCCAATACAGTGGTCGCGGAATTCCCAATTCATGAACAATTTTTTGATCGCTCTAAAAATGAAGTATCAATTTGGGAACAAGCCGCTAACGCCATTGACTATCAATCGGTATGGTCTGATAATCAAATAAGTATTACGATTACTTTTAAACCTGACGAGGCAAACCAAATAAAGCACGTGTTACAGTTTTGTGAAGATAAACTTAAAAGTGTAAGTTTCCTGCCAATAAAAGAACATGGCTATAAGCAGGCCCCTTATGAAGAGATTACAAAAGAGCAATTTGAATCGATGATTTCTCAAATAACACCATTATCATTAGACGATACTCAAGATCGAGAGATTGGCGAGAAATTCTGTGATAGCGATAAATGCGAAGTTAGTTTTGACTATAGCAATAAGTGAAATCATTTTAAGATACCTTTTCAATGCTTTCCATAAAAGTTCATCATATTAGAATAATTTATACTTTTTTTTCGTGTATATACATTTTATACCCTATATTCATACATTAGTTTGTATATTCATTATTTAGCAATAAAAAAAACTAATGGTGAAAATCAATAGAAAAAGTAAAAATAGGTCCATATAATCCTTTACCTTTCGGACCAGTTGTATTGGTTGGTGCTAATGTAAATGGGAAACCAAATTATTTGGCAGTTGGAGCCATAAGTGTCGTACATAACCACCCAACGGTAATGATGGTAAGTTTGACCAAAACTCACTACACGTCAAAAGGCATCATTGAGAATGAAACTTTCAGCATAAATATTCCTTCTGTTAGCCAGGTCATTGAAACTGATTATTGCGGTATAGCCACAGGGAAAACCACTGATAAATCAGAGATTTTTACAACGTTTTATGGGGAATTGGAATCAGCACCTATGATAGAAGAGTGTCCCATCACCTGTGAATGTAAATTAATAGATTCAACAAAAGTTAAATATTGTATAGCCTTTTTTGGTGAAGTTTGTCAATTATATAGCAATGATCAAAATTTTGATATCTCGCATATAAATCCTATGCTTCTTTCACTTGGGGAATATAGGTCTATAACTCAAAGCGAAAGCTTGGGAAGATGTTATAAAATCGGGTGGAATTATGAAGGAGCCAGACGTAAAGGCATAAAACCAAAATTTCTAGAGAAAGAAGAGTTCCAAGTGGTTGGTGTCGAAGATGTTGGAAAAGAAATAAACCGAAATCACAGAGAATTTTGGATAAAATTAAGAGATTTAGGTGAGAAAGTTCAAAATAGAGATGCTTCTCATACACTCGAAATACATATGTACACAAAAGAATTATCTGAAAAGGGAGAAAATCGTTTTATTCTAGGAAATGAATTATCAAAAGTTGAAAACATACCCGAAGGATTGGTTCATATAACGATTCCTACTCAAAAATATGCTATGTTTACACAGATTGGAAATTATGATAATTTCATGGCAACTGTTCAATATGTATTTGGGGAATGGTTTCCTGATAATAAGAAATATGAACGGGTTCCTCTTGCTCCTGATTTTGTATGGTACGATGCAAGATACAACCCAAGATCTGATAAATCAGAATTTGACTGGTACATTCCCATTCAAGAAAAGTCATCTTCTATTTAATCATTTTTATTTTATAAATTTATAATTAATATCAATTAAATCAGTTCGAGATTGCTCAATATACCAATTAGATATTAAATCTAAGTCAATATCTATATGAAAGAAATTAGTTTTTTCTGATATTACTTCATGTAAGATTTTTCCCTTAGGATTAATAACAAGTGTTGGAGATTTTTGTAGTTTAGCAGCAGTATTTACACTGATTATAAACCGTTGATTCTCTGTGGCGCGACTTATTAGTTGACTTTTCCATATAGGCTGTTCGGTAGATTCTCCTCTAGCGTTAATTAAATGAAGAAAAATATGAGTTTTTCTTAAAGCAAGCCACTTCCATTGCTCTGGATACTTTAAGTCCCTACAAAGTTGAATTCCCACATTTACAACTTGATTATCAAATTTTAATGCAAACGGTTCGAGTTCTGAGCCGTAAGTAAATACATCTCTCTCATGAGTTGCTAAGTTGACTTTATTATATCGATAAACATTTCCTAAAGGTGAAAAGCCAAATGCTGTATTATACCAATTTCCTCCTTCAAATAAGCAGGTACCAACCCATATGTGGATTTTTCTATTTATAGCTTCATCTTTTAATAGATCTAATGCATTCACAACTTGGGAGTTATCAATTTTATCTAAAAATGATAAGTCAGTGTCATAACCAGATATACTTCCTTCAGGGAACACGACAAGATCGTTTCGTTTTGCATTCCTGAGGATTTTTAAAATTTCATCTACATTTTTTTGGATATTAAGTGAAACAGGAAATTGTGCCACTAAAACAGAAAGATTCATAGATTTAAAATAATATAAATTTAGTCAAAAATCTTTTTAAAATAATCGAAGACCCTCAAAATAAACCGTTTAGTAAATAATAATTTAGGGTAAAAATTATAAGGTATCCTAATGAAAATAAATTTAACACAATATTAATAAAAAAATAAATTGTAAATGTGAATTTGAATGTCGGAAGAAGATCCAGTAGAAGAATTAGAAAAGATGGCAGAAAAAGCAGCAAAGAAGCCACGAGCACAAGCAAGAGCAAAGCCAACTAAAAAGAAGGCTAAAACAGCACCTGCAACAACTAAAAAAGAAGAAGGCGCTCCTAAAGCTCCAAAACCGAAAAGACAGGTATATAAAAAGTTTAAAGTTAATTTCTGGCGCACAAGACTGCACGATGAGGAAATTGGTTTGCATCAGCAGTTGAAATATCAAGCGAAAACTAGATGGTTTTCCAAGAATTTTGATATTGAAGGTGTAATAGAAGAAGATAACGAGAAAAAATATATTATAGCTTATAGCAAGGAATCATGGGAAGAAAAACCAGATCTAGAAAGAAGGTTAAACTTAAGAATTTTCACTATAATGGAAGAAAAAATAACGGATACGAAGAGCGCTAAAGGTGGGAACTATAAGGGAGGCCTTGAGCTTAGTGTTACTCACTCGTTAATACAAAGTTATGAAATTAAGCATCCCGCTCCAGTTTTCTTTATGCAAATCCCTAGAACTATCAATTTATCGCGAGTTGTTCGAGGGTGGAGATTAATGGGAACACGATGGACTTGGCCACTACTTCCAGAAGAGAAAGGTGACAAATTCCAAATAGTTCGTGCTAAAGGGGTTGTTGGTCCCGGGAGAAATTATAATATTTTCATTGGTGATGTTAAGATTGCCAGAGTAGATGGTCAAGTTGTGCAGAAAAATTTTGAAATTGAAATTTACGACGAAGCTTATGCAAAAGATAAAACATTTGTTATCTATATGATCTTATTTGGTTGCATGTGCAACTTTATGAGAGAAGTAGAGAAAATGGTTAAGAAATTTTATAAGAAGATGAAAAACACAGCAACTTCAGATTATACACCCCCCAGATCGGAGCTAATGTTATTCAGGAATCCTCGTATGATGAGACGCTAGTATTAATTTTAATTCTTAATGACCTTTAGGTTTTTTTTTATTTTCTTTTTTGAAGATATTGCTATGAAGTAATCAGATTAAGATAAGAATTAAAAAAAAGTTAAAAAAAAAAATCTTTTATGTGTATTATGGTTAGTTATTTTATCCCCAGTTTCTCTTTCCATTCTATATATCCGTTTGTCTCTCTTCCTCGATGGATCGCTTTTTGTCCCATTTCTTTCTTATAGATATCTCTAAGTGTTCGTTCATCAGAATTCTTAATTGCTTCGTTTTTGATCTGTTCTTCGATTTTGATTTCTTCTTCAATCTCCTTAACGTGGCTTAATATAAAGAAGACTCCTCTGTTCCAAATCATAAGTCCAACAAAAATTAGACCCATAAAAATAAAAATAAGGAGTCCTACCCACATAATCCAATAACCGATTTCAAAATTAGCTACCATCCAATTCCAGACATTTTTAACGATTCCTAAGAATGCTGATGGAAGCAATCCGATAATAACACTTATTATGGTAATAT
>JAGXNO010000112.1 GCA_019894975.1 Promethearchaeota archaeon | reverse complement strand
GTTTAATATAAACCATTCATTTTTAGCTATATTATTGTGTCAATTGCAAATAATAGCCAAAAATGGCGATTTTGGCCAGTTTTATGTTTAGCATTTATTTTTGCCTTTGCTAATCATTCATTAATTAGCGGAAATATTACGTTGACAATACATATCCCCACCTCTATAGATCTTACGAGAGTACTATTCTTCTTCTATGCATTTAATATGAGTGGGACTGAAGAATGGGATGCCGCACCACCAGAATTTTACCTCGACTCTGTGACATATAATTTCGTACAAAATACGATAACAATTACCATGCCACCATGGGATCGTGGGGTAATATCTGCTATGGCATTTATTGATTTGGATGCAGAACCACCGGTGGAAATACCAGGTTATAATATCTTCTTCCTATCACTGATGATGATAATTGTATCAGGTTTAGTGATAAAGAAAGTACGCAAGAAATAGATAAAATCTAAATTTTTTTATTTTTTTTTTATTTATATTAATTTTAAGATGTGAGTAATATGAATTTTAGTGATAATTCCTTAAAGCAAAAATTGATGAGTGCTAAAGATACAACAAGAGTTAAAGTTAGGTTTAATGATACAGACACAATGGGCGTGGTTCATTTTAAGAATTATATGGTATATTTCGATGATGGATTTGTGAGTTTCATGAATTCAATTAAAAATAAGAAATACATCGAAGAAATGATCCATGAAGGACTAGCCTGTGGAGTGAAACATGTTGAAATAACATATGAAGGTTCTGCAAAATTTGGAGATTATGTACTCGTTAAAACGAGTATAAAACAAATTGGAAATACATCACTTACCTTCAACCATGAATTATTTAAAGAAACAGATAATACCTTATTAGCTAAAGTAGAAGCTGTAAGATTTGTTTTAAATTTAAAAAATAATAAATTAATGAATATTATGGATTTTTTTGAGTATTTTTTAAAATAAATGAACAGAATTTTCAAAATTATCTATAAGCTAAAGTATAGCAATCATACTTTTGAGTGTATTACTCAAACCATTATGTTTTTATATCAATATGTATTTAAGTAAAACTATAATTCAGCTGAAAATTAAATCTTATTAAAATTTAAGGCTTTTTTTAATAACTATAAGATGAATAGTATGGAACTCGAAAAACCAGCTAAAAAAGGCTATGAACTCGCAGCCGAAATAGAACGTGGTAAATCCACTGAAGAAAAGATGCAAGAAGAGCTAAGATATGAAAAGCGACACCAAGATTGGACTTATAAGGTTATGAAGTTCAATCCTATAGATCCTTTGAATGATCTGTATCGCTATATTATTAAGCGATTAGATTTGAAGGAAATAGAAGGAAAAATTCAGTGGTGGACTGCTTATGTTTATATCAAATGGGCTGCAAGGACGTTTTGGAATTTCAAAGCAGAATATCCAAAGGGAAACATGTTTCCAGAGTGGGGTCCGGGTATCCTTGTAGGCTCCCACGAGTCACATCTTGACCCTTTCTTCTATGGTGCTGCCTGTCATCGTCGTATTCGCTACATGAGCAAATTGGATAATTTCAAGACACCTATAGTCAAAACACTTTTTAATAATCTTGGAGCCTTCAAAGTTGATCGTGATACACCGGAACGCGGATGGCAAAAAGCTAAGGAGATTATCCAAGGTGGAGAATGGGTTGGGATTTTCCCCGAAGGTACTCGTTCAAGAGATGGGGATCTAGGTGAATTTAAAACGGGAGCAGTTAGACTTGCAATTGAAATGCAAGTTCCTATAGTCCCTATGGCGGTAGTCGGAAGTAGGAATGCTCTCCCCAAGGGAAATTTAGTTATGAAACCAACTCAAGTAAAAGTTCGGGTTGCTGATCCAATTTATTATACTGATTATGATATAAATTCTGTATCTTACGAGGATATAAGAAAATTAACCGATGAACTAAGAAAAATCGTTTGGGAATTGCGGGAGGGTGTCTATGGAAAAGAAGGAAATGAAGAACTATCCATTGGTTCACCTGAAGAAGTTGAGAAAGCCCCCAAGTTTAATATCATGAGTTTCTTGAAAGATCAAGCAATGGGAATAGTCAAACTCCTTGATGATACTTGGTACTCTCTTTTAAGGAGTTTAGAACCTTTTGGAGTTCGGGAAATATTTCAAAAACCGGTTCATTGTTTCTCAGGAGATTTGGTTTGTAATTTGTCTGACCTCATGATACCCTATAAAGTCATAGATTTCGAAAAATACATCCCTGAAGAAGGTGCTGCTGTTGTCTGTAGTAACCACAATTCTGAATGGGATGTAGGTATATTAGCAGCAAGTATAATTCATCACCCCCCAAGACGTGTAGCATATCAAATGGCAAAACAATCGCTGTTTAAAATTCCAATTGTGAATGCTTGGGTTAGAAACCATCATGCTTTTCCATTGAAGCGAGGAGAGCATGATGTAGATGCTATGGAATATGCCAAAGGACTTCTTGAAAAGGGAGAATTAGTCATAACATATCCTGAGGGAACTACTAATTCTGGAGGAGGTCAACTAATAGAAGGACATACTGGTGCTATGAGAATGGCAATCGAAAAGCAAGTCCCGATTGTGTTAGTAGGGATAACTGGAAGTGAGGATGTTTATCCAAAAAGAGCTAAAATGCTTAACTTTTATAAAGGATGTATATTAAAAGCTGGACCACCATTCATGGAACATAAACAATATTGGGATAAACCTATGCCTGATTATGATGAACTTAAAAGATTAACATCTAGTATGATGGATCGGATCCGAGAGTTGCTTTTTTACGATGTTCCTGATGCTTGAATTACTTGAGGATTTAACCAAATGGAAACAAGTGATCAACAGAATAAAACAAAAATAAAAGTCGGTATTCCTAGAGCACTTCATTTTTATAGGTACTTTCCATTTTGGAAGAAATTACTTGAAGAATTAGATGTGAAACTTGTCTTAAGCACCCCAACTAATAAAAAAACTGTTGAAGAAGGTGTAACACACGGATTCGGGGAACTTTGCATCCCTGTAAAGATTTATTATGGTCACATATTGAAACTAGTACGGGAAAATCCAGATTTAGATTACATTTTTGTTCCAAGGTATGTAGCGGAAGTGAAAGAAGCATACTTCTGTCCTAAATTTTTATCACTTCCAGACATTATTAAAATCCTACCTGGAGTTCCCAAAATTTTAAATTTCGAAGTTAATGTAAAAGAATTTCCTATAGCTACTTCTGTTGTTGAATTAGGAAAAGAGCTGGGCAGAACTCAGAATCAATCATTAGACGCTTATAGAGAAGCAAAAAGGTATTTTGATAAATATCATAAATTTCTCCGAGATGGTGCTTCTGTAAATCATGCCTTAAGATTAGTAGAAAGAAATCGCCCATTTACTTTACCCAAGAAAAAACAAAAGGGAGACCTCAAATTTCTTCTTCTTGGACATGGATACAATATATTTGATACCTTTATTAATTTAGATTTTCAGAAAAAATTGCAGGATCAAGGCGCTGAAGTTTTTACAATTGAAAATATGCCAGAATCTGTCTTTAAAAAACCTGTAATTATAAATAAACGGCTTCGGAATTACTGGGTTCATGAAGAGGAAATAATGCAATCTATAAGATACTTCCTTACCAAAGGTCGGGGTGAAATCGATGGTGTCATTTTTCTTATAAGTTTTGCTTGTGGTCCAGATAGTCTTATCTCAGAATTGATCATGCGTGATATGAAAGTTGTTGGTCTACCTTTTCTTGAAATTATAATGGATGAGCATTCGGGAGAAGCTGGACTTTTGACCAGAGTAGAAAGCTTCGTTGAGATGGTTCGAAGGAAAAAAAAGAAGCTGGCGACGGATTTAAAAAATAAAGAAACAGTAACAATCTAAACTCTTGTAAAATACTAATACTTTCTTTTCTAAATAAACTTAAAATAAAAGCAATACGAATATTGCTATCCGCATAGAAAATATTAGATTTAATAATTAAAAAATAAAGAGTGAGATTTTTAAGATGATAGATTTTAGTTTAAGTGAGGAACAGAAGAGCTTACTCCAGAAGGCAAGGGATTTTGCTACCGAGGAAATAAAACCTGTAGCGATTGAATTTGATAAAGAGGGTACATATCCTGAGGAAATTCTAAAAAAAGCACATAAATTAGGGCTAATGTATACAAATATTCCTAAGGAATATGGTGGATCTGGATTTAGTTATTTAGAACATTACATTATAACGGAGGCATTAAATTATGAGTGTCCATCGATTGCTCAGATGATTGGAATTTCACATTTGTCAATGGCACCTATTCAAATTGGTGGAACAGAGGAGCAGAAGAAAGAATTTATAGGAACCATTAACTCGAATAGAATCTTTCACTGAAATGACTAAGCGCAAGAAGAGAATGCAAGCTGGAAAAAAGAAAACGAAAAGAGGCGAATAATCGTTTCGTGCAATAATCCCAACCCTGTGTTTGACATGAGCGAAGAAAAACTAGCAATACATAAAAGAAAAGTAGAAGCGATCTCTGAAATGGTTAGAAATGCGTACGATAACGCGAAGCCGGGGGAATATTTCTCTCTAAAAAAGGCGAGCGTTTCC
>JAGXNO010000111.1 GCA_019894975.1 Promethearchaeota archaeon | reverse complement strand
GTATTGAATGTTTGATTATTAATCCATCCAGATTCAGCACCTGTAACTATAAATTTAGAATCAGTTCGTTCAATATTCATTGATTAAAAAAATCGGTATGAAATTTATTACATACTCATAAGTCGGTTATTTGACTGCTAACCACCGATTTTATGTCCTTTCTTTCGGTTACATTCTTCGCACAATAATTGAAAATTTCTGGCTGTATTACTACCTCCTTTGGAAACTGGAATGATGTGGTCAAATTCTAATTTTTTTTGACTACCACATTTAACACAACATCCACCATCTCTATTCCAAACAAATATTTGTACTTTTTCAGATATTGGAGAGCGATGACCTTGATCAGATTCATGGTGAGTTGTAAGCCGTTTCACTTCGTTATCTAACTTTTCTTTTCTCAATCTCTCTCTGTTATCTATAATCAGCTGTGCATCTTCACCATCGATATAGGTGTCAGAGATGTACCATTCTCCATGCCAATAATATACATAACCCTCACCATGTCTTACTCCACCAACTCTCTTCCGAGTCTGAAAGTGTTGTTTATCTGGAAATTGATCTTCAACTTCCCCAACATAAACCATATCTTTCATCCCAAGCTCTTGCAGTTTCTTCCAATAGAGAGGGACTCTTACAATACTATATTTCTCTCTTCTATAATCAATTTGAAGTGCTAAAGGAGAGTTTTCTGTGTTTAGTGTGAATGTTGTTTTAATTCTTCTAAATGTCATGGTGAGGACGGCATCATTCTTTCTGTAAAGTAACTTATCCATTGATATGAAAATTTGAGAATGGATTGTTTTACACTACTCGTTTACAAGATTATTGGTGATTAATAAGTATTATTTCTAAACCATCCATCAAATCTTTCCAATGACACATTTAATTAATATTCAGTTTGTCAATAAAGCCACAAAAGTCTTATATGCTATGAGAACCTTCTACTGTCTTTATCAATTCTGTATAAGGAAATTTTACTACATCGGGTAACTCTTGATATATTTTTTCTAATTCCAGATATAAACCCTTGAATAATTCGTATTCTTCTCTATTAAAATTATCAGCACTATTAGTATAAATCCAAGCTAAGTTGTAATAAACTTCTGCAAGTCTTAACAAAAAATTATGTCGGAAAGAATTGTAAGATCCAGAACCGGCAAATATAATGGCATCTGCTAAGTTGGGTTTAATTAGCTTAAATATATACTCCCCATTTCTTTTGGATGATAGATTATCTTGAATGTCTGAAACGAGCTTGATCAATAAATCGATTTTTTGAATTAATTCATCCCGATCAATTGTAGCTTCTATTTCTAAAGTCTTAGGAAACATCAATATGCACTTATCATTTTCTTGATGATAAAAATTATTAGAGGTCACTAAATTTCTGTCCTTAAAATCAATTTCAAGAACTTTCGGGAGACCTATTTGTGAGAACAATAAAGGAAGATATTCACCCGAATAAATTGTTAATTTCATTTCGTTTCTATCTGCTACTCCAATAAAGAGAGGCAATTCCAGCTGTTCCAAATATTGTAGTTTATTAGTGAAATCCAATCTATCTGTATTACTCTTAATCTGAATGGCAAAAGAATTTCTTGGGATTAGGTATTCTCTGTTATCTTTTACTTGTCTTTGGAAAAGAGTACAAAAAAAGTCAATCCCGATATCATCCGAAACAGTTGAGGGATTGGCAATGAAAGAAAATTTGTAAAGAATGAATCTCGCCAAATTTTCACTTTCCCACCCTCTTCTAAAGGAAGCTAAATGTGGCATTTGATTTCCTCCAAAAAAAGTTGTATACAAGGATAATTACATAGTATCAAGCATTTTGTGTAAGTCAAGAGGTGTTGCTGAGATTAAAACAGAAGTTCGAACAAAACATGGCAAGAAGATAAACCTCACTACGCAGGAAAGTGGGTTCCGTAAGTCACCTGAGAGACGAGGATCCCAAGTACAAGTTTATTCGGATTTTCAAATACATCAAGGTATGGTTTGTAAAAGAGAAAGCAGTTTAGAAAATTAGCGAGATTATAGAAAGTGTACTGAAAGCCAAGTCACCACGGATCAGTGATTTAACTTACCATGTCAAACTTCATTGCAGCCAACTGATAGAAAACCTGCAGTCAACATTGAACCTGGGTCAATGAAGAATCTGAGTTGTAATCGTTGATTCAATGAAATTTATTAGATAATGCTTGATTCAATATTTAGAAGATTGTAGAATAAAATCTACTTTGTAGGTCTTTACTTCAATATCACTATTACCCATGACGGAATATTTGAGAGCTTCATCTACGGATTTGGCAATTATGATACCCTGAACATTTTGACCTTCTTCTGCCAGATTCTTTTTTACCCAATTAATATATCTTAATATCTGCCCGACTGTAGCATCACTTGTTTTTCCTCTTTTTAGCTCAATAACAACTAAGTCATTGTTTTCTTTAGCTTGAGCAAGATAGTCTATATTCCAAGTTCCAAGAATTTGTCATCCATTCTTTGTGAATAGGTTCCTTCAGCTTTGTAGGTTTCATAATCAAGTTTATGTCCAGTTACAGTGAATATCCAGTGGATCATATTTCAACGCCTATCTTGGGTGAATTGGATTGTTTGATAATATTAAGTGAATAATTTAATCGAGTTTAAAATGGACTTTCTAAACGAGATTTAAGCTTTTTATAATAATCTGAATCCATTGAATCTATTGTTGAAATTTTTTCAAGGAGCTGATTATTCCAGTCATCAGGGAAAACGCTAATATTATCTAATAACTTTTTTTGCATAAATCCATCCCCATCTCCTATGGCTACAAATATAGCATCAATACATCTATCTCTTTGATATGTTAATTCACACATAGTCGGTAAAACTCCAAAGAAGAAGTTAGCTATATAAGCTGTTTCAGCCCCCCCAGCTTCTAGTTTTTCTGAAAACAGATTACTAAAACTAGACTTGCTTTTAAAATATTGTAAGAATCTTCTCGACCAAGTTCCAAATTCTCCTCCAAAGCAGTTTTCCGAAAAATAATCATATTGCCCCTCTTTTACAGAGTTATAAAATTTATGTTCAATACGAATTTGGGCATCTTCATCAAGTTGCGTCCACAAATGTTCTGGAAGTATTTGAAGTGTTGATATTATCTCTTTATCACTACTAGTAACCCTAAACTCAGATGAAACAACGATTAAAAATTCTTCAATCTGATCAGCAGTTAGCCTATCGATTATTTCCTTAGCTACGTAAGCAAGACTAGAACCTTCCCCATCCAATTTTTTTCGAAAAATCTCTATTAATGTATCAAAACGCTTGTTATCAGGAATTTCATTCACAAGTAATTCAGCATATAGAGATGATTTGACAAAATCTGGATCAAAGACTCTCTCCATAAATTGTGATATAGTGAATGGTTCCTGGGATTTGTCAATCACGCATACTAGATAATTAATGAAATAAATTATGGCATCAGCGGTGATTTGATCATCTGTAATTTGTTCATGACTTCGGGGGTTTCTTATTCCTTTATATAAGCCAATTAATAATTGAACTAATCCTTTTTGTTCATCTTGCTCAGATTGTGTCTGTAATTTATTTATCCTAAGTTTTGGTGAATGTCCACCAAACGCTTGACCAATTAAGCTTTCTCCATCTCCGTCTACACCAGACTTATCACGGATAACATTGGTTAAGTAATGAATTGCATCTACGATTGCATGGTTATAATTTTCAGATTTATATGCACTTTCGACTGCAAGCCAAAGTTCCGTCTTTATATGTGATTGGAGATTCATTGTTCCACCCAACCCCTTGATTATAATATTTCTTTTAAATATATCTAAACTCTAATCCTCACATATATATTATAGTCAATAATTGATAAGATAATTGAGGAGTGGCTAACTTAAATTGTTGATATTCTTTGAAGAATACTCTTCTTTTGTTCTTTGAGGTAGTAACAAGGTACACTAAGTTTATTGAATATTGCGAAAAAAATTTCATGAAGAGTTCTTTGCGAATCCAATGTTGTATAGTACATCCTCAATTTACCTCTATTTTATAGGCGTTTATCAATGAGTTTTCCTTCAAAAGGAGAATTTAAACTCTTTCTTCGGATACCCATAATTGTCAAAGAACAATATCCGAAATAAAAAAAATTTGGTGATAAAAGAAAGGTCTTCGAATAAATATTGATAACCTTTATTCAACAATCAGATAATTACTAATTTTTTTCAGCGTCCAGATTTTCCTCCTGTAAGCTGATAGTAAGCATAATCCTCTCGTTCTTTTTTATGTTGTAGATGGCGTTTATCTGAAATTCCTAAAGTGCCTTTTTCTTCAGCTATCTCATTTAGTTTTGAAACATCTACAATATTAGCCTCAAAAACATCTTCCTCTGATTGGAAAATTAATTCGTTTTCTTCAAGTTTACTCAATGCTTTCTTTGCTGTTTTCTTTATTTTTCCTATCTCAGCAGCAATTTCTTTAGTAATCATTTTCTGGTTTCTATCCAGTGATTCCAATAAAACCTCATAACATCGCTTAACGACAATTAGAATTACTCACTGATGACAATTAGAAATACCCGCCAAGCGAGGTGAGGTAGCGAGTAAAC
>JAGXNO010000110.1 GCA_019894975.1 Promethearchaeota archaeon | reverse complement strand
GTTATATTGAAATTAATGAAGCTTTTAGTCCAGTTATCTATGGTTGTTGTAAAGAAATGGATTTAGATTGGAATAGTCCTAATTTTAATCCATGGGGTGGAGCTATTGCTCTTGGACACCCAACTGGAATGACAGGTTGCAGATTAATTGGTTCTAATGTTCATCAGCTAGAGAAAACTGGAGATGAATTCGCTATTAGTAGCATGTGTGTGGGTTTTGGTATGTCAATTGCTACAATCGTTAAAAATGAACATCCTAAATAAAACTATTTTCTCTTTTTTCTTGTTATTTTGTTTTTTTTTAATTTTAGTTTAATTCTCATAATCGATATAATCCTCTCTAGCACATCATAAGCCGCAAGAATAGAAGTATATAGGATCAATGGAAAGGTAAATTCAACGTCTGATTTCAATGAAAATTTCATGGAAAAATTAAGTTGCTCAGGATATCATGATCAACATTAAAAATATAAACGTGGTTATCCTAAATTCTTCTAAGGCCAGACTAAAAAAAGAAGACAAAAAAATGAACAAAAAAATGCTTAGTATCAACTGAAGTATTTTTCACTGTTGAAGAGAATGTTAAAACCTATAATATCATTACTATATTAAGAAGGGAAGTGAGGGAATATTAGAAAAAAACTATTATATATATCTGTTATAATAGTAGTAATAATAACAGCTGGAGTAATCATTCCAATCTTATTAATTATTAATAATTCTATAGCTTTTCATCAAAAGAACGTACCTTTTCTACAGCGATATTTATGAATAAAAACTTACATTGATTAAACAATTGACTCTTAACGTAAATATTGGTCTTTCCACCTTCCAACTTCAGCGTGATGTACTCGTTAACCTTGAATTCTTTCATTTTTTTGAGATTTAAAATAAATTTCCCATTATTCTTGTTTAATTTTTGTCTCTAATAAAGTTAATAATAATAAATTCACCAATCTGGCTAATTTTCCAGATACAACCTGTGCGATGTAAAAGTTTTTTTAATACTTTTTTTTACCTTATGAAAAATTAAGAAGGATTTCTATTTTTTAATTGATTTGAAATAAGAAGCTCTACAAAAAATAGTTTTAATTCAATAAAGAAAGCTTTGATAGTATAACATTAATTAAAATATATAGAATAATAATATTATAATTAAGAGTTCTAATCAGAAATTTAAAAGTAGAAGAGATTTTTATATAGTTAAGGATGAGAAATCTTACAGTTGTAATGGATATAGGTCAGTTTTCAACCAAAATAGGGTTTGCTGGAGAAGATTCACCAAGTCAAGTGTTTTTAACAATGGTGGGCAAACCAAAATATCAAAGTGTGAGTATCGATTATGCTCCTCGAAAGGTACACGAAGATGAATTGTATGTTGGAGATGAAATTCAATCTATTGGACTATACAAAATATTTCATCCCATTGAAAAGGGAATGATTACAGATTGGAAGCATTTTGAAAATATTCTGGACTATATCTTTTATAATCTACGAGTTGATCCTACACTTGTTAATGTTCTCTTTGCTGTTCATCCCTTATTCCCGTATACAGATTTAGAAAAGATTTTTGAGCTATTTTTAGAAAAATATCAATGTATGGCATTCTATCCTGTGTTGGATTCTATGTTAACTTTGTATTCAGGAGGATTTCAAACGGGATTAATAATTGAAATTGGAGATAGTAACACCAGAATTGTCCCCATTTATGAGGGATATAAATTAGAGCATGCTGTAAAGATTTTAGACATAGGGGGGAGAGTATTAACCCACTACATGGAAAAGATCTTAGAATCAATTGGGTGGTCTGTTGATTCATCAATAAGGAGGGAATTGGTTAGAGTTCTAAAAGAAAAAGCCTGTTTTGTTTCATTGGATTATACTGAAGACCTAAAAAGAAGTGAACAGTATAATAAAGAATATTCATTACCAGACGGTTCTACAATCTCATTGCATAATGAAAGATTTATGGTACCCGAGTTATTATTTAATCCCTCTTCTGAATTAGAATTAGATTCCTTACCCGTAGCCGTTATGGATGTAATTGAAGCTTGTGATTTAGATATACGCCCAGATCTGCTAAATAATATTTTCTTATCTGGGGGTTCTTCCATGTTTCCTAATCTTAAATCAAGAATGTATCAAGAATTAGAACTGGAATTAGCCAGAAGGAAAAAGAAAAGCCAAGTAGTAAGGATCATTGCTCCTAGCGAGAGAACCTTTTCTGTATGGGTAGGAGGCTCAATTCTTGCTCTGATTCCAGAATTTTCTGAAAGCTGGATAACAAGAGCAAAATATTTTAAAGATGGCATTCCTCCTGATTTGTTATAAAATGTGCTTTGGTACTTTTCTCATAGTATGGTGATATTACATTTAAATATATAATTTTACTCAATATTTATTCATAATATATATACTCTCCTTTACAGGTCTTTAAGAATATGGAAGAATTCAAGAAAAATAATTTTTATAAACCCAACTACTCCATTCTATTTAACAAAATCAAAGATATTAAGGCTCCTATTAAAAACGAAATTCTCATAGCTTTATTAGATGGTCACTGGCATTCTGAGCTTGAATTAATAAGAATAACTAAGAAACAGCATGGATACTTTGGTGCCGTAACGTTAGGAACAATGATAAATTCTATGAACCACATGATAAAAAATAATTATTTGGAAAAAAAAGTAGTAAATAGCAAACTCTACTACAAAATTTCAGATAATTATGTAGGCTTAACCAGAGCGGCTTATCGATTTGATGCAAAAAGTTTTCTCTAGAAATTTGAAATATTTAATTGAATTAAGGGATTAAGTAATTCTACTCCTTTTTTATGCATTTATCTTTAATAATTTTGAAATTCTCACAATTAGAGCAAAATCCTTTCCCACTATTTTCTTTAAAGCTCTCATTCCAACATTTTGGACATAGATAATAGTTATACGGTTTATTATTTTTCCTAAGAGAGATTTTAAAAATGTTGAAATTACAAATCGAACAAGAGGAAGTTAATAATTTTATAGTTCCGTTTTTAGGCAATGATAAATATTTTTTGCAAATATCATCTGAACAAACCAGAAATCTTTTACTTTTTAGATTGATAAATTTCATGGGACTTTTATTACAAAATGGGCAGTTCGATGTAGTTAAGGGATTAGCATAACTTGTTTTAAAGTTGCTGTTACTTATTTTGAAATTGTTAGCTTTTGAGATAATTTCTATTTTATTTGCTAATAGCTTATCAAAAAGGTTCAAAAATTCATTTCTTACCTCATCAATAACATCATTCATCTTTCTTTTATGCAATTTAATTTCATCGAGTTTGGCTTCAACTCGTTTAGTAAAGTTTGGTTCTAGAAAAGGCAACCAGATTTTTATAAGACTTTCAATAAGAAGGACACCTAAATCCGTAATAGAATATTGAGTTTTATTTCTTACTATTAATTTACGAGTTTGGAGTATTTTTATAATATTTGGTCGAGTTGATTTTGTACCCAGATGATTTTTTTCCATTAATTTAAGCAAAGATGTATCGGAGTAATTTGGTGGGGGTTTTGTTTCTTTTTGAGTCACTAATATTTCCTTTATAGGAATCTCATCCCCAGAAATTTGGATTTGCTCTTCATATTTGGGGCTAAGAAAAGGAGCAATTACTAGAAAACCTGCTGAAATTAAAGACACTCGTTGAGCTTTAAAGGTTTCATCTTTAATTAGTAGATTTAAAACTTGTAATGCTTCTAAAGCATCTTCACCAAATAACGCAAGGTAATGACGAGTAAGTAAATTATACACTTTTTTTTGTAATTCATTTTCAAATCTCGAGTCTACTTCTTCTAAACTCTCAAGAGGAGTAATTGGGGGATGATCACCAGCATCTTTTTTACCTTTTGTGGGATGTATTCTTTTGTTACTAAGTAAATTTCTTGTGTAATTTCCTAATTTGGTGTGGGAAGTGAATTTGTTTAGAAAACTAAGATGGTCAAAATCAGGTTTATAAACGTCGCTATCTGTTCTTGGGTAGGATAATAATTTATTTAGATAGAGGGCATTCATAGTGGTTAATGCCACATTGGCAGATATTTTTAAATTTCTTGTCAAAAGCATTAAAGCATTTGTAGTGTTTAAAGGAGAAGGAGGAGTTCTCCTTTTTAATTTCTGGGGCGAATCGACTATTTTAGCGACTTTCTCATTTTTGATTTTTTGGAATATTAGATTTACTTTAGACTTTAGATCTTTCTTAAAGGGATTTGAGGTATGGTGAGCTTTAAATATACCTTTATCATGAAATAGCACAGCATCAATTAAAAAATAGGGTTCTGGAACAAATTTCTTGATTTCTTGGTCTCTTAAATATATTAGATATAGAAGACTCGTTTGAACCCTCCCAACTGAAGTAAATCGGACATTAAATTTATCCAATAAAGAGCGAAATGTGGCAGTAATTTCTCTGGTGGCAGAAAAACCGATGAATGCGTCAATAATGGCCCTGGCTTCCCCAGATTCACCCCAGCTATACTTTGGACTAATTAAATTATTATATTTATTAATAATTTCATTTTTTTGTAGAGAACTTAACCATAATTGAGAAACTTTTATATTGGGATTTACTTGCTTTACAAAGGGGAGAGCATCAATTAATCCAATGTTACATCCCTCAATATCTGCATCTGTTCCAATAATACAATGAGTGGAAAGTTTAGAATATTCCTTAAGGGTTTTTATATAGGGAGGTGCATAACTTATCGGAAATTTCTTGATTGCTTTAGGATTAGTAATAATTTCTCTAGCAGGGGTTTTAGTCCAACTTTTATAAGCGTCTGTGTTTTTATAGGAAAGGATATGACCACGTAAAGGAATTACATATAAATCTTTAGATGGAACGGTATATATT
>JAGXNO010000010.1 GCA_019894975.1 Promethearchaeota archaeon | reverse complement strand
ACCTGCATCAACATAATTAATCAATTATAAGACTCTATCACCCCTTATCCTTTTCCAAATATATAAAAATCCCTTTTATCATTTTTCATATACATTTAAAAAAAAATGAAATAAATAAAACGGGAATAAAAAATAATGAGTAATGAAATAAAATTCAAACCTAAATCAATTGAGGAAGCAGAAGAGGACTATAAAAAATTACATTTAACTGCAGAACAAAAAAAGATAGTCGTTTCTCTTGCACAACTTATCAACCAGTATCTTCCTATTTCGGAAAGAGCCATAAAGGGATTTATATGGCGAGTACTAATAGCTTACCAAGTGAAATATCATTATAACCTAGGTGAAGAAGCGAAAAGAGAGGATTTAAGTCCGGCTGATCGAATGGGAGGATTTTTAGAAATATTTGGAATGCTTAAAGAAGAACTTACAAAAATTCTGATCAGTCAAGACCAAGAACCAATATTGGACGATACTTTCGAGAAAGTAATAAGTTTTTATAAGACACAATTTGCTAATAGGTAATTTTTTTTTATACTTTAGGTTTATTTTGAAAATTCACAAATTGTGACAGGAAAATTTACAGATTTTTTTTCTATTGTTTTTACTAGGGATTATAAACTTGCGGTATTAATCCTTTAATTATCATGTGATTACTCGAAATATAGAAAAATCTTTAAGTTGAACTTGAATAAATCCTTTTAGTTTAATGATGTAGATTGTTAAACATTATAATTTAAAAGAAAAATTTTAATTAGGTCTGTTTATTTATAATTACAAAATAGATATAATAATTCAATAACTTAGAGTGAACATATCGATGGCTCAACAAATAATGGTTCCTGGAGCAACAGGAATAGGAATCAAATGTAAGGATGGTGTTGTATTAGGTAATGACCGAAGAGCAACGTGGGGATATACTGTTACGAATAAATCAACGAGAAAAGTGTTCAAAATAACCGAACACATAGGTATGGCATGTTACGGGTTGATCGGGGATTTTCAGATTCTTGTGAAGATACTAAGAGCACAAGCAAATTTATATCTTCTAGATGCCGGGGATAGGATATCGACAAGAAGCATGGGAAAAATGGTATCAAACTATCTATATTCAAGGAAAATGGCTCCACTATTCACGAACTTAGTTGTCGCAGGGATGGATGTAGGGGGACCTGAATTGTATACACTAGATGCCATTGGTAGTTTAATGCCAGATGATTATGGAACTACTGGAACGGGGATGTTATTGTCAATCGGTATTTTAGAAGCAGAATATAAACCTGGGATGACTACGGCTGCCGGTGAAAAATTGGTTGAAAAAGCAATTAGGAATTCAATTTCCCGAGACGTAATGTCGGGGAATGGTATTGATATTTTAACTATTACAAAGGATGGTTCAAAAGAGAAGTATTTAGAGGTTAATGAATTAGGTGAATAACCTTTTCAGTCCTTAGTCTTTTGATTTACTAACCGGCGTTATAATAAATAATAATTTATTATATGATTTCTTCCTTTTATTATGTATTAGAATCCATAGAACGGGTATAATATTTTGAACTTAACGAATAACATTTTTACTGATGCCAAAGAAATTAAGACTTTTTCTAAAAGTGAGATTATTGAAATTAAGAAAAGGTTAATTGGATTTAAATCTAAAAATGCTGAAGAATCAGAAATTACAGAATATATTGAAGACCAGCTACAGTTATCTCCCACTATATTAGATTCTTATACTAAGTATTTAGACGATATTTCTAATTTTTTGAATATGTATATAATCCATTCGGAAGAAGATAATAATTCTAAAGATTATTTTTACATAAAATCAGGGATTTTAGCTCAGTTAAATTCGATAATAAATAATCTACAGGATTTAAATTCAAATTGCTCCAATGTAAAAAGACTATTGAAAAACGGAAATATTTTCATAAACAACTTGTTATCAGATACGATTGGCCTACTTCGTAAAAGCAATGATATTGCGTCTAATATAATAAATTCATTAAAAAAGCCCCAAAATGTTTATGATGATCAACTTTATCTCTGGAACGAAATAAATAAAATTAAAAACTTGAACTTTAAAATAGATGGAATTCCTAAAGCTTTAGAAAATTGGGATGAGTTTAAAGAGTTATATGTTTTTATTAAAAGCTTAAATGAAGTATTTATTAAAAAAAGGAAAAAAGACAAACAGGAATCACTATTAACGTTTCATTATGATGAAATTCACCAGTATTTTTTATCAAAAAATGAACAAAAAATTAATTTCTTTTCTGAGTTGACTTATCTCTTAAATCAGAATAAAACTATAGAAGAATATCAAGGAGATGAGTTTATAAACATCTTAGAACGGAAGGAAATTATCCAAAACCTTAAAAATTTCATAAAACCCCTTCTAAAAGACTTAAATTTGGAGAAATCCGAAGATATCATTGCGGAAATTAAGGAGTTTAATTTAAAAGACAAACAAATTGGTGCTGATCTTGAAGATCTTAAAAAACAAAAAATAGGTATTTTCCTCCCAAAAATTGTAGATTACTATATTTTAGGATTAGAGAAGAAATTCCAAGAAAAAATTCATGATGACACTGAACCTGAAGAATTTGAGAAGATTGCGAATTTCTACTATACGAAAATAGACCAATTCTACTCAAAAATTCAGGAAATCGAAGATTGGGTCCTAACCTTGGAAAATTATCTCAAACCATACGATAGTATAACTGAATCCTGGAGAAAGATATTTTCTAATGTAGGATCTGAAATATATCGCAGAAAAAATGAATATTTATCCTTCATCAAGACTGTAAAAGATGAAGATGTGAGGATAAATATTAGAAATTTCATTAAAGGAAAAATTTCAGAGCTTAATGACATAATTAGAACATATGAGGATGAGACTTCACTGATAATTAAAGAAGAATTTCCTCAATTAACTCAGATAAGAGAGATCCTAAAGAAGTATAGTGAGAAGATACAAACGATAAAAGATGACGTTTATAAAACACTTGAAACTAAAAAGACTCAAGATATAGAAATTTACCAAATTATAAAGTTATGGGAAGATAACTTTAATCGTAAAAGAGATCAATTAACTTTTCTTATATCCCTTCTAATAAACAAGTTATTTAAAAGTTTCAAAGAATTACTTGATAAGGAGGGTTTTCTATTCGCTACAATTACCGAAATTTCTGAACAAACTGAGAAATTTGAAGGATTGCCCTTAAATTTCGCACTATCAGCATTTCTTGCAGAGAAATTAACAGAAGATGAGCTAAGAGAAAGAATTGCCGAAATAAATTCAAAGATAAACCATTTAAATAATTCTCTAGGACTTTATCAGGTGGAACTATCAAAACTAGAAAAGCTTTTGTCAAATCGTGTGAAATTAAGCAAAGGAATATCAAGTTCAGAAGTTCAATGTACAGTTTGTCATAAATATATAAATTTTGCTAAGGATAAAGTTATCACCTGTCCTTTCTGTGGGAGTACATACCATTACCTGTGTGTAGCATTTTGGCTTTCAAAATATAATTCGTGTCCAATGTGTCAAAACCATTTTCTTGAACCTCATTCAGATCTTTTTGAAGAACAGGAAGATTACGAATTAGAAGAATATTAGATTAATTCTTTTTGGTTTTCAATTTTTATAAATTCTGATACTTCATTTCCCCTAACGCTAAAATTTGCATCTAAAAAGATGGTTAGGGCATGAAAGGGTACACTATTAGTCTTATGACAATGGATATACCTTAAGGGCCAATGATTAATTTTAGATGAATCGATTTTTAAGATGTCGATATCTTTTCCATAGATACGTTTCTGGCAAACAGGGCATATAGTTAATAGTTTTCGTATGAGAAATTTACGAGCTTCGTTACTTATTAGATTTTTTTCCATCGCACTCATAAACACAAGTTTAATTTATCTCTGCATTTGAATTTATGAGGAAAAAACATCAAAATGCTCTAAAATATATGCATAATACTCAGATCATACACTAGGTGGAAACAGAATTATATTGAAAGATAAATATAAACCAAATATTATCATAAAACCTGCACAAATAATTAGAATGTATTTATAGATTTTAGGATTTAGCTTCTTCCCTCCAAGATACACAAATGTAGATACGGGTAAATACCACACAATATCTCCTAATTCATGCCCTATAAAAAAAAGTATTAAACCCACTGGATTTGAGAAAGATATATTATAATTAACCATAAATCCTAATCCAATTACTGCCCACCAGAATTCCCAGTATGGGTTGCTGAGACTAACAATAATTCCTCCTAAAAAACTGTTACCTTTGTATCCTTTAATAGTCTCATCCTGAAGATTGAAATCTACGTGTGGATCTGTTTTAGTTGTGTTTCTAATAACTAAGATACCGAAAATTATAAGAAATGAGCCCCCAATTATGCCGATAATAGTCAAAAATATTATATTTTGAAACAAAATTGTAGCTCCCGCCAACAGTACTACTATTAAAATTAATTCAATTAGAGCATGTCCTAATATTATGAAAAACCCTGCAAGATAACCCCTTTTTTCCTGTAAAGATTTATAAATTGTGAATGTCAACAATGGTCCGGGTGTTAACGCACCTGTTAAGGCAATTAAAAAAGAGAAAAGAAGTATATCCAGCATAGTTTTCCTGAAATGAATAGAATTTCAAAATTATCCTAACAATCTACTTACAACTGCCAATACTATGACAACAATAATAAGGAGCGGAATTGTCAACAATAGGAACCAAAAATACACTTTAAAAAATCCCTTTTTAAACGAATTCAAACCGGAATTCCAATCGTCTTTTGTTTTCTCCTGCCAATTTTTAAAATCTTGACTGACTTTACTTGTATAAGCATCCCATTGTTCCTTTGATTCTATTTTCTTTTTCTCCATATCCGCATTCCAGTCACTTACTTTTTTTTCCAAATCTTGTTTAACATCTGTGAAAAATTTGTTCACTTTGTCTTTATTTTCTTCCCATACTTCTTTGTTTTTCTTGGATTGTTCCTCTAATGATAGTTGAAATTTTTCAAATCCACCTTTGAAACCGTCTATTAGGTTATTCCATCCCTTCCTAAAAGGTTTTTCACCTGTTTCTTTAGGATCGGATTCTTTTAGGTTATTTTCTTCATTCATATTTATTCTTTAATACTTATTTTTATTTAAATTCAGTAAATAAATTTCATTAATATACATTATTTATTTATAGTTAAAGATTAGAAAAAATATTTAAAATAGGAAGAAAAAATAATGGAATTTAATATTCTTAAGAAAACACCACTCTATAATGCCTATTCAGAATTAGGCAGAAGACTATTTTTACCTCAGGGAATTTTTTATTGGTCTGGAAGAGCAAAGAAAGAAGCGGAAATAATCGGGACAATAGGATCAGCGTTTGGATTTGAAAAAGATTTTATTGATGGAGGAAGTTCAGAATGGTTACCATGTTACCTAGATGAGCTCTCAGAATTTTTTAGCGTAAACGTTAAACAAATTGTACCTTATGCCTCCATAGGTGGTTTAAATGAAATCAGAGAAATATGGAAGGATTGGATTGTAAGAAAGGCGAAATACGATAAAAATCGGGAAAAAGATCTATTGCTAAGATTAGAAAGATATATAACAAAACCTATAGTTACTGCTGGTGTTACTAATGGAATTTATCATAGTTGCGCTTTACTTTTGGATTCTGGAGAATTTATTATTGCTCCAAATAAGAGATGGGGCAATTACGATAATATAATCGAGAAAAATATTGGTGCGAGGATTAAATCTTTTGAGTTTTTTAGTGGTCAGAATTTTAATCTTAATAGTCTAGATGATGCTATAAAAGATGTTGCTAAATCCCAAGAAAAAATTGTTATCATATTAAATTTCCCAAATAATCCAACTGGATATGTACCTACTAAAAAGGAGAGTAATGAAATTGTATCCCTTCTACAGGAAAGGCAACGAAGTCTAAAGAAGCCTATATTTGTGATAGTAGATGATGCTTACGAACCATATGTGTACACGAATGATTCATCAACTAGATCTATATTCTATGATCTGCATCAATTAGAGGAAGATGTTATACCTATAAAACTAGATGGTGTCACTAAAGAACTTCTAATGTATGGTGCGAGAATTGGTTTTCTTACTTTTGGTTTAAAACCAAGTTGGACAAAAAATGATGAAGAATTAGAGGATCTTAAATCTGAAATAAATAATAAATCAGAAGGGCTCAATCGAGCGACAATTTCTAGCTGTAATCACTTTTATCAAACTATTACTCAAAAAATGTTTAAAGAAAAAGGGATAGAGAAATTTCTCTCCTCTAGAGAAAAGGTTTTTAACTTACTCAAGAAAAGATATGAGAAAATTAATTCAGAACTAATGAAAATCGACGATAAAGATATTTCTATTGACCCAAATTCTGGGGGATTTTTCTTATTTCTAAATTTGAACCCAAAAAAAATTAAAGCAACTGAATTTGGGGATCATTTACTGCAGAAATATAAAGTAGGTGTAATTCCCATCGAAAAACCAGATGAGGGTATAAACGGAATTCGAATTGCGTATTGTTCAATCGATCTTAGCAATATCCCAGAAGTGGTGAAAAGAATAAATCTCGCTCTAAATGATTTTTAATTTAGGAAGAGGTTTTTTTTTAACACAAATTTTTATACACCTAGTTTTATAATAGATTTAAAGTAAAAATTTTATTAAAATTAAAAGTGAGAATTTTATATGAAACTATTTCTTGTCGATAAAGGTGAATTAAAAGAAATCAATAAGAACGTATTTAGTAGCGGGGATGTTTATCTGGTCGATGCTGAAAAGACTATATTCATTTGGATTGGAAATAAATGTTCGGTAGATGAAAAAACTTCTGGCGCTGCTCAAGCTAGAACATTAGACCAACAACGTGGTGGAGCTGCAAAAATAATTACAGTAGATCAAGGTTTTGAAACAAAAGAATTTCTTGGATTAATCGCTCCGATGGGAGCCATGAAAATGGTAGAAAAAAATTATGCTAAAACACTACTTAAAGATGTAACTACAGGCGATTTTGCGCAATTCAATGAGTGGAAGAATATTCTTTATCGGGTTTCTGCCGAGGAATTCGAAGATATAAATGCTATGAAAATGATTCAAGTTCCCTTTTCTAAAAACTCACTCGAATCAGAAGATTGTTTCGTTGCTGATTTAGGTACTAAAGTATATATTTGGCAAGGGAATGCATGCACCGTTACAGAAAAAGTCAGAGCTGGTCAATGGGCACGTTCTATAGACGCTGATAGAGCTGGATTGCAGCAAGAAACTATTTTTGAAGAAGGAGATGATGCAGAGTTTAAAGCTGCTATAGATAAAGGTGAAGACTATAAAGAATCTGATGCTGTGCAATTAAAAGCTGAATCTGTGTTAGAAGGTGAAGATGAAGATGACAGAGTTGCCGCGACAATCCAACCAGAATTTAAATCAGAAGTCAGAGATGTGACTCCAGAAGAAGTAAAAGCCGATATATCAGAAATGAGATCCTCTGCAGCTGCTCCAGGGATTCCTGGTAAGACCGATACATCTATTCTAACAGTAGAAAAATTGGAAGGTCGCAGAAAATGTCCCGAATGTGGAATTGATGATCCTCATATGATTCATGAGAGTACCGATAAATCTAATATTATTCTAGATTATCCCCGAGTTTATGGGAAGAAGTATAGTTGTGGGCAATGTGGTGTAATCTGGAGAGAAAAGTAAGGTTATAATCTTTCTATTTTATTTTTTATCTTTTTTATTTATTTTATTTAGAGATTTGGATTAAGAGATTTATTAATTCGTTTTTTGCATATCTCTACGCATTAACTTGATTCTCTTCTTTAGATCTATAATTTCACTATCTTTACTTTCAATATCAGATTCTAGTTTAAGTTTCTCGTCTTTCAAATCCTGAATATCGCCTAATATTTTCTCTTCAATTGTTTTTAATTCCTGTAATTCTGCATTTACTTTTTTAAAATTTTCTTTTAGAGAGATAATTTCATCATTTTTTCCATCCAAGATATTTCTTAGACTACTTAATTCGACTTCGAATTTTCCAGTAATATTTCCTGAAGTTCTATGGGCATCTTCTAATTTTTCTTCAAGACGATTTACAAATTCCAAATTTGTAATATTTTTTTGCTTTAATTCTTCAATCTCAACTATTAATTCTTTATTACGAGCTGATTTCTTCTCTAGATCTTTTTTCACTAAATTAAACGTCTCATATTGTTGATTGATTTCTTGCATCTTCTGATTTGCGGTCTTTAATGAATTTTCTAAGGTGAAAATAGTTTTTTCTTTTTCTGTTATAATTTCATCTTTTTTCTCTAACAGAACCTCAACTTTTTGGAACTTTGATTTTTGAATTGTATCCCCTTCGAGATACTGAAGTTGTTCTTCTAACTCTTTGATTTGAACATCTTTTTTACTAATCACATCAGTCTGACCAGATTGGAATTCCTCAATTTGTGCTGTTAATTCTTGTATTTTTTGAATCTGATCCTGAATTATCTTCTTTGATTTACCTGATTCATTCTCAGAAAGAGTATTTAATCTCTCAATCTCATCATTTTTACTTTCTATTGTTTCATAAAGCTTTTGTATTGTTTGATCTTGATCTGATTCGTCTTCTGATTGCTTTGACATTTTTTGGATGTGAGATTCAAGGTTATTGATAGTTTCTATCTTTTCATTAATAGTATCATTCTTCTCATTAATTTCTCCCATCAATCTCTTGTTTTCTTCTTTAAAAAAGTTAATCTGTTCTGTAAGATCATCACCGACTTCTGGAACATCTTCTTCCTCAGATTCTTCCACCCAACCAAGTTGTCCAAGGGCTGAAATTATCGATTTATCTTCTTCTTCTCGTTCTTCTTGCTCATCTGGCATATGAATTAAAACGCATTTCGGTCTATTAAATTTTTTTATTCTTCAATTTTTTTTAAAAACACATATCGCTTATCTAGGAAAAATTTAGTTATGTATCCGATAGATAAAGCAATAATAAAGCTTACTTCTAAGGGAGAATTAAGAAAATTTGTCAGTAGAAATTGAATACCGATGTTTTCAAGGGTTGTAAGAATTGCAAAACCAAAATATTTGATAAATTCTAGTGAAGTTTCTCTCAATTCTGTTCCTCCACCTTTGAAAACGATATATTTATCTAGGAAAAATTTAATGATATACGTAATACCCACGGCAATAATGGATCCGGCCAATTCTGGCATATTAAAAGGATCAGTAGAACAATACACTAGGTCAAAAAAACTATTACCTCCAACAATGTCACATATGGAAGGAGCAATTACTAATTGATTCAATTTCTGAATTAAATAATTAAGCCCAATCATCAAAGCAGCAAAGGTAAAATACAGTGTCATCTGCCTTTTAGTATTATTCTCTTCTGTCAATTTTAAACACCTAGTGAGTTCATGCTAATTTTTCTCATATAAAACAGAGATTCATCAGATTTCATTTAGAGGATCAAAATAGCTATTTCTGAATTCGATCCTTCCAAGAATCTGATTTTTCGGAAGAGTCCTCGTCTGTATTAAACGGTACAGGATTTGCAACTTGGAATGAAATTCCAGAAGATTGTTGAGTTGGGGACACTAACTCCATAATTTCTCTTAAATGACCTTGTGAGGAAACCTGCTTTCCAGTGATTCTCTTGTAAAGCTTCTTCATACCAAAGATGATTAATGAAAAAGATATTGAAAATATAAAATATATTGCAACCCATCCCGTACCAAAAATCAACAGAGGAAATGGTAATAAACCGCTATCATAATCCGCATAAATAAAACCCAGAACAGCAAAGATACCTATAAATATGAAACACCTTAAACATAAAGGGACAAATTGCTTAATCATTATGCTTTTTGTAAATTGCATTGTTTCCCGTTGTACCTGTAACATCAATTGTGGATCAGCTAACACTTGAGCATTTTTCATACGTTCTTGAAGGTTAAAAGCTTGCTCCTTAAATTCTGATACTTTATCTTTAGATAAACCTAAGAGCTTGTTTAGGATCATACCTAAAAATACCATAACAATGGTTATGAGCATAATTTGAATAATTATAAACGCATCTGACATAAAGTTATCACTATATTAAGAAAAACATGATGTAAATTAAATTTTTTTATATTAGTTTTAAACTTAGAGTTTTCCACAAAATAAGGAACTCTAAATAATTTAGTCTTTATTCATCTTAAATTTCCATCTAGAAACCCCTTTACATATTTAGAATAAAGGGTCTTCCATCGAGTTGGAATTGACGATGCTATAGCACACCCTAAACGACAATTATCACAGAAATCATAATTATCATGCTGTTTCATGATTTCCCTAACTTCTTCTGAATAGTAGATATTATGTAAGGAATATTTAAGTGCATCAAAACTAATTAAAGGGTGAATTTTACAGGGATAATGAACAAATCCGTCATGACTTATGAATATATAAGCTTCCGCGACATGACATCGTAGGGTTTTTTGATGATATGAAGGATATCCCCCAAATCCTCCCTTCTCGACTACTTCAATTGAAACCGGATCAGTCAGAATATTTTTATAATTTCTTCTTAATGACCTCATTATGTTGGCCCAGCTGGAGATATCTGGGATTAAATCATTAATTTTATCAATATGGTAACTGTTTTCAGAGTAATTCCTTATAATATCTTCACAAGGATACATTTCTATAGAACAATTTAAATTTTCTGCTAATTCACACATATCTTCTAAAAATGGTAAATTATCGTTCATTACAACAGTACTTATTATTGGTTTTATTTCATTTCTATTAGCTAATTTAATGGACTCAATTACTTTGTCAAAAACATTGAAACCCCTCATTTTATTATGTAATTCTGCGTTAGGATAATCTAAAGATATTAAGATATAATCCAAGCCCTCTAATTTATGTTCTTTAAACAGTTTTGGCAATAAATAACCATTAGTAGCAATTCCATTCATAAAACCATGAACTACTCCTGTATGATATATTAATTCCGGAAGATCTCTTCTAAGAGTAGGTTCACCTCCTGTAAAGGACAAGGCTAACACTCCTAAATCAGCAATTTGATCTATTAATTGTTTTATTTGTTTAGTGCTCATATCTTCTCCTTTAATAGATTTTGGTAAAGAATGTATAGAACAAAATGAGCACGTTCCATTGCAACGTAGTGTTAATTCTATCTGGGCAGAATAGGGAACTTTTATGCTTGTAAAGTTATTTAGAAAAAAGTTCTTTACATACTGAATCCCTTTTTTTACTCGCCATTGAGGAATCTAAAAGTACACCATTACGTCTTTTCTAAGTTTTTATTAAAAATGTTAAGAATATTCAAGATAAAAACCTAACTGAAAATGTATATACAGATAAAATCGTCTACATATTAATAAAAAGGGAATAAAAAATTATTGAAATGGATTTTTTATTTCGGTTTGATGAATTGAAAGATACTGGCAGCGATAGCTTAGTATTCGTACCCACAGCTCTTACATACATATTTTTTAGCATAGATCTTTACGCCACCCATTTGGTGAAGCACCTGTTGCTTATCTTCGTGTGTAGCGAAAGTGGTTCCGGAGCATTCGGGGCATATTCTCCTGCCTTCAACAGGAGGTTTTTCTTCCATTCTTTCTTCCTCCTTTTGCTTTTCTACAAGTTCAGAAGGTTTTGGGCGACTTATTTCAGGAGCTGTAGCAGGAGCTTGTGCTGGGGGGGCAGCTGTTGGAGTCGGTGTGGATGCTGAGGCTCCACTTTTTAATAAGGAATCAAGTTTACTATTTATTTCTTCAAGTGATTTTAATACTTTCTGTTCAAATTCAGACAAAAATAGATCTCCTCTAATTTTTTAATAATACTGATTTTTTATTAACTAATCTTAGTCTTGTTTTATATATTTAAGTAAATGATAAACAATCAAACTCACTAATTAAAAGAGTTTTACTCACAAGGTACTTATATTAGTGTTATCTCTTCTTGTTTTCAATTTTCTCAAAGTAATCAAGAACAGAATTTTTTATTTCTACAGCAGGACCGATAAATTTAGATTTCTTTACATAGGAAAGAGCATCCTGCCAACTCCAATCTGAATTCTCCTTTAATAACCAGGCTATAGTTATTCCTCCACTCCTTGAAATCCCCATTGCACAATGAACCAAAACTTTCCCATTTTCTTTTAGATGGAGATCAATAAAATTTAAAATTACTTCAATATATTCGTGAGGAGGATAGGTATCATCAGGAAAACCCCTATGTAGATAATGAAAACCTAGATTAGTAGGATTGTATAGATTTTCCTCCATCAAATTTACGATAGCGGTTATTCCAATGTCTTTAAACATTGTAAAATTTAATCTGGGCCAGTAAGCTCCAATAAATAAATTCCTATGAACCTCATGGATTTGGTCTAGTTCAGAAACTTGAATCTACCTGATAGTTTAATTAAGAAGTGTTTACATCTAGAAATGAAAAAAGGAATCTAAAAATATTGGTTTATTAACTATATTTTCACAAAATTAAAAATATCTTCTTAATATTTGACACTTAAACTACTAAAATCATAAAATTGAAAAAATTATGTTTGATAAATCTAATTGTTCTAAATGTGAAAATATTGATTGTTTAACTCGATGTCAATGGATGGAAGTAGATAGAGAAACAGCAAAACAAGAAATGGACAAAATGATTAAGGGTGAAGATTCTTTCATTTTAAAAGATTGCGTTACCTGTTTCGCCTGTGATGAATATTGTCCATATGATTCACATCCATTTGATTTAAAAACTGAATTACAAGAAAAATATAATACTTTTAATATTAATCCTGCTATGCTCCAAGGAGCAATTAAACAATTTGCTCCCCATGATGAAGTAAGAATTAAGGAAATTGACTCTAATAAACCAGTCTTTAATAGATGTACATTTTCAAAGATTAATCCTGAGAATATGAAAGGTCAAATGTTTGAGGATCTGCAATATATAAGCGGAACTGATTTTTTCTGTAATTTAATGTTTCACCATATGGCGCGGGACTCATTAATCAAAGAAAGAATTCCTATAATAATGGAAAGTATCCAAAAGCATGGAATCAAGGAACTTATCTGTTGGCATGATGAATGTTATGGCATGTGGACATCGTATTGCCAAAGAAATAATATAGATGTGCCTTTCAAACCAATTCATATTTTTGAGTATGTGTATGAATATCTAAATGATCATAAATCAGAGATAAAAAAACTTAATATGAAAATTGCGTACCAGCGAAGCTGTTCCAATCGATTTTTACCTGAAATTGAAAAATATGTTGATAACATTTGTGACTTAATAGGTGTCGAACGAGTTAAACGAACATATGACAGGGAAAATGCAATATGTTGTGCGGCTCCCTTTGCGATGCTAGGTAAAAGAGAATTGGTAAAGCCTACTCAAGAAAAAAATGTTAACGATATGATTGAATATGGAGCTGAAGTTTGTGCATTTGTATGCCCAATGTGTAAGGAAACTCTAGGCTCTAAAGTGGAACAAAAAGGATTAAAACCATATTTATTAACTGATTTAGCAAGAATGGCTTTAGGAGAAAGAATTAATTGAAAAATTAAAAAATAATATTTTATTTTTATCTTATTTTACTCAAATATTTTTCCCGCTTTCCCTTTTGGGAGATTTTCACCCAATGCTTCCCTTACTAGATTGCTTAAAAAGTAAGGTTCCATACCTTCTGCTTGAGCTTTGCTCCTTAAGTATAAACAACAGATTGGACAGAGAAAAATCATTGCTTCTACTCCTGCATTTTTAGCATCAGCAATGTTCATTTTCCAATATTTATCATTAGGAGAAATAACTGCAGTACAACAGAGTGCTCCTTCACGGTCATATTTTCTATCGACTCGTTCAACACCTAATAATTCAAATAACTCATCGAGTGCTTTATCTTTTTTCCTAAAAGCATCCCATCCTATACGGGAGGCACAGGGTTGCTGGTATGCGATTTTGATGTTTAGTTTCTTTATTTTATCGAGATTTTTCTTCACATAATCTCGAAGATATTCAATAATATGGATATATTTAAAGGGAACTTCCATCCCAAAATCTTTTGCATAATGGTCCAGCATCATGAAGCAATCGTCATGGAAGCAAATTAGGTAATTATCATCTGGAACGACCTTTGCAAGGTTATTGATGAATTTTTGGGCGTTATCTCTGACCATACTTGGGATACCTGCATGATATCCGCCAATTTGACAGAAATAATCTCCTCCTTGAAGAAGGGTTAATCCTTCAAATAATTGCCCTTCAATCGCTCCTGCAATCATATTCACTGTACAAAGATTCATTATAGGTTTATCAGGGTCCCCCTTTGTTATTGATGATGGGAGAAGATTAGCCCCTTTCATTTGGTTGGCCGCACGTTCACCCCCAATAAAAGTCCCTGTTTCTTCCATTCTCCTACTTATAAGATCAAAGGGATCCGCGCCATATGGGCAATTCATTGTGCACGCACAGCACGTTACGCATTCCGATGTTACAGTAGACGGTTCACCTCTAATTAATTTTTCAAATTCTTCTTTTGCTTTTTGCTCTGAATAGTCCATGTAATAACATTTTGTTAAACAAGCTATTCCACATGTATCCCTCTTACATTTTTCTTCTAAAAACATTTTTTTCCTCCTTTTTCAATTTTCATGTTTTTTAATTCGTAATTCATTTCAATTTCTATAATAATTCTTTTAATAAATTAACTAAATCCATGATTTGGATATTATAATTATGCTCTTTTATAGCATCTGCGAAATTATGCTCACAGAACGGGCAAGTGGTTATTAATATTTCTGCTCCTGTTTCTAATGCTTCTTCAATGCGACTGGTTGCCATTTCTAAAGCCCATTCAGAATATCCAGCTTTAACACCTCCTCCAGCACCGCAACATGTTGCATCTCCTTTAATTTTGCGCATTTCTACTAACTCTATTCCGGGAATTTTTTTAATAATTTCTCTTGGCTCATTATATACCCCCGCATGACGTCCGAGATGGCATGGATCATGATAAGTAACTTTTCTTTTTCCATTTAAATTCTTTTTAAATTCAATTTTGTTTTCATCCAGTAGCCTTTTGATATATTCTGAAATATGAAGAACTTCAAATGGTAATTTATCTTCAGAAATTCCATCGTAGAATATTCTTGAGTAATCTTCCTTGATGGTTCGATAACAACCCGCACAGGAAGTAACAATTGTTTTGATATTTTTATTTTTAAACAAGTCAATATTATGTTTTGCTTGGATTATTGCGGTTTCCCTTTGACCTGTCCTAAGGAGCGGTGAACCACAACACCATTCCTCCTGAAAGATGGCAAATTTGACACCTATTTTCTTGAGAACTTCAAAGTTATTTCTGGCTAATTCTTTTTCACGGTAAGATGACGTACAACCTACAAAATATCCAATTTCTGGATCTTCGGGATTCTTAAAATCATCAGGAAGCCATGATAATCTATTTTCATGTTTTTCTAAGTATGGATTATGCTCTTTGGCAGTATGATTTCCAAAATTAATAGCTTTTTCCGAACAAAATCCATTTTTAAATGCTTCAGCCCGTGCTAATTCAATAATATCTACCGCAAATTCCGATCCAAATTTCCGCCTCAGGAGTTTACAGTTCTCACCACAGTTTCCACATGTTGTGCAAGCATATAGGATTTTACTCATATGATCACTCCATTCGAGTTCATTAGACATTAATCCGTAAATTAACCACATTCGTCCACCCGCACTAAAAGATTCAAATTTGTACTTTTTATAACTTGGACAATTAATATCTATAGAATCTCCTGTAAACTTGCAGTAACCACATCTAAAACATCTGTGTATCATCTGTTCATAATATTTTAGTCCCAACTCTTCTCTACTTTTTTGACTTGATAGCATTTATCACACCTCCCAATTCCCAGGGTTCATTATACCATTTGGATCTAACAGATTTCGAACCCGTTTAAATAATTTCTTATATTGTGGATCTGCTTTTTCCATAGTGAGTTTTTGACCTGTTAATTCTGTTTTCCAAGGAACCCCTCCTATTTCCAACACCATTTTATTTGTTTCTTCTAATCCCTCTCTAGCATTTTTCCGGTCAGCGGGATCTGCTCGATTAAACGGGAAAGTGACAGAAAACATAACCGCATGACCACTTCCTATTATTCTGCACAATAATGATGGGACCAACCCATATTTTTCTGAAATTACAACTCCTTTTTCGATTGCTTCAGGAATTTTTTCTAACGGAATAAATGACCCAACATATTCGAATCCACCTCCCTTTCTCCAGTCTGAAGCAAATGCTGCCGTATATTGGGGATGATCCATCAAATAGGTCCTTGTTTGACCCATTATTGGAGCTACTTGTAGGTTATTTTCTTTAAATATTGTTTCTATAGTAGATCTTTTTAAGTCCATTTCTTCTTTTGAGTTTCCGGTGATATATACCATAACAGCACAAAATTGTTTCATATTAGGGGGAGTATGGGAATGGCCTATCATAACATCTTCTGCGAATTCTGTAAAGGTTATTTTAGACATGAGATTTGGGAGCCCATCAAAATCCTGAGATAATCCAAAAATTATGTCTCGTTCTTTTGGTTTCGGATATAGTTTTATGGATACTTTTGTAATAATACCCATAGTGCCAAAACTGCTCGTGAACAAACCAATTAGATCTGGAATGGGGGCTTTTGAAAACCAATATTCCGAAATTGCATAAGAACCAAATTTGGTTATTTCTCCCGTTGGTAACACAACTTCCAAACCATTAATCATGCTTGCATGATGTCCATACTTCTGAGAGAGTGAACCTGATCCGTGAATTAATACGTTCCCCGCAATTGTTGCAGATGTTGGTGCATCCGGAATCGGAGCTTGCAAAGTAGGATGATGTTCATTCAAGTATGATACTAATGATCCTGTTGTTACTCCCGCTTCTAAAACTGCATATCGTCCCAAGCTATTAATCTCTATAATCTTATCCATTCTTTTCATATCCATAACGATACCTTTATGAACAGGAAGGATCAATCCACTTAAAGTAAGTCCGCCTCCCATAGGGATTAGAGGGATTACCTCTTTATTTGCTAGCTTTACGATTTCTTGTATTTCCTCAACAGTCTTAGGCATCACCACGAAATCGACAGGTCGAGGTTCAGAAGCCCCAGGATCTTGTGAATATATGAAAAGATCTTCTGACTTATTTGAAACAAAGTCTTTCCCGACAATATCTTCTAAATCTCTTAAAATACTTTCTTTTTTCATTTAAATCATTCTGTAACTTTGGTAATAATGAATCTATATTCATTATAGAATTATTTCTAAATGTATTTATAATTAATTATTTGCTAAATGGATTAGATATTTAAGACCCAAATCTATGGTTTAATAGAAAGACGATTTTATTTATGCTTTTATCAAGTCCCTGCTCGCAATAATATTCACATCCAATCCTATTACCTGTTTAATTAAAATATCTCCCATTTTTATTGGGGCTTTAACCTTTATTTTTGCGATTTCCTTTAATGTGTCTTGGAGTCTCTCCTTCGGAATGGGAGTATCTGATCTGACGGGTATTAGGGGAAGAAATCCATTTTCTACTCTAATCGTTGTTGTTAGAATTCGTTTTGGTGCGATAAATTCTACTTTTGCATATTCTTCACCTCTTTGACATGAATGACCTTCAATGACCAACTCCCCATTTATATTCTCAACATGAACTAAACAACCTGTTGGACATACAATACAACGAATCTCTTTTTTTCCTTCTGGTATCTTTGATTCTGACATATTAATTACCTCTAAAATTAATCCTCCTCAATTAATGCCTCTGGACGAGGTATCACTTCTATTTCTATATTTTTTGTACTAGGTGCGAATTTAAATTCGTTTAAATTTAACTTTATTTCGAGCATTTCACTAGGAATTACATATCTTCTCTTTTTTTTATATATAATACGATTTTTATTATCTTTAAACTGAATTAGCAGTCTTCTATTGGGTCTCTTTACTCTAAATGTAAAAACTACGTCCTTAGATAAATCAGATAAATTAATTAAATCTGGTTTTACATAACTTACATTTTCACCAGCTTTGCATTTAATTTTTCCTGATTCTTCGAATTTCTTCTCATACCTGTTGTTAATATAATCGATGGCATTTAATCCTGCTCTTTTTGCCTCTGCAGACACTAAATCTACTAAGTCATGTACTTGCAATACATTACCACAAGCAAAAATACCCTCTATTGTAGTTTCTAAATTGTTATCTACAACGGGACCACCCATTTCTGAAATTTTTGCTCCAGCCTCTCTTGTCAATTCATTTTCCGGTATTAATCCTACAGATAATAATAGAGTATCACATTCAATAAATTTCTCAGAACCTATTACCCTATCAAAATTCCGATCAACCTTTGAAATTGTAACACCTTTAACCCTATCTTTCCCGTGAATTTTAGTAACAGTATAACTTGTAATCAGTGGAATTCCATAATCCTCTAAACATTGTACTTGATTTCTAATTAATCCACTTACATAAGGTTGTATCTCAACAACAGCCTTAACTTGACATCCTTCCCACGTTAATCGTCGTGCCATTATCATCCCAATATCTCCACTTCCTAAAATAACATAAGTTCTACCCGGTAGATATCCTTCAATATTAACAAATCTTTGAGCTTGTCCTGCAGTATATATCCCAGACGGACGAAAACCAGGTATGTTAATTGCACCTCTTGTTCTTTCACGGCAACCCATAGCTAATATTATTGCTTTAGGTTTAATTTCTATAAGTCCTTCTTTATTGTTCACAGCGTAAATAACTTTCTCTGGAGTTATTTCTACAACCATAGTATCTAATTTATAGGCAATATCTAATTCTATAGCTTGATTGATAAATCGTTGAATATATTCCGGTCCGGTTAATTCTTCTTCAAACTCATGAAGACCAAACCCATTATGAATGCATTGGAGTGTAATTCCTCCTAATTCTTTATCTCTCTCTAAAATTAGGACATCTAAATTCGCTTTTTTTACTACTATTGCCGCCGCTAAGCCGGCTGAGCCACCACCAATTACAGCGACATCCACTTCATAGGTATTCAATCGGTATCCACACCTCTAGATAAATTTTTTAACGCTAAATCTTTGGTTTTCCCTACTAAAATATTAGTGTCTTCTCCTCTTTTGGTGATATCTTCATAAGGGATATTTAGTTCCCTTGAAAGTATTTCAATAACTCGAGGACGACAGAATCCTCCTTGACATCTTCCCATACCAGGTCGACAGCGAAATTTAATGCCATCAACTGTGGTTGATCCAACAGGAGCATGGATAGCGTCAACGATTTCTTTTTCAGGGATTGTTTCACAACGGCAGATTATTCTTCCCCACCTTGGATCCTCTTGAATTTTTTTATCAAGTTCTTGCCTCTTGAAATCTTTAAATCTTTCTGGTTTAGGACGATTAGGATTATAATCTTCTTTAAGAGTTAATTGTACTCCCAGAAGTTCAAGGAACTCAACAATTTTATCAGCAATTGCAAAAGTTGCTGTTAATCCCGGAGATAAAATTCCTGCGACATTTATAAACCCATAGATATCAGTATTATCTATTATAAAATCATATGTATCCGGTACTGCTCTTAATCCGGCAAAATTTCTAATTGCACTTCTTAGAGGAAGATTTGGGACTAATTTTCTCCCTCCCTCCAAAATTTCTTTTAAACCAGCAGTAGTAGTGGAAAGATCTTCAGGATCATTTAAATTTTGCGCATTGGGTCCGGCAAAAGTGTTTCCATGCAACGTTGGGCATACTAAAATCCCTTTTGATATTTTGGTGGGTGTTGGGAAAAGAATTTTATTAAGTTGAATTGCATTTCTATCAAATAGGATATATTCTCCCTTTCTGGGCATTAATCTAAAATAATCCAAACCCAGCATCCTAGAAATCCTCGATGCATAGAGCCCTGCTGCATTAATAAGATTTCTTGTCTGAAATTCTCCCTGATAAGTTCTTACTGTGAAAATATAATCTTGGTGTTTGATTTTTACAACTTCTTGGTTTCTGAAAAATTTTACACCATTTGTTGCAGCGTTATCCGCTAGTGCAAATGTTAATTCATATGGGCTTACAAGTCCCGCGGTAGAGGCATGTAGAACACCTACAACATCTTCAGTCAGATTTGGTTCCATTTCATGTATTCGTTTCTTATCTAATATTAGTTCTAGACCGGGAATACCATCTTCGGCACCTTTTTTTCTTTCTTCCTCTAATCCTTTAATTTGTTCATCTTCTAATGCGACTACAAACGAACCAATTCTTTTAAACGGAAAATTTAATTCTTCAGCTGCTTGAGAATATAATTTATTTCCTTTGATGCATAGGTGTCGTTTGGTATACTCTCTTTGGGCAGCATATCCTGCATGAACCACACCAGAATTAGCTTTAGTTGCACCAGAAGCGATTTCCGCTTCTTTCTCTAGCACACATATATTTAGATCATACTTTGAAAGTGTACGTGCTATACAACACCCAGTTACCCCAGCTCCTATAATTATAACATCGTAAATCAAACACGAATTACCTTTTTATTTATAATTTCAAATTTAAGTTATAAATTCTAATCTTGATAGATATAAATATCTTTTAAATTTATAATAAAGAAAATATTCAAAGGGGAATTATTGCTTTTTAATTTCTTTCTGTCTATAGAAGATATAATGAGAGAAACCAAAAAATATTAAACACGATTGCTGAGATTATCAATATCTTTGTGATGGGATTGAAAATCGTATTTTTTAGAGATTGTGTCAATTTTGACTCATACTCACTAGCTATCATATTTTCTATATGATGAAAATTTGGATTCATTTCCTTTTTCAAGTGAATTGAACCTAAGAATGCGGGATTTGATATTCTTTTTATAAGAAAATCAATATTACTTGAGGGAACAAATTTGCTATTGTTAATTGAACTAAAGTCTCTTGAACTTTCAGTGTTGCTTGTTTGATCTATAGTTCCTTCCCTTTTTATAGTAGTTTTATCGCTTTCAACTTCTTTCATACTTTAATCATTATTACCATATCTTTTTTATCTTAAATCTTTTATGGTTATAAAAACAAAAATCAAAAAATCGTGAATGAAGAGATTTGATGTAAAAAAACAAAACTCTTTCAGCTCATTTATCCTCTAACGAATCCTTAATGGCGTGTTCAAAGGTTTCGAAGAGTCCCACGTCAGAATCCCATTTTTTTAAGGTTTCTGCGGGATATAATTCGAAGAATTTGTCTGATATCTCTCTTAATTCCGCGAATATTTTTTTTGATTTTACTTTCTTAGAAGAACTCGCAATAAAAAGAAATTTATTTTTTTTTACAATTGAAAAACGTATATTGCTTAATTCAAAATCAGACATCCCTTCATCAGTAAGTTTTTCAGCAAATGTATTTAAAGCACTCATGAGAGCACCAAATAATTGAGGATTAACCCTTGGATCAATTACTCGACTATAAACAGTAGTGCCACTAACAGTTAAAATATATAAATCTCTTAGAATTTTTCCCATAAAATTTCCCTTGTAAATGATAAATTTCTATTCATAAATTTTTTTTCTTATTAAAATAACTAATGATTAATTTTAAAATTATTTTATGAAATATTAAATTAAATTGAGAAAGAAAATATTATAAAAGTTAATTTTAGTATTAATCAAATATCAAAATGATTTACAACAAAATCTCTAGTTCTTTACTTGAAACATTTAAACAAATTGTAGGAGAAAATTACTTCTTTACTCAATTTGAAATCAGATGGTCATATACCTTCGGTGGTTTTATTTTCAATAAAGAATGGGTACCAGATCTAATTTTAGTTCCTCAAAATTCAAAGCAAATTTCTGAGATTCTAAAGTTGGCTAATAAAAATAAAATTCCGATAACACCTCGTGGGAGTGGAACGAGTTTATCCTCAGGCTCTTTAACTCCTTATGGTGGTGTTGTACTAGATTTAACTCAAATGAATAGTATACTAAATATTGATATAGTCAACAACTTAGTAGAAGTCCAACCTGGAGTAATATGTGATGAATTAAATGAGCAGTTAAAACCTTATAAATATTTTTTCCCCCCAGATCCTGGTTCAAGCTCAGTTTGTACCATTGGAGGGATGGTTGCCAGCAACGCGGGTGGCATTCAAGCATTTAAGTATGGGGTTACTAAAAATTATGTGTTATATTTGGAAGTAGTCTTACCTAATGGCAAGATTCTAAATTTGGGAACCAAAGTACTTAAATCAGTATCTTCTTATAATTTAAAAGAGCTTTTTATTGGTTCTGAAGGAACTTTAGGAGTTATTACTAAAATTGGATTAAGAATTCGACCATTACCAAATTCAAGGAAACTCGGTTTTTATATTTTTGAAAATGTTGATGATTTAAGAGATGCCGTTATTGATATAAGAAAAAGGGGAATTGTGCCAAATTTGTTAGAATTTATGGATAAACTAATGTTAGAAGCAGTAACTGAATTTTTAGGGGAAGAATTTCTTGATTTTCCTAACGGTTATGTATTATTAGCAGAAGTGGATGGGGATTCTTACGAGGAGGTTGAAGGTAAATTCTCAATTTTGCTTGATCTCATTATCCAACATAATCCAATTTATTATAAAATTGCTAACACAGAAGAAGAAAGGGAGAGATTAATTCTTGCAAGAAAATCTAATCTCCCTGCACTTTCTAGAATTAGACCAAATACTTGTGTTGAGGATTGTACCATACAACTATCTGACTTTTCAGAAGTTATTACAAAAATTGAGCAAATCCCTAAAGCAATTAATGCTAAAAACTTACTGGTTGCTACAGTATGTCATATGGAAGGAAATTTACATCCTACTTTCTTGTTTAACGAAAATGATGAAGAAGACGTAAAAGATTTTGAAAATGCAGTTGAATATTTATATAAGGAAATAATTATTCCTGTAGGGGGCACTTTAACGGGAGAACATGGAATTGGGAAAGTAAAAACCCCATATCTCGAATTAGAACATGGTAAAGATGTTGTAAATCTAATGGCTGACATTAGGAGTTTTTTTGATCCTAATAGAATTTTAAACCCTGGAATAGGAAAAGGAGATAGTAGATCCCTTAAAAAACATATTCACAAACGAAATCTTAAAAATAAATCAGAAGAATTATTAGAGTTAAAATGTATGAGATGTGGTTTCTGTATTACTAAATGTCCCTCTAGAATATATCATTTAATTGAACCTTATAGCCCAAGAGGTAGGCTTAGTATTCTGAATGGTCTAGCTCATGGAGAACTGGAATTAAATGATTTCATAACAAAGATCCTGCAAACCTGTACGTTATGTGGTCTTTGTGATACTCTTTGTCCTGCTGGAATAAAGACTTCTGAAATTTTTGAAAAAGCTCGAGAAATTATTCATATGAAAAGGGAAAAAAATGAAGATTGATTATGGTAAAAAGGGATTCCTCCCTAATTTGAAGTAGATTTGTTTAAAAGAGATTTTTTGTTTAAATATTTATCTTTTTTGTTAAATTTTTATATAACACTTCTTATTAATTATAAAAGTTTCAAACCTTGATTCGAACAAGAATCAGGGCTTATAAGAATATATTCATCTGTGAAATATCTCCAAAAGATATTAGGATCATCAGGGGCAGATTATTATATTATCACCAAAATAATGAAGGAAGCAACAAACTCAGTAAAATTAAGGAACATTATCGTCACTAGCTACTTAACTATCATTCTCAATTTATTTTGTATAGTATTAGGGATATTATATATCTTAAATCCAACCTATTCAATATTATGGGATATTTTTGGAGTCATTCTGACAATAACCTTATTTGAAAATTTACTTTATATCTATTTTAATCTTCACAAAAGGAATATATTAAGAGTTAAAACACGCGGGATGAGTTATGTGTTTTTAATTGTCATAATTTTTGCTATTCCTTGTATGATGTTAGGAAATTTACTCTTATCTGTAATTTATTCAAATAATTTAATTGACACATTAGGAGCGTATATGTTAACTTACTTTGGTTATTTTAGTATTCTAATTTATGGGTTTTCTTTTGCTCTATTCAACATAGTAAAACTATCTAATATAGATTTATTACTTCTTAACCACTCTTTCAATATACCAAATACAAGAAAATATTTAAGAACTAAAAGAATAACAAGAAAAATACTGGTCATTGTCTCCAGGATTACGTTCATTCTAGGTATACTATTTGCAGTTGTAATTATCTTTGGTTCATTTGAAGTAGTTACAACCTTTATTGCAATTATTTCTGGTCAATTTGGAATTTTCTTTTCTCTCATATTTCTAGCCAATACAATTTTACTTCTAAAGTTAAAAGGTCGTAAAAGAACTACTAAAAAATATTATCGGACGGCAATTTTAGGTTTTTTTGTATCGGGATGCTTATTAATGCCCGTATTAATGACCAATTTCACAGTAATTAATGCTAGGAAGTCATTTACAAGCGCTTTTGGGAACGATTGGCAAGATCGAATTCCCTCCTCAGCTAGTCAATATTTCCTAAGAACTCCTTTTTCGCTGACAGGCTATTTTTTAGGAACACAACCAAAAGACTGCAAAATTGAAACAAACACTTTATTCTATAATGACGAAGGGATAAGACTCTATTTTGATGCATATACACCATTAAGCGGAAGGGAAGATCTCCCTGGTGAAAATTCAACCATAATTAGAATTCATGGAGGTAGTTGGGTTTCTGGTGATAAAGGAATGATGAATATGTTGCAGATGAATAAATATTTTGCTGCTCAAGGATATGTCGTGTTCGATATCCAATATGGACTTGATTCTAATCTCCTTTTTGAATTCGATCCACTTACTCCTGATTACAAAAAGGGAAATTTTGATATAGATGATATGATGCGCCACATTGGGGAGTTTACGAAATATCTCACCTTACATGCAACTGAATATGGTGCGAACCTAGATTCTGTATTTCTAAGCGGGGGCTCAGCAGGAGGTCATTTAGCAAGCGCAGTAGCATTAGCGATCGCAAGTAATAATTATACAGAAATTTTTGGCGCGAATCTCACAATTAAAGGTTTAGTACCATTCTATCCAGCTAACGGCCAAATGGTGTTTTTTGGGATAAGCGGAAGTGGTGAATTTAAGCATCCTGAAAAACTTATTAATCAGACCAGTCCTCCATGCTTAATCTTTCAAGGTACTCATGATATCTTAAATTACTTTAGTATCTCAGAAAATATAAGAGATACGTATAATTCCAAAGGGAATGATGAATGTGCAATCCTCTGGCTTCCGATGGCAGGACATGCTTCTGATTTTTACTTTTCAGGGTATTACAACCAAATTTTCTTATATTTCATGGAACGATTCATGTATCTCTACCATTGAACTAGATGCCCAAATCTAAATATCGAGAAATGCTAATTTAATCGATGTAATAATAGAAAAAAAAAATAGAAATAACTTTAATAATTAATTTTTTAGGATTCATTTTAAATTTTATTGGAGAAATGAATTCCAGGCATTAATGACATCATCTCGTTTAACGCCAAACTTCTTTTGGATTTTATTAAAGTCAATGTGAGGAATAATTCCATCTTCCCATTGGTTATTCAGAATCTTAACAATATTTTTTACCAAATCTGTGTTTTCAGTGTAAATATTTATTTCGCTCACATAATTATCGGCACTCATAGCAGAGAAACCAGCAATTTTAGATATTGTTTCAAGAAATAAACCTGCTTGAGGTGCTAAAATGTGGGATTTTACTGTTCTTGCACTTCCAGAATCTCCTTCTTGAACGGATTGATCAAGACCTTTCAAATAGTCTTCTATAGAATAAATGAATCTCGGTTTAGTTGTTGAGAATTTTTTCTTAATTCCTTTTGGTTGACAGTAAAATGTGTATTTAGGAAGCTTTGTTAAACCCAATGAATCAGCTTGTTTTTTTAAATTCGCCATATATTTTCAACTCTCTTAAGACATTTAGATTTTTCTATAATGATCTCTGAGAATTACAACTAAAATCTAAAGGCTTATATTTTATAATTTTTTTTGATTTCCCACTCTTTGCCCATATTTTGTCCGTTCTGTTATGCGTAGCAAAATCTTATACAAAAGCTTATATATGCATGACTAACTTAAAGTATCTTATATAATAAGATCAGATCATTTATCTTTTATAATTGATAGAATTTTATACATAAATGATCTCATGAATATTGTAACACAAAAAAGAATGTAGAAAATAGATCAAACATCGATTACTACATCAATCAAAACAAAAAGAATTAACACAAGTGAAGAAAAATGAGTTATTATAAAGACAGACTTCGCTCTACAAAAGTGAATTCGGAAGAGGAACGCAGTAGTTCAGATTCTCAATGTTGCGATACCCCTTGTATTGAACCACAAGATGGAGATGCTGTATGTACAAATTGTGGTATGATTCTTGGACGCAATCTAGTAGGAAATGAGCGTAGAGCATACACAGTCGAAGAGGTAAACAAACGTAGACGTACTGAACCCCGATGGCGTGAGTTCGGACCACGTACTATGCTTCCTAACAGTAAAATTGATTCAAAGGGTCGCTTGATTAATGCCCGTGGTAAAACATTGTTTTCACGGTTATCCAAAATTCAAAACTCGTTAATTTCCAGCATTGAAAGAAATTTCTGGGAAGCAAAGCCCAAGCTTAAAATGCTTACAAGCAAAATGAACATTCCAGAATATATTAAAGAAACTGCATGGAAAATTTACAGTGTTGTCGCGAAGAAAAAATTAACCATGGGGAGAAGCATTGACGGCTTCATTGCAGCATCCTTATACGCCGCAATTCGTGTCCACGAGTTCCCTCGCTTACTTGAAGAAGTATGCGAAGCCTCCATGACCCCAAGAAGAACTGTACACCGTTCATTAGGTATGGTTGTTAAAGATGTGTTGCCGGAGCTTGCACTTAAGTATAAGCCGATAACGGCTGAACAATTGGTATTTCGGTTCGGGAACGACCTCGGATTGCCAATGGAAACTCAGAAAAAAGCGATTAACATGTTGGTGGAAGCTTCAAAAAACGGACTGCTCCGAACTGGAAAAGATCCAAAAGGTTTAGCCGCAAGCGTAATCTACATGGCAGCCAAAGCTGGAAATTTCCGCAAGACACAAGCAGAAGTATCTGAAGTGGCAAAGGTTACGGAAGTGACACTTCGCAGCCGTTCTAAACAAATCAAGAACAAGCTTCAGTGATTTGAGTGAATTGGACAATCTACTGAAAGACTTAACAAAACCGAGCAATTAGAACAAGATTTTTTTATTATTTTTTTTTCTTTTATTTCTTAATTTTAAAGTTTACACCCTCTAAACATTCTTAGTATTATAGTTTACAACCCATAAACTTAGACCGAAAAATCACTAATCCTCCTATTCATAAGATTTTAAAATTTTTCTTTTATTTTTTAATCCTAACAACTTAGCATTTCACATTTCTTCTCGAAGTTTACAACTTCCGCTATCTTCAAAAAATACTCATCTTTAGAAATTCTCTTGATCAAAATCTTCACTAGTATTGATTTAATCTATAAAATTTCACCACTTACTAAACTTTGGTTCTCTCTTTTCGGAAAACGCTACTCTTGCCTCTTCTGCATCAATTGACTGACTGGCTACGTTCTGAATTTGGTTTTCTAGCTCAATTGCCGCTTCTAGAGAGGGTGCATCGATATTAATATTTAATGCTTGTTTGGTTAATCGAAGACCTAAAACACTTTTATTTAGCATATTTTTTGCGATTTTTAGGGCTTCATCAAGTATTTTATCATCAGGCACTACTTTTGAAACAAGTCTAATTCGTTTAGCTTCTTGAGCGTCAACATCCTTTCCTGTATAAATGATTTCTGCAGCGTCTGAGAATCCAATTATGCGGGGAAGCCAATATGTACTTCCGCAATCCGCCCCGGATACACCAATTTTTATAAAAGCATTACAGAAGACTGCACTTTCTCCGGCAATCCGTATATCAGCGGCTAATGAAAAAGCTAAACCACCTCCATAAGCAGGGCCCTTGACTGCCGCTATTACAGGTTGGGGAATTTTTCTCAGTTTAATCATCATCTGAGTTAAACGTTTTTGAAATATATGACCAACTTTAATCGAGTCTTCTGTTTTAAGATATTTGAATCTAGGATCATTTTTGGCCAGCTCATTATTACTTAGTAAATTAATACCCTTTAAGTCGAGTCCCGCTGAGAACGCCCGTCCTTCACCAATTAAAATAACAACATAGATTTCATAATTATTTTCTAGATAATCTAAATAATCATTAAACTCCTCTATTAATTCAAAGTTAATTGCATTCAGCCTTTTAGGTCTGTTAAGAGTTATAATAGAGATTCCCTCTTCTCGTTCTTCAATTTTTAAAGTTTTATATTCTTTCATAAGCACCACGTAATAGATTTATTAAAGTACAGTAATTAATACTACATAGAAAAATTTTAACTTTTTTTTGAAAGAAATCTGAAATTTAATATGAATTAATCATACGCCACGCAATAAGAATAAAATTTTTTTCTTTTTTTATTTTATATTCCATTCTACCATATATGTTTAAATTAGTTCATACTATTTGCAAAAGTGTTGGTTTATGAACTTTTTCGATATTATAATAGGAGTATTAAGTATATTAATAGGCTATGTCCTTGGTGGAATATTACCCGCTTTTATCTTTGGTAAGGTAAAAGGTATTGATATAAGAGAAGAAGGTACGAAAAATGCAGGAACTTCAAATGCGTTTAAGGTTCTGGGTCTTAGTTATGCGATCCCAACGGCTTTATATGATACGTTAAAGGGACTGCTAGCGATGTTAATAGCATATTCTCTGGGTGCAGATTTTATTTTCATCCAAGTTAGTGGATTAGCAGCTATCGTGGGGCATGTATTTCCCTTTTATTTAGACTTTAAGGGAGGTCAAGGTAATGCTACAGCAACGGGAATATTGCTATATTATCTTGTAAATTATTTAACTGTCAGCTTCAATATTTTTTATGTGATTATCTTTTTGTTAATATTGGTAACAATTTTTACTTATATTTCTAAATCAGGAAGCTTATTGCCAGCAGTGTTGTTTCCATTGCTTGGTTATTCTGTGTTTTTAATATATCCTACAAGTGGGTATAACTTATTTTTTGTGATAATTCTCATCCATATTGGTAGTATTGGGATGTATAAAGTAATCACAGAAAAAAAATTAGTGATCACTGATGAAGAATTTTTAGCAAATTGGTGGAGGGTTGCAATAAGACCCGTATCATTGTTATTTCTAATATTCTATTTTATTGATGTTCAGCTTGGTCTTGCAGTTATAGGAATTGTGAGTCTATGCTTTATAGCTCTTGACATCTTTAGATTTGTCCATAAAAAAACCAATGTTTTACTAACAGAAAAGACAAAAGCAATTTATAGAAAAAATGAGAAAAATAAATTTTCGTCAATGACAATATTTCTCATGTCCACTTTTATTATTTTGCTATTTTTTGAGATTGAAATCGCTATAGCTGCCCTAATTTTTCTAGTATTTGGGGATATGTTTGGTAAAGTATTTGGATTAGCATATGGCCGACATAAGATATTTGAAAAAACTCTTGAAGGAACTCTTGCCTTTATAGGATCAGTTATACTATTTGGATTTATCCTCTACACAACAATTGATATACCCTTAATTGTATTATTATCTGGCGGGATTGCTGCACCATTGATCGAATTACTCCCTATTGGAGTAAATGATAATTTTTCGGTTCCAATCATCAGTGGAGCTGTTATGGAAGCGACGAAATTATTCATTCTTTAACTTGTAAAAGTAAATCTCTGAAGAAGTTTATATCAATTTAATGATTATATTTAGCTATTTCTCAGAGATAAGCGAATGAATAACATTATATAGATGTATTTTTATCTAATTTATAAGGGTATGAGCTACATAGAAAAAAAATATAATTCAAAAATTAAGGAAGTATTTGAAGAGTTATTAAACTTAGATGAGAATCTCCTTTCTCAATTAAATAAGAAATCGGTGAAGAATATCAACGAAATTGCTAAATTATGTGCTGATTTTAATCATAACATCAACCTTATACTCAAAAAGTATTATCCTGAAATAAAAGCGATGGATGATAAGCTAGATATTAATTCTACCTTGAAATTTTATTATGATTTGATTTTCTATTTAACAGATTTAGTAAGAAATATTGAAAACTTCCACAAGATTGACCAAGAGTATTATGATAAATTAATAGAATTTATTCATGACAAAAATGACCTGATTTCTGGGAAATACAGAAATATTTGCACTCAAGAATTGACTGCCTTCTATGATCAAAATTCACGGCAGAATTTAGAAAAAGTGTTGATAGAAAAAATTGAAAGAAAAAGTAGGAATTACTTTACATTTGGTTCCTTGGAGGAGGAAATCAAAAAGATAGCATTAGTAGCCGGTGCTGTTTCAGTCGTAATATCAGTTGAAGATACATTAAGCAAAGAAGACTTAGAATCTGCAAAGTCGATTATAATGTACGAGATAAGTGAAGACCAAGATTTTAGGGATTTAGCAAAAATAGGGGAAGAAATTAAGAAGTATTTGGATTCAAAAAACTATGAATCTGTGATTAAAAATGAAATTGTTATTACAGATGCAAAACTTCTTCCTGATTAGATTAATAACATATTTACTTCCTATTATTCTCTACCAGATCTCTTCTTTGTAAAACATTCTTAAATCAATTTAACTAATTATAGTTAAGTATTATTAGTTGTATTATTAGGTTCAATGAAGAGATATTTATTTGGTCTAAAAATAGTGATTCTTTGTTTTTTACTAGTTTCGAGTTCTTTTATTATCTTTTATTTTTTCTATTATAATCAACAATTTGAATGGTATTCTATTGATGTACAAGTCAATTGGATGATAACCATTTTTTTTTTTATCTCTTTCTTTTATTTGTTAACATTTTTAATTGATTTCAATTTATACATCAAGATCTTTAATATAATTGCCCCCATTGGAACCCTATTATGGATTGGTATTTATTTCCTTGAATTTTTTAAGATCGAGCTCGGTTGGTGGAATTGGACAACTATAAGGCATATCTCTGCTATATTAAGTCTTTCTATTTTATCTCCAGGATTAAATCTGTATATTATTAAATACATCAGGAATAATTCTAATCCTAATAGAAAATGGAAGATTATTAAAAATTATCATGTACATGAGGGTTTTGTTGGGATAATATTTGTCTTTATAGCATTCATTTTTTGGATAATTCGCTTGCTAATGATCCAACATGAAGTATTAAAGAGGAAGTTAAGAATTTTTCTCGCACTTGACATGATTTTGCTTTTTTTGTTTCTATTTAGTGGGAGTTTTTTAGTTTTAAGGGATAGAAGAGACGTTATTAGGTTAAAATTCATTGAAACACGTCGAATTCAACCAGTAAGTAAAATATCACCTGTATTCAACGAAATTGCTCAAGATTCTATACATTTTTTTAAATCTCCAAGAGGATTATATTATCCTTTTGGAATTTTATTAAACTCTTTTGCTTTGAACATGTTTATTCATGGAACTGATTTCTTGCCTAAGGAGATTTTCAATTTAAATCATGAAACTATAGTCTTTATAGGATTTTTTCTTTGTTTTCTTGCAGGGGGAATGATTGGGATTGATTGGTATCGTTTATTTGCCAAGCTTTATCCAAGACTATATCAAGATTTAGAGATAATCTTAAATGATCTTAGAAATCCTTCGGTAGTCTAAAAATGTGATTTTTGGTGGTTTACTCATAAAATTTTTAACTTTTAAAGTATTTTATTACATGGTTTTCAATGGCAAAAAAGAAGAAGGAAGTTCCAATAATAGGAATAACTGTATCAAAGGAAGAAGATTTTTCCGGTTGGTACACAGAATTGATTACTAAAGCAGAATTAGCTGATATTAGGTATAATATTAAAGGATTCGTTGTATACCGTGAATGGGCAACGATTACAATTAGAAGAATGTATAGAAAGACAGAGGATTTGTTAGACAAGAAAGATCATCTCCCCCTTACAATGCCTTCGCTAATTCCTGAATCAAATTTCTTATTAGAAGCAGAACATGTTAAAGGGTTTGCCCCAGAGGTATTTTGGGTTACTGAAGCAGGAAGTTCAGGCAAACTAACTGAACGTTTAGCATTACGGCCAACAAGCGAAACAGCATTATACAAAATGTATTCTATGTGGATAAGAAGTTATAAAGATCTCCCCTTTAAAAGATATCTCTCATGTCAAGTCTGGAGATATGAAGGAAAAATGACAAGACCATTTTTTAGGGGTAGAGAATTTCATTGGATTGAATCCCATAATGTGTTTGCCACAATGGAAGATGCAATGAAGCAAGTAAAAGAAGATATGGAATCAACTTATCAAATTCTTCGGGATGAGTGTTGTATCCCCATAATCTTCTTTCAAAGACCAGAATGGGATAAATTTGCAGGTGCTGTTCACACATATGCAGCAGATGCATTAATGGGATCAGGAAAAGTCTTACAGTTGCCTTCTACTCATTTGTTAGGTCAGAAATTCTCAAAAGCTTTTAATGTAAAATTTATCGATACTGATGGTGAAGAGAAATATGGTTATCAGACCTGTTATGGTCCTTCTCAAAGTAGGAATTATGGAGCGATGATTGCTTATTTGGGTGATGACAATGGTTTAGTATTACCTTTCGACTTAGCCCCGGTTCAGATTGTTATTATCCCCATTATTTTTAAGGGAAAAGAAAAAATAGTGCTGGATAAAGTAAAGGAAATTTACGATCTCTTCAAAGACAAATATGTTATTAAAATCGATGATTCAGATGAGTCTGTGGGAAATAAATTTTATACCTGGGAATTGAAAGGTGTACCTATAAGAATCGAAATAGGACCAAGAGATATAGAAAAACAGCAGGTTATTGTTGTAAAAAGGCATGACGGAAAGAGATTTGAAATAAAAGAGGAAAATCTGATCGAGAGAATTGATGAAATTGCTCAAAATTATACTAAAGAAATAAAGGAAAAATCCTTAACAGACTTCGAATCTCAAGTAGAACTAGTATATGAAAAAGATGCTGCAATTAAAGCAATTGATAATGGAAAAATAGTTTGTTGTGGATTTTGTTCAATTGATATGGAAGCGTTAAAGTGTGCTGAAATAGTAGAGAAAGAAATTGGAGGAGAAGTACGAGGTAAACGAGTTGATGAGGAAAAACATGAATTTGCTACTTGTCTGATATGTGGAAAACCCGCGGGATGTACTGTGTATATCGCTAAAAGTTATTAATATACCTTTAAAATAAAAAAAAGAATAAATAGAATAACTCAAAGAGAATAATTGAGTTGTTGATTGAAACTGTGCTCTTCTTCTTTTATAAACTTATTTTCTAGATTCATGTATCCGCACTCTAAACATTTAGCAGTTATAGGGGGAAAATAGTTGATAACCTTTGGTTTTCTGTTTGAAGAGCAATTTGGGCACAAATAATACATAATTTGGTATGTGTATTTTTATTTGATTTATCTTAATCATCATTTTCTCTAGAACCATAAAAACTCCTACAATTTAGTCCAACAAGAAATTAGAATTATTCGTTAAGAAACCAAAGGTAAAAATTAAGAATTATCAATTTGCTTGAGTTTAATCCCAAACTTTAAGAAAGCTAAATCGTTTAAATTTCTCAAATTTTTACTACTATGAATCACGATGCAAGACTTTATACAAACATTATCTGAGGAGTTTGAAAATATCTATTTTATAGAAGGAGAGGGAAAGGGAAATTATCCGTATTCTCACTCATTACTTGTTGGAAACACCTTAATAGATACAGGAGTTTCAGGGCGACGTTTAAGAAAAATCCAAAAAGATTTTCAAATCAAAACCGTAGTACTAAGTCATTGGCACGAGGATCATATATCTGGTAATAATTTATTTCCTAGTGCAAAATTCATTTGTCATGAAAAAGATAAAATTCCTATTGAAGATATAACACAAATGTTTCCCTATTATAGAGTTCAAGGTGAAAAGGCAGGAGAAGAATTTAAAACTTTATTTGACATGTTTGGAATGCAAAATACCAAAATATCAGCATTTATTGCAGACAATGAAATTATTGAAATAGGTAATTCTTTAAAATTAAAAGTAATCCATAGTCCAGGCCATACAGCGGGTCACTGTGGATTTATTGAGCTTAATTCAAAAATTGCATTTTTTGGGGATATGGATTTAACAAGATTTCCATATTATGCAAGTATTGACTCTAATTTGATGGAATATGAAAATTCTATTGACAAACTTAAAGATTTGGGGGCAGAAACTGTTGTGTTAGGCCATAAAAATCCTGTATATGGTAAGAATAACATTCTATCTGAGTTAGACAATTTTAAATCGGTTATTTTCAAGAGAGATGAAAGGATATTATCTAATTTATCTGAGAAGAAACATATTCGACCAATTGACCTTAAGGGTAAAAATTTAATATATAGAAGATATACCTATGAAAATTTCGAAATTATATCAGAATTAGTTATGATAGAAAAACATTTCGAAAAGTTTCTTAAAAACGGTTTAATAATCATGAAAAACAACGGATACATATTATCCTAATAATCTGTTTTAATTTTGATAAATATGCAAAGGACAGAACCTATCTTATTCAAAATATATCCAAAATTAAAGGAAAAAGTTCCTTGGATCCCTTTACTTACTAATACACCCACACCTGTAGAGAGATTAAATAAATTAGAACAACATTTCTATCTCACCAGTGGTCAAATTTACATTAAACGAGATGATCTAAGCCATCACATTTATGGGGGAAATAAGCTCCGAAAGTTTGAATTTATTTTTGGGGATGTAGTAAAAAAAAAAAAGAAAGGGATTATTACTTTTGGAGGATTTGGTACTAATCATGGATTAGCTTGTGCTATAATGTGTAAAGAATTGGATTTACCCTTAAGGTGCGATATATTTCTATTTTCTCAACCAATAACTTGGCATGTACAACGTTCATTACTATTATTCGATTATTTTGGCGCAAAATTTCATCCCGTTGGAAGTGATATTACTACTTTCATAAAAACTTTATTATTTCAAATACGCAAACCAAAATATTATTTTATGCTTCCAGGAGGATCACCTCTTTTTGGTTTTGGAACATCTTTAGGGACTTTAGGTTTTATTAATGCTGCTTTTGAATTAAAAGAACAAATAGATAGAAATCAAATTCCTGAACCAGATGAAATTTTTATTGCTGGAGCATCAACGGGTTCTAGTGCGGGTTTAATTGCAGGATGCAAGTTATCAGGATTAAATTCAAAAATCAATGTTGTAGCTGTTTATACCAATATGACTGCAAATCCATCTACCGTTACTAGAAATGCAAATAAAGCAATCAAGTTTTTGCACAAACGAGACACAGAAATTCCAAGAATCAAAATAAGCGAAAATGATTTTGATTTTATTAGAGGATATTTAGGTTCGGGATATGGAATAAAAACAATAAAAAGTCAAAATGCAGTAGATAGTATTTACGAATTAGAAGGGAAAGACAAAGGGTTTCATTTAGATACTACCTATACAGGAAAAGCTATGGCTGCTATGTTCGATTATTTAGCAGATAGAGAAAATAAGGATAGAAAAGTATTATTCTGGAACACTTATAACTCAAATAATTTAGACTCATATCTAAAAGAAACAGATTTCAATTACAAGAGACTCCCTAAGAAAATCCATAAAATCTTTGAAAGTAGAAAATTTCAGTGCTGGCAAATTACAAACTGCCCTGAAAAGATAAGAAACAATTGTGCTGCTTATTTTAATCATGAATATAGATTTTGGAAGATAACAGATTGCTCGCTTGAAGAAAATGAGAGAGAAAAAGCTTATAGTCTTTTAAACAATGCTATAAAACTAGAGGATAATTAAAAATTTTTAAATTATTTTCAATCGTTGGAATAATCCTGAAATTAAAATCGGTAAAGCGATTGTAGCGTCACACCAGACACTTACATGTTTGGATTCTAAATCATATTTACCCCAAGACCTTGCTTCTGAAAACGTACTTCCTGAAAGCCCCCCATCATATTCTGTTGCGGTGTGTATACGAACTGAGTAGTTATAACCAAGTCTTTCAATATTATCAAATTCATCTAACATTGGAAATATCTGTTGCGCCCAATTCCTTGGAACACCCCCACCTACTATTATAGAGCCATATTCTTTTGATTTTCTAATAATATCAGCATAATTTTTTACATCCTCTAAAATATCAAATTGAAAATCATAATCATTATAATATTCATATTTTAACAGTTTTAATGCAAATTCTGAATCTGAAAAAGCAGGGACAAATATGGGGATATCATTTTTAGCCGCTACTGATAAGATACATCGATTGGGTAATTCCTCTCCTATTTTTTTCAGAAAATTAGATGGAGTTTCATGTATATTTTTTGTTTCATATATTTTCTCAATAATCTCAAATAATTGCTTATCGGCTATATCATAACTACTTTCAGGAAGAAAAATATCATAAATTCGATTTATTCTAAAATTAAACAATTCAGTGTCATCTACATTAGGATCTCCTAGATAATGTCCTATATTGCATGTTGAATCTATCAAATCATGAGTTATATTAGCACCAGTGCTAATTAATACATCAATCAGTTTGTTCTCTATTAAAGCGCTAATTATTTCTCCCATTCCCGCAGGGACCATTGCGCCACTTAAAGTTAAAACTGTTAAAATATCATCTGAACTTACCATCTTGTAAAGGATATCAAGAGCAATACCCAAATTTCTCCCTTGAAATCCACACCTCTTAAGAGATGTTAAAAGATCATCAATATTTTGTATTGCTTTAACATCAATAGGAAAGACTTTCTTTTTTAAATAATCTTCTTTTTGAAAATGCGACATAAGTTAACTAATATGTTAGAAATTTTAAATAGTATATAATCATTAAAAGTAAATAAGTTGAACACACAACCTTTAATCCTTAAAAAAAAACATGAGTTTTGTACCAAAGAAGATATTTTTTGTTAAAGGAACAGGATTCTCGAGAAATTCAGAATTACGCTCATTTGAAGAAGCATTAAGAGATGCAGGCATTGAAAGATTCAGTATTGTTAAAGTTTCTTCAATCATTCCCCCATTTTGTAATCTGATTTTAAAGGAAAGCAAGAAATATTAAAAATTAACGGAACAACTATTGAAACGAAAAACATTACTAAAACAGCTAAAGTTAAGATCATTGGCGAATGGGTAACAGTTATAGCTATTGCTATATTTATAATATAATTAAATGGCTTATTTGAGTTAATTCATGGATAATTCAATTCTAGGCCCTGATTTCTTTTATACTTGCTCGAATATCATCATCGATTTCAAGGATAGCAATGGTAGTAGAAGGTCCATAGTAAGCTTTCTCTAAATAACCCTTTCCAGGATTTATAATTATGAGATTTTCTTTATAATGAATACTAGGTTTATGAGTATGACCAAAGATTATAATATCAACGTTATCGTTCTTAAATTCTGCTATAACTTTGGTTTGTATATTCTCGTGTGAACCACCACTCGCAGGATGTGTAATTCCAATTCTTTTCCCTTTAATTTCAATAACTTCTTTTAAAGGTACTTTATCCCAAATCGGTTTTGGATCAGCATTACCATAAACACCCCTAAAATAATTCCCCTTTAATTCAATTAAGCCATGTAAAACATCTACAAAGGTGTAGTCACCGACATGTATTACCCAATCAGACTTTTTTATTTCCTTTATCATCTCATTAGGTATTTCATTAATAGATTTTACGTGGGTATCCCCTATTATTGTTACTTTAACGAACATAATCGAAAATTAAATTATTTTTATTTATATCTCTCATTTAGAACTACTAAAGTTATAGTTCCTTAATGATATTCTTAAGAGGGTGCCGGTAAGTAGGTTCTGGTATACCTCCTTGGATATACCCAAAAGGAAGAACTGTTAACAAATAGTCGTTTTTACCTAACCCTAATAATTGCTTTGCTTTATCTTTATTCATTGATCCAATCCAACAAGTACCTATTCCTAAAGACCAGGCCATTAACATCATGTTCATTGAAACTAAGGAAGTATCGATTACATACCAGTTACCGCTTACTTTTGTTTTCCCTACAATAGCTACGGCAAATGAAGCTTCAGCAATAAAATAACCATAACCGGTAACCCTTGCTAATTCCTTTAGAATATTTTTATTCTTGATGAGGATAAAATTCCAAGGTTGTCTATTGGAAGCAGAGGGTGCCCAACGTCCCGCTTCAAGAATCATTTCTATTTCTTCTTCTGGAATTGGTTTATCTAAAAATGCTCTAATACTTCTTCTCTCCTTAATTAATTCTAAAAATGCTTTAGGCTCAATCATTATAATTTTTCCTGAAAAACTCAAAATTTGATCTTCTTATATCTAAAATCTATTAAAAATGCTACTAAAATAACTTATAATTCTCAAATTAAAAAAAGTGTAAAAAAGAGATTTTGTAATCTATTCTACTTGGCGTTGTTCTTGTGTTTATAGTAATCAGAATCAAAATTTGGATAAATCTTGTTTTTTCTTCCCTCTTTTTCTAATTTAATAAGTCCAAGTTCCTGTAACTTGCTCAAGTGATAATGGATTGTTTTATGGTCGACCTTGAATTTTTTCGTAATCAAATTATTCCATGTACCAGGTTCATTTTCGATCATTTCTAGTATTTCTAAGGTAAGTTTACTTTTTTGAAGTTTCAAATCTACATTAGAAATTGGATTCTTCTGATAATAAGGGAAATAAGCGATAAAGTTACCTATTCGCTTTTTACCAACTATTTTAAATGTCTGTAAGATATCAAGATGCCAAACTAAATTCCCTGCAGCAAGACCTGTTTTTCTTAGTAATTCGTTGAAATGGATACCAGGTTCATTTAAAATGAGTTCAATAATCTTGTTTCTATTTTCATTTTCTAACACCTTATCTAAAGATAATCTGTGAGCTCCTTTTTCAATGGATACAGTTCTTTTTCTCAAATATTGGAAATAGTCTTTTTTTGATATAAGAAATGCCACTGATAGTATACTGGCCCCAATTATCATAATCGTGAAAATTAACCAAGTCCAATCAAATGGTGCTGTTGTGAACTCAAAGACGGTTACGTAATATTCAGTCTGACTTTCAATTTCCGGAAGGGGGCTCTCTAAATACAATTCAGCACTGGATTGATTCAATTTTTCTTCTGTTTCAACTAATTCCCATGCTTCTTGACTTGCTTCAAATATAGCTACGGAATAGTTTATTTTCGAATTTAATCCGAATTGATGTGTTTTGCGATATCTTATAGTGAAATTCTCAAGTGAAGAGTTTGACTGTATTCTAAAAATACAATTATATTGATATCTTAATTGAAAACTTCCTTTTTTGGGTGCGCTAGGTATATTGGGTAAGCCAAAATTCTTCATGCTTGTCTTTGATGTTATATTTAAAGAAATTGATTCATTATGGTTAAATGAAAAAAAGGCTTGACGATTGCTAATTCTGGTTTCATATTGTATAGATAGTTCAATCTTCGAAGTTGTATTAATATCAAAGATTATATCGTTTGGAAAACGATAAGATACAAACTCATCGGGATTTACAGTGTCCGTTTTCCAAAATTCTGGGACATTTTCTACTCTTGCAAAGCCATTAGTTAAAAATAAAGTTATCTCAAAGAGGATAACAAATGATAATACTAGGCTTACTTTGCGCCTTGCCCTGTTAATTTTATTTTTATGAGTCAATTATTTTTATGTTATTATTATTCCTACATATGTTTATCTAAAAAATAAAAAAAAAATATTTAAACTTCTCTTTGCTTTTAATCTCGTTTTCTAAGATATATAACTGATATTACGGCTATAATCCCTACAATACCAATTAAACCGATGTAAAATACGAAATTATTATCGGATTCAGGGATTAATATAGTCCAATAGGAAAAATGGTCTGTCTCAGTAACTAAATAACCGTCTTCTATGGAGGTTGGAACTGAAACCCATTCCTCTGAAACCTCGTCATAGTATGCCCATGTTCCCATGCGATTTTGATTGTTTGCTTCGATTTTTAGTTTAGCTTGAAAATCACCGGAGTAATTACATTGTAGTGAAATACAAAAGCCTTCCTGGTACAAATATCTATGTCGGTTTCGTACTGTGGTTCTATTTCCCAACAATAATCCTAATTCAGCTTGTTCTTCAGTACAAGTCATGTTCATTGCCATGTCTTGATCGCAATCAACTTCAATTTCGAACGATTTCACACCAATTCTTAAAGCATCACAATTAATATCTACATCCATGTTCACTGTTGAACTAAATGAAAGTCTTGTCCTCTGTCGAAATGTAAACATTACACTGTTATTTGCTTGTATTCTTGCTTGATAATGATCATCATTTACTTCAACTGATGTATCTGCAGCAACCGCCGTATTTATGCTTACTATGGTAAATAGTATCATTAAAGCAAAGGTTCCAATTAATATTTTATTTGCTTTTCTCATTTTTATTTAAACCAAATTGTTTCTAAATGAATAAAATGAGATTGGTATAAAAAGCGTTAAGGAATAAAGTTCCCCATATAATTTTATTTAAATTTGTACTAAGGATTCTGTCAGAATTAATAAGAATTTGAGAAGAATTTATCGTAATATTTTTAAAACTACAAGCAATTTATTTTATAAAATACAATACTATGAGATTATTGAGAATGAGAACACTTCACCCATCACTCGAATCTAACTTAAGAAATATTTCGAAGTGTTATTCCTCACTAGGATTGTGTTTACGTGAATTAGATTTAAACTTATTATTATAAATCCTTTTCCTTGTGAGGATTAATTTACATTACTTTTCTCACAACGGTAAAAGGATTGTTAAGAAATAAAGAAATTTAAGAAGGTCAAAAATAATGAATGAAAAAAGTGATATAATGGTTTCCGATATGATGGAAAAAATTCGAGGAGATTTAATCCTGCCCAAAAAAGCATACTTCTTCGACACGACACTTCGTGATGGGGAACAAACGCCAGGAATTAGTTTTGCTCTTAAAGAAAAAATATCTATAGCCCAATCATTAAATGCATTGGGTATTGATGTTATTGAAGCGGGATTTCCAGTAATATCTCCGGGTGATTTTGAAGCTTGTAAGGAGATTTCTAAGCTAGGGTTAGATTCAGAAATAATAGGGTTAGCTCGTATTAAAAAAGTTGATATTGATAAGGTTATTGAAGCAGATATGGATTCGATACATGTATTTATTGCAACCTCGGACTTACACTTAAAAGAAAAGCTTAAAATGACGAGAGAAGAAGTTCTTAATAGTGTTATAGAATTGATTTCTTATGCAAAAGAACATTATTCTGAAATTGAATTTTCAGCTGAAGATGCGACACGTACAGATTTAGATTATTTAATTAAGGTGAATCAAGCTGCTGTCGAAAGCGGAGCTACTCGAATAAATATTCCTGATACTGTAGGTACAATATCTCCAACTGCATATGGATATATCGTGAGAAAAAATTATGAATCATTACCTAAAGATGTAAGGATTGCGGTACATTGTCATAATGATTTTGGTTTGGGTGTGGCAAATACAATAGCCGGATTTGAAAATGGTGCTTCCGAAGCCCAAACAACAATATTAGGATTAGGAGAAAGAACAGGAAATGCGTCATTTGAAGAAACTGCCATGTCTCTATATGCTTTATATAGGATCCCGATGAATATAAATACAAGATTGATTTTTCCAACAGCAAAATTAGTAGAAAGCTTATGTGGGGGAAAAATCACAATTGGACGTTTGACTCCTCTAATTGGTCAAAATGCCTTTGCACACGAATCAGGTATTCATGCTCATGCAATGATTCAACATGCTCGTGCATACGAACCAATAACACCTGAATTAATAGGAATTAAACGCACCGATAATGTAGAAGACATTATTAAGCAATCGATAAAGTTAGGGAAACATACTGGAGGGCATGCACTTAAGGCAAAATTAGAAGATTTAGGTATTCATACTTCGGATGACCAATTTTCTAATATCATGGGGCATGTTAAGGCTTTTGGTGACAAAGGACATGAGGTTAAAGAAGAAGATTTCTTTGCAATACTCAAAGATGTTATCGGAGAACTACCCGAAGAGGATCAATTTGTAAAACTTGAAGAATTAACTGTTTTAACTGGCTCTATTACACCCACATCTACAGTTCGTTTAAAGATTGATGATAATGGAAATAGTATCATAAAAGTCGCCTCATCAATTGGGGTCGGACCTGTTGATGCATCAGTCAACGCAATTATTAAATGCTTTGAACCTATGAGTAAAATTAAATTATTGAATTATCAAATTGATGCGATAACAGGAGGAACTGAAGCCCTAGGTCATTCAACGATTGAAATTATGGATATTGAAAGTAATCACATTGTAAAAGCAAGTGCAACCCATGAGGATATTGTAATGAGTTCTGTGCTCTCGTTGTTAAAAGGATTAAATAAATTGTTGCGATTCAAGAAAAAAAACGCATCTAAGAATTAATAAACACTCTTGTATTCTTATAAGTTAATCATTAGGTAGAATTTGAGTGTTGAAAAGGGGAGATACCCATAGCCTTAACAATAACCGAGAAAATTTTAAGAGATCATTGTGAAAACAAGTCTGCTACTGCTGGAGATTTTATATTAGCCAAGATAGATAAATGCTTAGCTAACGATATTACAGCCCCTATTGCAATTGAAGTGTTTGAAAAAGTGATTGAAGGATCAAATAAAAGTCTCTTTGATAAAACTAAGATAATTTTAACTCCTGATCATTTTACACCAAATAAAGATATTGCCTCAGCAAAACAATGTGAAACACTTAGAGAGTTTGCTTACAAATATGACATCTCGAATTACTTTGAAGTAGGTCGTGGTGGAATTGAACATTGTCTCATACCTGAACAAGGTTTGGTAGGACCTGGAGAGGCTTTTGTTGGTGCAGATTCTCATACTTGCACTTATGGGGCTCTTGGTGCTTTTTCAACTGGAGTAGGTTCCACAGATTTGGGTGTTGCAATGGCATTAGGAAAGTGCTGGTTTAAAATACCTGAATCGATAAAATTTGTTTATTCTGGGAGTTTGAACAAATGGGTTTCGGGAAAGGATTTAATTTTATATACAATTGGCAAAATAGGAGTTGATGGGGCGACTTATAAAGCAATGGAGTTTACTGGAGATGTTATTAAAAACCTATCTATGGATAATAGACTCACAATGTGTAATATGGCAATTGAAGCGGGAGCGAAGAACGGAATTATAACACCTGATAAAATCACGAGAGATTACTTAGAAAAAGTAGGAAAAACTAATTATAAAATTTATGAGAGTGATAAAAACGCTGGTTATAGTGAAATTATAGAATTTGAATGCAAAGATATAGAACCCCAGGTTGCACTTCCTCCGTTGCCTGAAAATTCCAAGTCCATTTCAGAAGTAGATAATATGAAGGTGGAGATAGATCAATCAATAATAGGTTCTTGTACAAATGGTCGTATAGAGGATTTAAGAATTGCTGCTAATATTTTGAAAAATCAAAAAATTCATCACAAAGTTAGATGTATTGTCATCCCAGGCACTCAGAATATATATCTTCAAGCATTAAAGGAAGGATTAATTGAGATATTTATTGACGCTGGTGCAATTTTTTCAACACCTACCTGTGGTCCTTGTTTAGGAGGACACATGGGGATCCTAGCTGCTGGAGAAAAAGCGATATCGACGACAAATAGGAACTTTACTGGTAGGATGGGACATCCAGAAAGTGAAATATATTTGTCAAATCCTGCAATCGCTGCCGCCTCTGCCATAAAAGGGTATATTACTTCACCAGAATCTTTATAGAGGGAATCTTATGATTGGAAAAGTTATAAAATATGATATGAAGGATATAAATACTGACCTTATCATTCCTGCTAGATACTTAACGGTTTCTGATCCTGAGTATCTAGCTAAACATTGTATGGAAGATTTAGATGCAAAATTCATTGAGAAAAAAAATAAACACGATTATACCATAATCGTAGCGGGATCGAATTTTGGATGTGGTTCAAGTAGAGAGCAAGCACCAATTGCCCTTAAATCTGCAGGAATTAAGTGTATAATTGCATCCTCTTTTGCAAGGATATTTCTTAGAAATGCGATAAACATTGGTCTCCCCATAATTGAGCTTTCTGACATTGAGCTTATAAACACAGACGATGAAATAGATATCAAATTTAATGAGGGGATGATAAAGAATCTTTCTAAGGATGTTGAAATTAAAGTTAATAAGATGCCCTCTTTTATAGAAGAGATCTTATCTAAAGGTGGTCTAATTAATTATGCCAGAAGTATCATTTTAAAAGATACTTAAGAACTGACGAGTAATTCTCCATATTTTTGGTTTTAAGGGAAAAATCTGGAAGGATTCTAATACATCTTTTAGATTAAATTTAAGAAATCGAAGTCTAAGTTTTTATATTATGATTTTGAAAATATTATTAAAGATAATCAAATTAAAATATTTATAAGGAATTCATCTTAAAATTATTTTAATTTGAATTTTATACCAATTATGGAGATAAATTTATGTCATTAAAAGAATTCACTAAAGAAGTATTTACTCGATATGGATTTAGCGAAGAGCATATAAATGTGTATTTAGCATATTTAAGAGTTCCCCGCGCATCGATGTCAGAAGTATTTATGACTTTAGCTGTAGAAAAAGCAGACTTAGCCTACGAAACTGTTTCAGAAATTACGGATTGGTTAGTGGAGAAGAATTTCTTAAAGAGAATAGAAGGAATTGTACCAAGATTTATTCCCTTAGAACCTTTTTTCGAATTATTTACTAATGAATCAGATGTATTTAGAAATGAAATTGCCAAAATCAAAGATTCGATCTTGGCCGATCAATCAAATCGTTTTGAAAAGCTTGAAGATATTCAGAATAAAAGTATAGGAGAAGTAGAACACGCTGTTGACTCTCAGATTAAGAGTTTTTTTGAAGATTCTGATTCAAAAAACTCCACTAAAAAAAATACAATTGATAAGGCAACAATTCGTTTTTCAGAAACTAGTAAAGCGCTTGAAAGCAACCTACACTCAATTATGGATGCCTTAAATTCAAATGTAACCGACATTTCAACCACCCACATTAACAAGTACGAAACTGAAATAAATAGCACTAAAGATAATTTAACTACAATAATTGCAAATTTATTAAATGATTTTTCAACGAGAGTTGAAGATTTGGATAAAGAGCTTAAAAGAGATTTAGATGAACATGTAGAAAGACATAAAACTACTGCTAATCAGCTTAAACCTAGAATGGAGCAAATTTTAGAAAAATATCTTGAACGTATGGATAGAGTAGTCTCAGATCTAAAAGAAAGGATTTCAAGTGTATTAAAAGAGCAATTGAACCATGTGAAAAACACTACCGATACTCTCCAAACCAGTTTAAAAGCTACAGTTGATGATAGACATCGAATATTAACAGATCAAACTAATGATTTTAAAAGCATGACTCTAACTCTAATTGATAACTTACTCGAACATGCTAACAGGTTTACTGACTTTTCTGAAGATATCGCTAAAAAAGGATTTCTCTGGATGGGTAAGAAAAAGAAATATAAAGCAAGACATGAAACAACCATTCAGAATATTTTAGTATATACGAAACCCATGAAAGAAGATTTTTCCAAAACAAGTGATAATTATATTACTAACACTCGAGGAACCACTGATCAGATTAAAGCTGATGTAACAGATATTATGGTAAATGAAAATAATGGATTAGCAAACGAAACTAATGATCTTGATTTTAAAGCGAAAGAAACTATAGATGCCCAACTAGAAAATTTAGCTACTGATTTAGCTGGTGAAGTGGATGATACACTACAAACGGGTGTTAAAGATTGTTCCGATACCAACTTAAAATTAAAAGACTCGTTAGAGAATTCACTAAAGCAACATCACAAACAACACGATGATGCAATTAATATCCATAAAGACAACAGTTTACGTCATTATACAAATTTCGATACTGAAGTTAAAAGCATTAAGGAAAACTGGTTACGAGAAGTAGGAACTAAATTCACAGAAGGAAAACGTGACTCGTCAGATAAAATTGACGGTGAAATCCGATTATGGGATGCCGAAGCCAAAGATATGGACAATAATTTGGCCAGTATGCTCGCAGATCACAAGACTAAATATGAAACAAATGCAAAGACTCTTCAAAATAGTCTATCAAACACTGCTCGAGATACTATTCAAAATGTTAAGGATGCAATCGCTGATTTCACTTTACAATTCATGAACTCCATCGATGATGCCACTGAGCTTGGTGAAAATAATGAAGACAAACTAAATGATATTCATAACGCTTCAAGTTCAATCCCAGAAATAGCAGAAATTACTACATGGCAGGTTGTTGGAAGAGAAGCGATGATATCTGTTATGAAAGATGCTATATATAGAGTTAAATCTTCAATTATCATTGTGACTCCGGTTGTCGTTCCTGAAATCCTTCAAGTGGTTTCTGAATACGCTTTCCAGAAGAAAGCGGCAAGATTCATGCTAACGAGCCACTGGGACCTGCAAAAATATGGAGGGATAATTAACAAAATGAAGCAGCTTGGAAACATACAATTTCGACAATTACAGACACCAGCAGATTTTTATGCCTTAACTCGTGATGCTGAAGAGGTAATATTATGTCCACATTCTGCTAAAGAATCGGAAATGATTGCTGTCGTATCTAATCAAACTGCGTACAGTGTTTTATATTCCCAGTTTATCGGTCCTATATTTCAAGCTAATAGTCGCCCCATAAAGTAGTTTCTGGCAGAATCCATAAGCGAAAAACAAGAATGCGAAGAAGAGAGACGAGTTTATATCAGCTAGCACAAGATATTATAAATATTTTTTTTTGCCTTTTCTTTTACTTTTTCTATAGAAGTGCAAATTCAAATATAGGGAGAAATATCAAAATCTTGTTCTAAAGAGAGGGATATAAAATCATCAACTTCTCGTTGTGAATCCCCATAGATTTTTAGTAGATATCCATCTTCCCTTCTCTCAATCTCAGTCCTAAATCCGTACAAATTTGTTTTATACTCAAGCTCTTGTACTTTTTTCTCTTTCCTGACACCCTCAATGAAGTATTCCCCATAGAATGTCCCACTTGAGATTTTACAGAGATTATATGCTGGAATTTCGATTACTTTACCATCAGATTTCCGACATTTGAGTCGTGCAATTTGACTAATTTCGGTTGGCTTCTCAAGCAGTGTTACATATATTACACGGTTTGTCCAAAATAACATGTCCCCGACCTCTAAATTTTCTAACATCTTGATAGTTTCTTTACTAGCACCCTTACTAATGAAATCTAGTCGTCTCTCTTCTTTTTTTATCCATTCGCAGGCCCGATTAACTAAAACTTTTGCACCAAAAGAGTTTCCTTCATTAAAAACTTGCCAATATTGCTTATAAAAATTACAACCAAAGACATCTAATTGTATATCAAGAATTCTAAAGGGACATTTCTTTTGTTTCTGATGACAAATGAGATATTTCCTGCTCATTGTAGTAACAAAATAATTTTAAGTATAAAAAATTAAGTCTTGGAAGTTAAATTACCAAGATAGTTTCTAAACTTAGGGAATTGTTCCTGAGTTAATCTTGTACCGGTCTGTTCTTCAATCTGCCTAATAACTTCATTTAACCAATTAGTTTTCTTCACATTCTCCCAGATCTTTATTAAAATTATATTTTTCTCTTTAGAAATAAGTCGCTTTTTTCTATCCGCTTCTTTTAGGTTAGTTTTATTACTATCATGGAAGATTATAATGAGAAGATTCAATCCTTCTCTTAGTGATGATGACGCAAATAAAAAGGGAAAGAAAAATACACAACCTATCAAACAGAAATACGATAGAAGGATGACAAAATATAAGAAATGGGTAAATAGGTTTGAAGACCGGAGAGGAAGGAGGTTAATCATAAAAATATGTACTAAGCTTGCCATAAGTGTGTACTTCGAAGGTCTGTTTTAGAATGTTCTATAGAGATATTTAATTAGTAAATTAAATGAATAAAAAAAAAATTAGAAATAATTTTAGAAGTGTCCTTGTATTTACAAAGCCTTTAAACCTTTGTCCATTTCTTCAAGTTGCTCCTTAGTAAATTGTCCTGGGGACATTTGCTCGGCATATTCTTGAATTTGACGCAATGAAAAGCCCATAGCCATTTGAGCTTGTGGACTTTCAATCATTTGTGCCATTCCTGGAAGACTTTTTAAGAATTTTTCAGTAACTGGATCTTCTAAAAGGTCCCCTAAGGTCATTTCAACACTATATTTATCTGGCATATTAACAATCTCCTTATTTGTCAACTATTAAAGTAGAACTTTAATGTTTGATTTAATTTGTTAATAGATAAAAATCTTTTTAATGATAGGATCAAAAAAAATCTTAAATCCTCTTCCAGTAAAGTAATTTACTTGTTTTTATCTTGAATTTGAATAAGAAAAGTGAAAAAAAAATTGAAAATTAGGAATAATTATACACTATCTTATAGTGCTTTTAACGACTTATCAAGTTCTTCAAGCTGCTCCTTTGTAAATGTTCCTGGAGCCATTTGCTCGGCATATTCTTGAATTTGACGTAATGAAAAGCCCATAGCCATTTGAGCTTGAGGACTCTCAACGAGTTGTTTTAAATTTTCTCTTAGGAATTTTCCAGAAACTTCATCTTCTAAAAGATCTCCTAAGGTCATTTCGATATTATATTTATCTGGCATATTTAACAATCTCCTTATTTGTCATATATATTAAAGTAGAACTTTAATGTTTGATTTAATTTGTCAATAGATAAAAATCTTATTAAAGATAGGATTAAAAAAGTCATAAAACCTCTTCCAATAATGTAAAATTTTCAAAAAAAACCAATTTCATTTTGTTTTCTCCATTATTAGAAGTTTTAATTTTGAAAATAGTAAATATTTAGATTATGATATACTAGTTTCATTAAGAAAAGTCTCAAATTAAATTCTTTTGAAAGAAATATATCATGAAAAATATGGATGGAAAACAAGTCGAATTAATGGCTCCTTTAAAAAACTATAAATCTTTAAATGCTGTACTCGGAAAAACTGATGCGGTTTATTTTGGTGTTGAATCTCTTAACATGAGAATGTACAGTGACAATTTTAAATTAGATGATTTAAACAACATAGTGAAAACATGTCACAGTAATAATATTCGCGCCTATTTGACAACTAATATAGTGATATATGAAAATGAATTATCTCTTTTAGAGCAAATACTGGATAAAGCTGTAGAGGCAGAAATTGACGCGGTTATCATTCATGATATTAGTGCAATCCAGTTAGTAAAAGAAAAGGGTTTAAATTTCCATATTTCTACTCAAGCTAATATTTCAAATTCTCGTACGGCATTATTCTATGAATCATTAGGAGCACAAAGATTAATTCTTGCAAGGGAGCTATCATTAGAACAAATTAAAGAAATTAAAAATAAGGTAAGTAAAGTAGAAATTGAAACTTTTGTTCATGGGGCGCAATGCACATCAATATCGGGGCGATGTTACTTTTCTGCTGAACTCTGTCAATCTCAGGATTATTCTGCAAATAGAGGGAAGTGTGTTCAACCATGCAGAAGAAGATGGCGAGTATATGATGATCAAAGTAACGAACTGCTCTATGATGGAGTTTTTTTTATCAATGCAAAAGATCTCTGTATGATTGAGCATATCCCAAAATTAATTAATGCAAAAATTGACGCTTTTAAAATTGAAGGTCGGATGAGAGATCCAATATACGTTGAAGAGGTAGCTTCTTGCTACAGTGAAGCAATTAATTCATTTTATGAAAATACTTTCACACAAGATAAAGTAAAAGATTGGCTTAAAAGGTTGAATAAGGTATACAATCGCGGGTTCTCCACAGGATTTTATTTTGGATTACCAACGGGCAGAGAAATACAAAGAGAATTTGATGGCAACATTTCAAACTATAAAAAAATTGAGATAGGTAAGGTTTTGAACTATTTCCCAGAAAAGAAAGCTGCCAAAATTTTACTTACGGCAGGAAATCTTAAGTTAAAGGATGAAATCTTTATTATTGGCACTCATACCGACACATACCTGAGACAAGAAGTCAAATCTATTCAAATTAAACAAAAAAGAAATCTAACAGAAACACCAGTCATCACATCTAGTAAGGAAAGGATGACTATTGGAATAACAGTTGATAGACCTGTCAAAAAAAATGATAAAATTTTCAAATTAGAAAAGCAAAAATAATTCTCTTAATTCTCTTTAGGAATAAGACGGATAATTGAAATCATTTTCAAAAATTCAGAAAAATCCGTAATTTCAGGATTATCTTTCTTGGGATTCCAACCAAATAGCATCTTTGCGGATTTACTATGATTATTAACATACCATTTAACAATTTTAAGTTTTTCAGATTCATCTTGTATAAAATCTACTTTTGCATGAAATGAATGAAAACCATGCTTAACCCATACCGACTCAGAGGCAGCACGTATGTTTTTCATCCAACCAGAGTCTTCCCCCCTTCCAGAAAAGATAGTTATAATCCCCTCAATTCGATGGTACTCTAAAGGAGTCCTTCTTTTTTTACCAGAAATTCTCCCTTTTGTTATTAAAATCAGAAAAACCCTGCCAAATCCAAGAAGTGGTAAAATTTTTAGTCTATATAAAGGAAGAACTAAGAACTTATTTACCCTTTTATATTTTTTTAGTGTTTTTTCCTTTATTTTTTCATCAGGATGATTCAAATTATAGAGAGCTGAACCAGGTCTTGGTAGAGTTTCTGCTTCACTTCCCTTATCGTGTTGAACCATAAATCAATCTCTAATATATTAATGTACTATACTAAAATATACTAGAAGTAATTTAAATTATGTTAGGAATTAATATACAAAAGAAAAACAGAGATCTAAAAAAAATTAAGGCTTATGAAATTTCTTCAATAGTTAATCCCATTTGGGACCGCCACTTTTTTCCACAGAGTTATCATCATCTTCAGAGTGGATTCTCTTTAAGTCGATATCTTGATAACCAGGTAGTACATTAAGTATTCTTCTCATTGCAAACTCCACATCTTTAGCAGAAGCAATGAATCTCCCTACAATTAATATATCGGCACCTTGTTCTAAAGCATATGTTGCAGTTCTTGGCTCAATACCTCCAGCAACAGCGACCAGTACTCTATCTTTTCCTGAAGCTTTCTTTTGACTAGCATATAATTCTTTTATTTTTGGAACTAAACCCCAACGGGCTTTTTGAGCTGCGTCATGCGATATATCTCCTGCTGCAGATTGCTCAACATCTATTGCCCTGTGTAATATGACGACATCAGGAATTTGCTTTAGGGATCTTAACTTCTCAATAGGATTTTGAACTTCCATTGTATCAACAAAAGCATGAATACCCATTCGTTGTGCTTCTAGGATAAACTTATCAAGTGAGGCAGTCGCAGCTAAACCACTTGCTACAACAGCGTCAGCAGTTGCATCAAAGGCAAAATCAACTTCCAGTTTACCAACATCCAATGTTTTCAAATCAGCGACGATGAATTTTTCTTTTGCAACCTCTCGGATTTGTTTAATCGATTCAACCCCGTATTTCTTAAGAAATGGTGTTCCGATTTCTATTATGATACGATCACTCTTTGGTAGTTGCTTTACAACTTTAATTTGCTTTTCTATATTCGGGGCGTCTAACGCTACTTGTACGTATGGTGGACGCCAGAGTCTAGGTACACGTATCCCTGCAACAGGGTGTTTAGCGCGATCTTTATCATAAAATATCTTTTCAATTGGAGGATATGATTTTATGGCTCTCTGAATAGCTAATTTTGTTGCGCCATAATTATACTGATAAATTTTTCGATAATCCTTAGCTGCAGGATGGATAAACACACTAACAATTATTAGCCATTCATCCACTTTATTTAAAGGAATTAAGCCTTCTTCAACGGCATCGGCAATACCTTTCGCAACTGCTGCTTGGGCAGGACCAAAGATCTTATTAGCATCTTCCAGATCGCCAACTGTGACTTTGGGAATAATGATTGTATAAGGGCGAGTTATTAAATTCGGGCGAATAGCTCCGAGTAGACCGCCATGACCCTTTGAGGGGTTGCTTAGTGCATTAGCAAAAGAAATGCCTACAGGTCCATCTTTTGAACCAATTATCAAATCTATGTGAGCGAGGTCTGCGCCTTCTCCAATTAAGGCTTCTCCGATGAAGTAATCTGATTTTGGCATATATTTTTCCTTTTATAGTTATTTAAATTTTCTTTTTATAATTTTGTGGAAAATACTTATTTATAATAGTGTATTTTTGAGATAACACTACAATTATCTAGAGTTAATCTTCTATTAATAAAATTATTGATTGGTTTATCTCTTAAATAATAAAAAGGAGTCTAAAATTTATCTCTTAATTTGCATAATTAAATCATGCATACGATTTAGTCCGGAGGTAAGATAATCTGAGGGTAATCCATAGCTAATCCGAAAGAATTTATCCATTCCAAAATGATCTCCAGGAACAAGAAAAACACTCTTTTCTTTACGCAATCGTTCTGCAAATTCGGTTGAGTTGATATCTAAATTATATCGAACAAAGGCAATCGCAGCTGCTTGTGGGGGCACAACAGTAAATGTATTTTCATGGCTTTCCATCCAATTTTGTAAGATCGGATATCCTTGTCGAATAAAATTACGAGTGCGCTGTATAATTCGTGGTCGGACTTGAGGGGAGAGTGCGATTGCTGCAAGTTTATTTGAGAGCATCGTAGCACTAATAGTTGTATATTCATGTCGAGCCCAAATTTTATTTATAGTATCAACAGGAGCCACTGCCCACCCAATGCGTAATCCTGGTAACCCATACGCTTTACTCATACTTCCAATTGCTATAACTTTATCATATCGTCCATAAAAAGACGGTGTTTCATTATCAGTTAGTCGTTCAGCTCCAGAATATACCTCATCAGCTAAAACCCATGCTCCTGCCTGTTCGGCTATGTCCGTAATTCCTTGCATTTCATTCTCAGTAAGAATATAACCTGTAGGATTATTAGGATTGCACACAGCTATTAACTTGGTATTTTTAGATACAACTTCATTCAACTCATCTATATCTGGTGACCAACCGTTTTCTTCACGTAAGTGGAATGTTTTTATTTTATACTCAAAATTTTTAGCGATCCCCCATATTTGCATATAGTTGGGGAGCATAATGACGATTTCATCGCCTCTACTAAGGAGTGTGTGGACTGCGTTAAAATTGGCTTCGATCGCTCCTGTTGTTACTAAAATATTATTGATACTAGCACCATTATAGAGAGCAGCAATATTTTCTCTTAATTCAGGGATTCCCTCAACATGTGGATAGTTAAGATCCGTTGCAAGTAATTGATTAATATTATCAGGATCATCTTTTAGTAATTCGCTGAGCAATATTGGATGTACACCGCTTTCAGATAAGTTGAATTCAACTTCTTGCTCAAATTTGGACATCCAACGCTCCATAAGAAAAGGTTGAAATTCTGGCATTTTAGTTTTACTTTTTTTGAAATAATAAGAGAGATTATGAAATATATTATAAAAGGATCTTCATAGAATTTTTCAAATTCTTTTCTAAGGATGAATTAAGAATCAAAAATTATATATATACAAATTGACATTTATATCAAAGAAAAAAATTTAAGTTTTATTTATAGAAGGGGTGAAAATAAAATTACATATACGATTGCTGAAGGAAAATTCCCTAAAAAGCCAGAGTATGGGAAAGTTGTAATAGCATGCAGAAAAGACTTTAAGAATTATAAAGAAGATGATGAAAATAGAATATCTTTACTTTTAGATGAAAGATTCAAACGATTTGTTAAGATTGGAATGAATCCTAAGATAATAAATAATCAGAAAGATAATCTCGAAAACATTAAGTATCTAATAAAAGAAGGAAAAGAAGATGCGGCATTTTCATTATTTTTTAGGACATTTCCAACATGTTTACCTCATAGATCTGAGCTGTAAAGCCTTCAATCTAAATATTGTTAAATGATTCTATATCCCAGAGATATTTCTTCAGATCAATTTTAAACTCTCCAGTAAACTTAACACCTTCAAGCTCTAGAAGTTTTTTATGATATTGTTTATCTTCCGTTGAGACCATTGCTAGTGTCCCGTTTGAACTTATTACACGATGCCATGGCAAATTATATTTCTTACTAGAAGAATGAAGAGTCCATGAAACTTGCCTAGCAGCTCTTGGATTTCCTGCTAATTTAGCTATACGACCATAAGTGAGAACTCTTCCTTTGGGAATACTTTTGATTATTTGAATAACATTTTCAGTGAAAATACTAGGAATAATTAAGCACCTTTTCAAAAATCCAACTCAATCTTTTTTGCAAGAGAATATAATTTTTCTAATTTTATTAAATTTAAATCTGGTGTTTCAAAGATTATATGATTACAATCAAATCGTGAGAAATCATTTTCAATAATTTTAATTTCAAAGTTTTTTCTTTTATCCCATAATTGAGAACCAGGATAGGGAGTTGCTATGAAATAATCTATTTTATCTCCCTTTTCTAAGGGTAATTGCTCTATATATTCAAGAGTTTGTTTAAACGTAGCTTCAGTTTCTCCAGGTAACCCTAAAACAAAATAAGCTTGGATAGGTATATTAAACTTCTTCAAATTTATTAATCCATTCTTTACCAGATCTGGATCTTGATACTTAAAATTCTTTTGTAAAACTTCTATACTTGCAGATTCAACCCCCGTTGCGATTAATCGACAACCCGCTTTTTTTAAGAGGCGAGCATCTTCCTCGGAGATTACATCTACACGAATTTCACATCCCCATGGAATTTCTAACTTGTTTTTAATAAAAATATTGCAAAAATCTCTAAAAAACTCATTATTTATATTAATGTTATCGTAAAAATTGATGTAATTATAGGTTTGTAGAGAAATTATATCTCGAATTTCAGACAAAATCGATGTAGTGCTTCTAATTTTAGTTTTTTTGAAAAGTTTTTGCCTTGAGCAGAAGGAACATTGATTTGGACATCCTCTATTAACAATCACATTAGCAATTGTATAATAATAATATTCATGAGAAAGTTTATACCGTGCAGGTAAAGGTAAAAGTTCTAAATTAGTTTCAACAGCAGCTTGAGTAACTATTAGGTTTCCCTTTAAGTCGTTAAAAGCAATCCCTGGAATTGATGATAATTCATTTTCGATATTTTCTAAGGAAACATTATTTGGTGTTAAACCGATTAACAAATTAACTAACTGCAGAAAAGAGTTTTCGGCTTCCCCAATACAAATGAAGTCAATCAATTTTTGATTTTTGATATCATTTTCTAAGATTTCTCTATACATAAAGGTGACATGAGGGCCTCCCATTACAATAATATTATCCTCGTCTTGTTCCTTTATTATTTTGGCAATATCAAGAGCTAAATGGAAGGTATTTGTTAAAGAAGTAATACCGAAGATCTTATAACTGTTAGATTTTTCTTCAATTAGGTGTTTTAATTCTAACTCACTCAAGTCTAAGAACTGTTCGAGATCTAATATATCTATAGGGATATTGTGTTGGTCTAAAATTGCTGTTAAATAGAGCAACCCTAAATTAGGTTCTCGAAAATAAAGTCTTTGAACTTCAGAGGATTTTGAAGTTTTAGGATTGATTAGTAGTATCATCTTTAGGGAAAGCTTCTTTGTTATTATCTTCAGGCAAGTGGTTTGGAATTTGAAAGGCTTTAATTAACTTTTCCATAGAACCAGGTTTGCTTAATTTTTCTTCATAAATTACGGGTATCTTTAGTACTAAGGGAGGAGATTTATCTTCTTCCTTAATGTATAATTCTATACCTTGTATTTTTCGATCTTTAATAACTAATCTTGTGGAATAATTGTGATCTCTGAAGAAAGTAAAACCATTATTTAATCGTCCTAATTTCACAGGTTTAATTACATTTATTTCTCCTTTCAAAAAGGCTTCTGTAATTTCTTCATCTGCGAAAATATTTCCCCCTATAATCATAAATCTTCTACTTAAATTTTCTGGTTGTGGAAATTGATTGACATAATCAATTGCTTTCTTCATTTGAGGACTTCGTATTGTAGAATCCATAACGTATTTATCTGGAAGTGGTTTTGAGAATTCTTTTTCTTCTATAGGTTTCGCGCGTCCAGGACCTAACTGTTTATTCATTAATTCTTGAAATTCTTTATCATCCTGAGAATATAAATTCAAGGGATACACTCTATAAAACAATTTTAATTGTTGCCGAAACATTCCCGCTAAAATGCCACCATATATTTGGATTTTAATTGAACTCATGGGAGAGTTATAAGTCCAAATTCTTTTAGTATCGTGATCTACAAGTAAAAATACCTTACCATTATTGAGATCACCAATAATATCACTAACTACAACTCCATCTACAATTTCTTTAGTTTCCATGAATGGAAATTCTGTTATCTCAATTACTTCGAATAATTGCATAATAGCTGTTACATGAAATTCTGATATAATTTTTATAGGTTGTTATGATTAAAATAAATTTCATAAAATGTGAGTCCTCAGAAAATAAATCTAAATCCTACAAATTTCATAAAATTTTTATGAAAATATACATTTTAGAACTTAATCTTTGTTTTCAAGATTATTGATGCATCGTGTCTTCTGAGAAAATTGCATATAAGCTAAATATTAGCGGTGGAAAAGAAGGCCCTGGGAAGGGTTTGTCTAAACTTATTGAGATTGATGAGAAAAAATTTAGATTTGAAGGGATGAAAATCGGTGATACCATCAATGGAGGGCTAATAGGCTTTCCAAATTACGAGTTTAGTATTACGGGTGGCAGCGATTCTAGTGGATTTCCGATGAGAAAAGATGTACATGGTCCCGTCAAGAAAAAGATTCTTGTCTCAAAACGCGGGATAGGCTATAAGCCCCGAAGGGTGGGAGAAAAAAGGAGAAAAACGGTAAGAGGCAACGAAGTGACCTATGATATGACATTAATAAATCTCATGGTGACTAAGTATGGCGAGGCCGAACTTTTCAAGAAGGAAAAAGAATAACTATTTTACGAGATGAATTACAATGGTCAAGGTTAAAAAATGCAGTTTCTGCGGATTTGATATATCAATTGGTCGCGGATTTATGTTTATTAAACGAGATGGGACAATTCTTAACTTTTGCACCAATAAATGCAAAAAATCAATGCTGGACTATAACAAAAAAGCAAGAAAAACAAGATGGACTGCACATTACGGAAAGCAATGAGTTTTATTGTATTTTTAATTTTATAGGATTAATATTGTTTAATTTAATATTTCTTTCTCTTCAATAGATTGATTATAATCCATTTTATTTGTGATGTAATTTCTAAATGAAATTTATTTCTAACACAAAGAATTTTAAGCTATTAAAATCGATTATAAGGTGTGAAGTGGCGTCATTATCTAATTAGTTTCTCTCTTATTTTATTCATTTTTGCTTCAATTACTGTTAATGTACTAGGAAATCCCATAGTACCTGATCCTACAGAAAATCCAATATTTAAATCTTTTTTTATGGTTATTCTATTCTTAATAGGAACAAGCTTGGAATATCTACTACTTAAGCGAACTGAAGTTATAGCTGGGGCAGAACTGAACAGACTTTGAATTTCGCATACAATTTGGAATGTTTCAATCTTTTTTTGATATAATTGTATGTGCATAAATTTAAAGTTTTACTCTAACAATTCGTACCGTAGAAGTATTTCTACGAAAATGCTTTGAAGGAAGTCTAAAGATTATAAGATTTCCTTATTGTAATCGAGGAAATTTAAGTAATTCGTCGATAAGATCAACGTGTGAAACTATCATTCTTTTACAGCACCACCTTTCAAGTCCTAACTCTTTAAAAGCTTTTTCTGAGCTTTCTCCTTTCTCGATATATTCTAAATAAGGTTTATAGGTATGTGCTATTAATTTCCCGCAACTAAAGCAACGGATCGGAATAATCATAATTTAACTAAAGAAGCATGGTAAAAAAATTTTTAGGTTTTATATCTCAAATGCCAAATTTTATTTTTAATAGTGTCTTAATTATAATATCAAATATCGATGAATTATGAAAATATATTAATTTAAAAGTATATTTGAAGGAGATGATTAAAAATTTCATATATAAAATTTCAAATCCCTGATCAATTAAAAAATCAGCTAAAGAACGCCTTAAGCAAAATTGCTGAATCTCGAGATTCTAAAATCCGGAAAGGTATGAATGAAGTTACCAAATCAATTGAAAGACAACTTTCAAAACTTATCATTATGGCTGAGGATGTAACTCCCCCGGAAATCTTATTCCACATTCCACTTCTATGCGAGGAAAAAGGAATTCCTTATGGATACTTATCAACTAAAAAAGAACTAGGAAATACTGCGAGAATCAATGTATCTGCAAGCGCCATTAGTATAGAAAACGTTGGAACAGGAAATGATAGCGCGGTAAATGATGTAATTAAAAAGTTAGAAGAGATTAAGAAGTAATTATCTTGGTGAACCCAAATGGTTAAATTGGAAAAATCTAAGAGTGTTAACGTTCGTGACCTATCTATTCCGGCTCAAGTAATTCAAATCATAGGACGTACCGGACTCACAGGTGAGATTACTCAGATAAAAGTGAGAATATTAGACGGTCCTGATAAAAATAGGATATTAACCCGAAATGTAAAAGGACCTATAAGAACGGATGATATACTCATACTAAGAGAAGTAGAACGAGAAGCTCGTAAGATTCGGACGCGTCGGAAATCTTAAAATATTTTTTTTATTAATTTTTTAACTTTCATTCTTTTCATTTTAAAAATTTTAGTTTAATTTAAAAATTTTAAGTTAAACCACTTGGTATGGCAGCTTCAAAAAGACTTTATAAAACACTATTATTCTCAAGTATATTAGTTGGGATTACATGCATATGTTGTTTATATCTGTTTTCTTTACCCCTCGTATTAAAAGCTTTTGCTGAATATGAAGGAGCATTGCAGATTGTCTTAATTATATCTGCTAGAATTATCATTTTATCAATTATTTCTTATTACTTGTTTCATAAATGGTTCAAACAAGAAGCCCAGTATCTATCTGATATCCCGTTCTTATTAGGATTGTTCTTCCTTATTCTCATTTTTGGGAAGACAATTGATCTCCTGTGGGACCTTACCTTCTTTACGTTTAATGATGATATTGTGTTAATATTTTTAAAATTCCGATTTTTTATCATCATTTTCGAAGTAGCACCTTTAGTATATCTTGGTATGGAGATAATTTTCTTTAGATTAGAGGACCGCTTTAATAAATTAAAAGATAAAAAATATATGAATACTCTCAGAACTCGACTTATAACCATTATTGTCTCTATAGAATCAATAGTAGTGCTCATTATACCAAATGTTACCCTATTAGGAATGGTCTTGCCTATGATGCTCATTCCCTCTCTGTTAGGGATCGTCTATATTTTTTATTTGGCGTATAGATTAAACCGACTCTCGGTTGTAAAGCCTAAAATCTTAACGATTGGTTTTTTCGTTTATCTAATCTCAAATATCTTTAGACCTATTATGCAAAGTCTTCTTGGTGAAAACGCCAGCTATCTTATAGTTGTAGAATTTGTAGATTTGATTATTTTTATTGTTATTTTTCTAGGTTTGTATAAAAAATCTTAAGGTTAATAATTTTAATTCTATTCCCAAATTTCAACTAAATGGAAAAAAATATGGTAATTATTGTTCCATCATTTATTCATTTGAGAGGAAAAATACGGATTTTATTGATATTTTAGATAGTTTTTTGATTTAAGATTTATAAAATAAGTATTTTTTTTCCCTATTTGATGACTAAAAGCTCTCCTTGTTATTTTTTTCTTTAGTAGTGAACATCCTCTTATTTGAGACCTTATCTGTATTATAATTAATAAAAAATATCTATCTAAAATGAAAATGATAGAGTTGTTTAAAATGTTTTCACTAAATTTGAAATTTAAAAACATTTAAATAGTAGAATGGTTTCACAATATTTGAAATTAAAAAAATTGGTGATAAATGATGGCCTCACGCAAACAATCAACAGTTATGGATGAAACTGGTTATATGATAATCGGTGAACTTACTCATAAAGATCAAAAGAGTTTAAAAAATTTACTCCTCTTTATTATATTACTCATTATATCTCTATCAATTTTACAATTTAATAAAGAAATTAGCTACAACCATTATGAAAGGGTTCAATTTGAATCATCTGGGGCAAGACTTTATGCTAATTTATATTACCCTTCAAAAACATTAGACTTTCAAGAAAAAAGACCTTTGGTTATTTATTGTCATGGAATCGGAAGCAAGCGAGATTTTGACTTAAGGATACCAGTTGAATTTACTAAGAGAGGGTTTTATATTGCTGCATTAGATTACCAAGGACATGGAGAAAGCGGGGGAAATATAAATAATATTGATCCTATAACAGGTATTCCTGCTTTAGCACAAGATTGTTCTAAACTATTAGATAAATTAGAAACTTTACCATTTTATAGCGATGTGAATTTAACACAAATAGGGTTGATTGGTCACTCCCTCGGGGGGATGGTGGTGTTGATGAATCAAGCTTTAGATTCGAGATTCAAAGTAATTGTTGGTTTAGCTCCGTTGGTAAATTTTGAACCTCCAAGATATGGTTTTGCCTACAATGAGGATTTAATCGATTATATCCCTATCAATTTATTAAATAAGGAAAATACAGAAAATCTCTTAATTATACATCATATTGATGATGAGATTTTAGATTTCAATGAAAATGCTTTAAAAGCTCAAGAATTAACTAATTGTTCTTTAATAACAATGAAAGGTTTTATGATTGGAGGTGCTCATCAATTGTTTTCAGATAGAGTTCTTATAAAATCAATAAATTGGTTTGAATCTCATTTTTTTAATTCTGAAACCCTAAATGGGCATATTAATATTACATTTTATTGGAATTATATCTTGATTATAGTCAATTTGGTTTTACTTTTTGTTACAGTTATATATTTGACCTCGCTTTCAAGTAAATTATTCTTTAAAAAAGAAAAGGGAGTTGAAAAATCGTCTTCCTATGATTTTGAGACTTTAACGACAGATATAAATAAAAAAAGGCAAATTTTGAAGGTTTTTCTATTAATTGGTGTATTTTTAGGTAATTGGGTATTATTTGAAAGATTCTTTGGTTTACCAGGAGTATTATATGCTTCCCTGAACATGGTCGGATTATATTACTTGGTTAAATTCCTTTCATATCTAAAAGCATCCAAAGCTGAGAGGAGAAGGATCTTTTCTTTAAAATATATAAAAAATCATTTCAAATTCAAATATCTTATATTTATAATGGTAAGTACTGTTTATTTAATAGCAATTTATATGATGTTTTCATTTTATTATCCTTTTAGCTTCATCTGGCCATCAAATTTCGCGGTTCATTTCATTCTCGGGTATTTAGCATTTCCTATATTTATGTCTATAGAGCTACTTTTCAGAAAAATAATTTATCCCCAATTAAATTTCTTGAAGTCAAAGAGTTCAAAAAATAGAGTAATTTTGATAACTACCATATTGGTTTTAATTAGTTTAATGTTCTTAACTAAAAGGTTATCCTACTTTCCTTCATTGCTATTTACATTTATTATTTTTGTACTGGTTATAATTCAAAATACCAAAATATTTGAAAATATAAAATGCTTTTATCCTGTTGTATTTATTTCTTTTACGATAATACAAATCTTTTTTGCTGCTGTAATCTCTAACGCTATTGGTATCAGTCTCACAATTAGCTAAGTTTTTCTATTTTTTTATTAAACAATTAGCTTTTTTTTTCTAGGTGGTTCTTATTAACTAGAATTTTAAGCTCTGAAACAAGCCAACATAATTCCTCATAAGTAGCTGAAGATTTAAGAATATCATTACATTTTTTAGTTATTTCTTTTTCTGATGGTTTTCCAGTAGCTCTCAAAAGAGTAAGTTGTAATTCAGCTAATTTTCGAGATAATTCTTCATAAGGAACTTTATCTTCTGAAATTTTATGAGCCGCAAGAGTTATTTCAGCTTCAAGATCCATTTCCAATCCAGAATCAATAAGTTCTAGAGTATCTTCAATTTCAATTTCTAATTCCTCTCTTTTTGTCGAAGATACGTCTTCATCGAAGCCCTTTCTAAGAACATCCATAATGGCAAGAAAAGCCCCAAATTCTTTATCTTGATTAATAACTTGGATGTTGGCAGGAACTTTTCGCTTATCGTTTAGAAGGTTTGCCTTTTTCCTAGCAAACTCTCTCTTTCTTTTAGAGGACTTTGAACCAAACCATAAGTATATCGTTTTAAAATCATCAACTAAATAGACTTTCACATTACTAAAATCACTTTTTTTTACAATCCTACTTTGTCCATTCTCGTAAATTGATAAGATCAAGATCAAGGTTTAGTTTTTTCCGTTTATAATTACCTATAGTAAAATTAAGTAAAAATGCATATTAAATTTTAACTCATAAAATTAAAGTAGAATTGAAATATGACAAAAATCCGTAAAGAATTAGGAGGAAATAGCTATACCGATAAAGTTACATAGTATCTTCAAAAAATCCGAGTAATTTTAGATTTTTATATTCATTATGAAGAAATTCTCTCAATGCTATTCTAATAGCCTCAGACCTGCTTGGTACAAGTTTCATTTTTATAAGTTTCTGGATATTTTGATCATATATTTGAGGTAAGTTGATCGTAATGTTGACCATTTTAGGTTTAGTTTTCTTCTTTCCAATTTCTGTCATAGGTCTAACTCCAAGCAATATTAATTTCTAATCGTCTATGTTGAATAGTGAAAGGGTGAATTAGCAATGCGGATATATTCTATACTTAAAACAATTTCTCTCTTTTCTACTAATATATTATAAGTAATGTATGTATAAAAAGTTATTTATCCCTATTTAAAGTATTTAAAGATTCGAATATTAGGTATAATATATTTTGATTGTTTAAATGTTAAGATGAACAATTAATGGGAATAATTAATAGATTGATTGAACAATTTTTATTCTTATTAAAAAATCATCCTTCTGTTAATAATTCCTTCTTTTACAGAGTATTACAGAATCCAAGTAAGCAATTATTTCCTATCTTCTGATTTTACATATCTACCCCGCGTTTCAATAGCATTAACGTTTTTAATAATGGATTTACACTCATTAAAATCTAATTTTTCATATTCTGATCGATATCCTTCAAGAAAAGCGTTAAAACAGAATTCATAGTTACTCCCGTGTGATGAGATCAATACCCTTTTAAAAAGATGGAGATCCACACTTTTATCTTCGATAGTATCGGAATATTCGTGCAATCCAAAATCGATAAGAAATATATTTTCTTCATTTGTAACTAATAAATTGCTTGTAGTGATATCACCATGAATATGACCATTTTTATGTAAAATGGCTACCATAATTCCAATCTCATTGAAAATTTTCTCCATTTTAGTAATATTTAAGGTTTCTATCAGGTTTTTCAGTTTTTCTCCTTCTATATATCTCATAATTATAATCGCATTTTGAGGATCAATCTCATATACTTGAGGTACGTTTATCCCGTAATTCTTTACCCTGATTAGTGCCCTACCTTCATTAAGGGTTCTTTCTAATCTGATTTTGTTATCAATTTCCTCTATACGATACTTTTTTGGGATTCGATGCTTAAAAATAACCTTTTTATCAAACCATTTACCTAAATACAGACTTGCTTCAGCTCCTTTATGAATTAACTTTTCTTTATAGATTTCAGAATTCATGTCTATTTGTCAATCCTCCAAGGAACTGTTATTTGATCCATTCTTTCTCTAGGATTAATTATTGTTTCAGATATTTCGTGTCCTCCTTCAGAAAGATATCTTAGGACTCCTGTCCATGCAATCATCACTCCATTATCTCCAGCGAATTTTAACGGGACTGCTTCAAAACGAGTATCATGCTCATCGCATATATATTGAATCATTTGTTGCAGTCTTTTATTTGCTGCTACTCCACCTGTAAGTAAAACTTCTTTTTTCTCTGTATGAGCGAGAGCTCGTTCAGTAACTTCAGTTAGCATGGCAAATGCAGTTTCTTGTAGTGAATTTGCAACATCATTTAAGGTATATTTATCATTGAACTTCGGAGATTCTAATAACCGCTTTGCTGCGGTGTATAATCCTGAAAAGGAAAGATCCATGCCCTTTACAGCATAAGGGAGCTGAATATATTTTTCTGATTTTGATGCTAAACTTTCAATCTTCGGACCTCCTGGATGGCTTAATCCTGCATCCCGAGCAAATGAATCAATCATATTCCCCACTGCTAAGTCGAGAGTTTCACCAAAAATTTGATATCTATTTGATTCATAAGCACTAACAATAGTATTTCCTCCAGATACATATAAAGTCAGAGGATCTTTAATATTGCACATTAATCGTCCAATTTCTACATGAGCTATGCAATGATTTACACCAACAAGAGGAATGTTCAAAATCTGACTTAACATCCGGGCTACTAAAGCACCTATTTTTAATACAGGCCCCAACCCGGGACTTTGACTGAAAGCAATTAAGTTAATATCTCTAAGCGATAATCTTGCATCCGATAAGGATTTATTAATTACATCTGCAAAACAGTGTAGGTGGTGCTCCCGTACCATGGCAGGATGAAGTCCACCCTTTTCAGGCATAAAAGTATCGTTTATTATTGAATGATTTTCTCCTTCAAAATCAACTATACCCACACCCCACGTGTGAGCGGTACTTTCAATACCTAAACAGTACTTTTTCATTACTTTCCCCAAGGTATACTTTTAGAAACCTTAAAATTCTTAATATGAGTGTGAAATAATGAGAAATAAATATCAAATAAGGTTTAATTTATGGATTGACTCATCCATCAATTGACTTTACACGTTTTCGAGGAGCCCTTCTACCAGCTTTCCTTTTAGTAGCACCCTTTCTTTTAAATACAGCATAACCACATTTCCCACAACTTGATCGATCGTAATGGTTGGCAAGAAAATAACTCGGACCACATTTAGGGCATGACCTATGAGTTCTTACTAACTTATCTCCTTCGATTTTATAATATTTTGAAGCATCCATTTTATAGCAACATCATTACATTAATTAATTTTCAAATAAATGTTTATAAGGTTCATTTCTCCTCTTTAATTGATAGATTTCAGTTCGCTTTTCCTTATCAAGATTGCGGACTTTTATATGAAATGATTCAAAAAATTGGAGTTCCTCAGCAGAATCATAGATGTAAATTTTTCCCTGAGTATAAGAAGCACCAAAACGAGTCTCTAGTTTTTTAATTATGGTTAGTTTTTCATCAGATCCTTGCATTGCAGAAATCTTTTTCTTTACTTCTAACCGATTTGGAGTACTTGCACCAAAATGATCAATTCGAATTTTAATTTCCTTTCTATCAATCAATGGGTTCCTTTCTTCTTCCGTAATCTCAATATTTAGTGGCATTTTGAACCTTCTTTACTTAGTGTGCTCAAATTTAAAAAATCTTAACAAGATTCTTTATGATTTATAGAATTCAAAAGAATAGATAGAAAATAAAATTTTGCTTTTTATAAAAGTGAAACCTTATTTCAATGGAAGAAGGATTTTAACTAAAAGTTAGAATTTTTCCATCATCGCAATGACTTTTTGAACTTTGGTATGAATATTTTCATCAATATCCACAATCACAATACCCTCTGGAATCACGAAATTAGAGTCAGTAATTGGCGGTTGACCATAAAAAGCAAAATTACCTACATTTTCTTTAATAGGGACCTCTAAAATTAGAGGAAGGACAAGTAGATCTTCCTCCCCTTCAATAATTTTAATCAGGGTTTTTTTACCAGACTTAATAGATTCTTTAAAAATGTTCCAACATCCTTTTTGTATTGTACCAACGGGATTCTGAAATTCTATATCTTCTTCAAAGAAGTCTTCAAAGTCGATTTTAATTTGATTCCTTTGGGTTTTTTCATCAATTATGCAGATTTTTATAAATGATTTTAAAAAATTATTAGACAGGAAGTCTTTAGCAACAATATCTCCGACAATATAAAAGTTGATTTTTTTCCCAGATTTAATATAATCTTTAAAGATGTTTTCTACTTGTAAAATTGTTTCTTCTCTAGTACCAGCTATTAAAATATCAAGTGGTTCTGCAAATGATTTCCGTTTAATCTGAGGAATTCTTAAGTTGTAATCCATTTAAATCAAGAATATTAAGATGGAGTTTTATTTAATGTTTATTCAGAACTTAGGATTAGGAAAAATTTATTGAATTAAGAACTATTGGATTTTAACGTACCCTTAAAGCATATTTCCCGGGGTAGTGGATCTTGAGATATTCTGCGAACTTAGACTCTTTAGGACTAATTATAATAACCTCTCCAGTGAAATCTTCGCTTAAAGTATGAGTTTTACATTTTGGGCAAACAGTTTCGTTTTTAGTTATTAAATGACAATTCTTGCATGCTTTATCTTTCAACTTATCACCTATATCATTTGCACTTTATTTATTCTGCAGCCCCTTCCTCTTCACTTACTTCAGGCTCCTCTTTGGTATATTCATCTTCAATATCATTTTTAATCCATTCCTCTTTCCCCAGAAACTTTTGTCTCATAGTTAAACCAAGTTTTCCACTTCTCCCAGTACCTAAAGAAACAGCAATTATTTTTGCTCTCACTTGATCATTCACTTCGAGGATCTTTCCCGTTTCTTTACCGATAAATCGATTTCCAACTTGTTCATAAGATATATAATCATCACAGATTTGAGATACATGAACTAACCCATCTAAAGGCCCTAGTCTTATAAAAGAGCCAAAATCAACAATTTCTACTACAGTTCCTTCCACAACTTCTGAAACAGTTGGTTTAAAAGTAAGTATTGTAAATTCTACCTCATGAAAAGTGTTTGCATTACCTGGTATGATAATACCTTGTCCAACTTGAAGTACATCGACAACAGCAATGATAAAACCATAATCACGAGTGATTATTCCTTCATAATCTTCGCTTAAGATTATTCTAGCGCTTATAGTTTTTTCTTGACCAAATAGGAATGGAGGTATTTCAATTTTCCCTTCAATTGTAAAAAGTTTAAACATTTGAATGTACCCATTAAATAAATGTAGCTTATTGAAGTCTAGTAATTTATAGAATGCACTAAAAAATTAATAGTTTATGTTTAATTTTTTAAAAAAAAAAAGGATTTAGTTAGGACTATCCACGCTTTTCCATAATTCCCATTATCCCTGCAAAAATGCCTAAAGCTCCAGCAATGAAAGGTAAAATTAGAGCAACATTCACTTGATAGTATTCAAAATATCCAGGATATTCGGCTTCTACACCCGCAAAAAATACAATTGGTGCAATAATAAATAAGGCACCGCCAATTATCCCCAAAATTCTTTGGTCAACCTAATAATTTAACAATTTTAAACCATCAACATAATCCTGATCGATATGATAATGGAAATACAGTAATTTGCGATTCCAGAAATGATAGAATAATTGAAGTAAATACTACAACGAAGGAAGTTGTATGGGAATTGAAGTTGGAATTTCCATATGGAAGATTAAGAATGGTTAGAGATTGTGATGATATTGGAAATGAATTAAGATTGATAACTGATTCAGGGAACAATCGTTTGTTAGTCTATGACATGAATTCTCAAAAAATTGTAAAAGAAATAAAATCTCCTTGGTTTGCAAATCTTTATGATGCAGATATGTTAGAGAATGGAAATATTGTTGTAAGTAGTATACTTACAGATACGATTTTAATTGTTGATTATACCACAGGGCTAGTAATCAGAGTCATAGGATTCCCTTATAAATGGGTTGTGCCTTATCTTCTAATTATTTCAGTAATAGGCTATCATTCCCTCAATTTATACAAAGCGGTAAAAAGGAGTGAGAAAATAAAAATAAAAAAACTACTTGACTTTCAAGTCTATAGAAGATTAGTGTATATATCTTGTGGTTTTTTAGCTCTATACTTTTTCAGCACAATCATCACATCTTTATGGTTATTCATATTTCGTCTCTGAAGTTCTCTAAATCTGAGTTATTTTTCTAGGTTAAAAGATAGAATTATTAAAGCTACATTGACTTCTTTCTATAGCATCTGTAGTTTGGATGAAAAAATAAAGGTGATTTAAGTTTGTCTGGGTATATTGGTAAGAAAATTAGATTAGAAAGAATCATTAATAGAGAAACAAAAAGATCAATTATTGTACCTATGGATCATGGTTTAACTTTGGGACCTATCAAAGGAATTGAAAAAGAATTGGGAGAAGCCGTTAATAAAGTAGCCCTGGGGGGTGCTAATGCAGTATTGGGGCATATTGGCATTCCCTTATATGCTCACAGAGGATATGGTCCGGATATTGGATTAATCCTCCATTTATCAGGATCAACTTCGATAAGCCCTGATTCGAATTATAAAGTATTGGTAAACACTGTGTTAGAAGCAGTTAAATTAGGGGCAGATGGGGTATCGATTCATATCAATATTGGCACAAAGTCAGATCCCGAGATGTTGGAAATATTAGGAAAAGTATCAAGAGAATGTCGAGATCTTGGAATGCCACTCATCGCTATGATGTATCCTAGAGGTGAGAATATTGAGAATGAACAAGATGTGGGTGTAGTGAAAATAGCTGCTAGAGTTGCGGCGGAATTAGGCGCTGATATAGTAAAAACTAATTGGACTGGAGATCCTGACTCTTTTAAAGAAGTTGTTGACGGTTGTATGGCGCCAGTTATAATCGCGGGAGGAGAAAGAGCAGGGATAAGGAATATTTTAGAAATTACTAAACAATCAATCGATGTTGGTGGTGCTGGAGTTGCATATGGAAGAAATGCTTTCCAAGCAGATGATCCAACTAAGTTTGTAAGGGCACTTTATTTAATTGTGCATAAAAATTATGATGTGGATGAAGCAATAAAAGAATTAGGTCTATAACTCATTGAAACGTTATTCTTTTATTAATGATAATCTAATTGGTCTTAGATCCACAATTTTTTGAATACCAGTTTTAACAGAAGGATCATTTTCAAGCAATTGTTTTGCTTCTTCTTCTGTTTCAGTTTGGAGGATGATAACTCCAAAAGGATCTTCAGGAATCAAAGTAGGTCCGGCAAAAAATAATTTATTTTGCTCTAATAATGTCTTTAGATAATGAAAATGATCCACCATAATTTTATCCTCTTCTTCTTTAGGATTTGTGATAAAATCCTGACGATAGGGCTTGATTACGGCATAGAATGCATTCTTTTCGGACATTATTCCCATACTTGAATATTATTGTGAATCTATTTCTTTCAGATATTCAATACATATCTCAACAAATTGACCTAATGCTTCTTTCTCAACATTTTCAGGAGTATCGAGTCTCGTATGATAATAAGGGGGAAGTCCTTCTTTTAAATCAAGCCCTCCTATCGAGGCTGTAGGAATCCCTTTTTTACTAAATGCTGCACCATCAGTTGCTCCAAAAGGTAAAGGAGATAACCGTGGATTAGCGTTTAATGTTTTAGCTATATCGAACAGTGGCTCGTATATTTTTGAATCGTGCTTTGCACCAATTCCCGATTCTTTATCGAGGATGAAAACAGCATCTTTTTTTCCAATACCATCCATATTTACGACTATGGTTCCTTCTTCTTTTAATTGATTATAGTGAGCGCTCACAAACCTTTTTGCGCCTCTTAAACCTGCTTCTTCTCCTGCAAAAGAAATCAGATAAATTTTAGTATGTTTGGGGAAAATCTCAGGATTGTTTTTATTCTCTGATAGAAATTTACCAATTCCTAATACGATGGATACTCCAGATAAATTATCAAAAGCTCCTAAAACTGGATTGTATGAGTGAAATAGGATATACACTATAATAATTGGGATAAAAGCAATGAAGAAAAAACCAAAGGAAAAAAATAAAACAAAAAATTCAAGAGATAGCAGTTGAAGGATTATTTTTAAAACTATTATTAGTAAGATTATCCCCACTCCGATGTAGCCAACGTTAATTATAATTACCCCAAATTTTTTCAAATAATAGAATGTATTAAATTCAAAAGCAGAATCGTGATGTGCTGAAAAAATTATAGTATTTTTAACTTCATCTGTAGGATTTATCGTTCCTATTACATTATTTGACTTTCTTTTGGGGAACAAGAAATCATAAGTTTCATGATATTTCATAACCTCCAGAATAAAATAACTAACACTTATCACAATAAGAATGGCTGCTATTATCATGAAAATAAAGCTATAAACACTATTTATTTGAATTATATTAATATCAATCAAAAGAGAAAGCCAATAAAGAATTATCGATATGAAAACAAGCAGGACACCATACCTTATACCCCCCAAAAATGCATGCGGGCTACTTATGTATTCCTCCTGATGAGCCTCATCGCAGAATTTCTTCATTTCCTCTTCTATCATGTTGCCTGCGAGTATTTCTTGCTCAGTTCCAGACTCCCTTGGACCTATATCATCGCAGACTTTAACTATGAATTCATACATATAATTATTTAAGCTCTCGTCCGTTATTTGAACCACGTTTTAATCATTTATTATCTTAGTTTTGTGAAAGAAGTAAGTATTATAAATTTCGTTAATCCTAAGGATATGAGTACATTTCACAAAATTTTCAATTTCAATGAAATTACAGAAAAACTTGAAGAACTCCTAATTTGAGTTTTGATATGTTTAAAAAGAGAATTAACAGATATGAGAACTTGAATTAAATGAGTTTGGCTATTTTTTCAGTTGTTCGTTTACAATCCAAAAAGATTAGCCCGAGTCTGACATCTTTCGTTGTAGAAACCGTTAGTACAGCATTGGGTCCAGCTTGTAAAACTAGAAGATATCCTTCGTTTCCACGGACGTACAGTTGCTCGAATTCGCCCTTCTCCATCTCGATAACAGCCCTTTCGGACAAGGAGAGAAGCGCAGCAGTCATGGCAGCGATTCGAGTTTCATCGATTCCTTGAGGTAGTGCTGATGCGATGGGCAATCCTTCTGCGGAAACTATTGCCGCAGCCTTAACTTCTGGGATTGCAGAGAGGAGCTTCTTGAGGATATCATCCAAGGTCTCGCTTGTATTTTCCATTTGTGTCATTTTTTCCTGTTATTTAGATTAAGAGTAATTATAGACTTAAATTACAATATAATAATATAGATATAATTTTCTTATTTTAATTTTTTGTATTACTTATTCTCTATTAAATTATATTATTATTTGTTTATTAATCTAGGTTGAAATTTTTATTTGGTAATGGTTTAGAAGATATTTTACATTTTAAATTCTTAGAATCTGCAAATTTACTGGTAGTTCTAGTTTAAAGTTTTGTCGTTTCAATGAGGCATTTAATATTTTTTAGAAAAATTACTTAATAGGTTATTAATTATTTAATTAATAAAATTATTCATCTGATTAATTATGGACTATTGGACAGCAGTAGATGCGATTTATAATGTAACTCTATCACTATCATTCTTTATTTTTATGTTTCTACTATTTAACATAGGAAGAAAGGGTTATAAGGCAGGTAATAGATATGGGGGAGTTTCTTCTATAATTTGTGGTATCTGTTTTATGATTTTTGGATATGTTAATTCTATTTTAAGATTTTTTCTTTACCCGTATAATGGGTTCATGGTATGGTGGATCGGTATTATATTGCTGACTAATCTGATTTTTTCTATGATAATAAAAAGAGAAAAAAGGAAAATTCAAATAGAAAATCATGATAAGACCTTAGAGGGTGGCAAAAAACCTATCATAAGAAGGTATGTAGATAGAATGACCAAAGAAAATCCATATGAGAGTGAAGAAATCACCTTTAAAATGGAATTGATAAGAAAGAGTTTTCATTTAACCGGCTTGTTAATAGTACTGGCCTATTTTGGATTTTTCTCTCTCCTTTACCCGGTCACACGGATAGTAAATGATAGTGTTATTGAGCTAATCAATGATATAAAACCTGCATATGAACTTCTATGGGGTGATTTATCTCTTTATCCTTATTCTACAGCTGATTTCCAAGCCGTAATTGGACTAACAATGATGGCACTAATCGGTGCGTTAATGTTTGCATTAATTTCTGACCTAATCCGTATAATATGGGGACCAGAATACTCTGTTTTCAACTTTTTAACTAAATCGATGCTAAGAAAGAAAGAAAAAAATGCTGCAGGACCACAAATCTATATTATTACAGGATTTGTTTTCGCTTACATGTTATATATGGCAGGACTACATATTTTAGCTGTATTTACTGGAATTCTTATTGCATGCTTATCAGATGCAGCAGCAGCTTTGATTGGAAGAAGGTATGGAAAACATAAAGTCAAAGTTAAGAGCAAGGACACGAAATCTCTTGAAGGTTTTTTAGCTGGAATGCTAGTAGCTTATATTATTGGATTGATTATTGTAGGTCCGATTTATGCAATTATTGGCGCAGTTATATTCTTCATTACCGATTATTTTCCGGTATACACTGCTGACAATATATTAAATCCTATATGCATACCGATAGGAATTCAGATCTTTATAGTTTTATTAGGACTACCAGTTGGCTGGGTTTAATACTAAAATAAATTTGATAACAGATATGAATTATGGCTGAGTTAATAGATGAGTTGAAAAACATTCAACTTGCTATATTTGATCTTGATGGAGTCGTTTATCGCGGCAATTCTCTAGTCCCTAATGCAGATAAGGTTATAAATGAGCTTAAAAAATTGTCTATTAAAGTAGTATTTAATTCTAACAATTCGACAGCAACAAGGGAAACTTATGTTGAGAGATTGAAAGATTTTAATATTAAAAGTAAAATTACCGATTTTTATACTAGCGCTTCAATAGCCTCTTCAGAAATTACGCGGATTAAAAAAGAAGCTAATATTTATGTTATTGGAGAAACTGGATTAAAGCAAGAGCTAACTGCTTTAGGGCATAAAATTATATCACATCCTGCTAATTACACTACTATTGATTTTGTAGTCGTTGGTCTTGATAGAGAATTTAATTATAATAAATTAGCAATTGCTCAAAGATGTATATTGGAGGGAAAGGCTAAATTTTATGCCACCAATGCAGATGCTACTTTACCCGTTGCTAATGGCCTCAAACCCGGAGCAGGATCAATGGTAAATGCCTTAGCTATATGTATTGATAATGAACCAATCAGAATCTTTGGTAAGCCTGAACCTTTTGGTATTGAATTAATCTTAAGAGATACAAATACCCCTCCAGAAAAGGTATGTATTTTTGGAGATAGATTAAATACAGACATATTAGCGGGAAACCGTGCTAATATTACCACTCTAGCGGTTTTAACTGGAGTTACCACAAGGGAAATGATTGAAAGTTTAAAAAATGAAGTAAATAATTCAAAAAGTCCCAATACAAATTTACTTCCCGATTTAATTATTAATAATTTAACGGAAATTTTTAAAAATTTTCAAGGTTAGAGGGTATTTCATACTTCTGAATGGTTTAAGTTGTAATAATTTTAGCTTTTTTCATCATTATACGCGCTATTTCGAGAAATACCTCTTGTACATTTTGGCCATCTTTAGAGGAACACTCTATATACCCAAACAAATTATTTTTTTTAGCCAATTCAAATGCTTCATCTCTTGAAACGGCTCTTTTGTATTCGAGATCTAATTTACTCCCAACCATAAGAATAGGTATTTGTTCAAGTGGCCCCTTATATCCTTGTCTCACGATATTCAACCAGTCTTGAAAATTTCGAAGGCTTGAGTACCTCGTTATATCAAACATAAAGATCCCCCCAGAAGCACCTAATACATAACTGGGTAATAGGAATCTAAATCGTTCTTCACCAGCAAAATCCCAAATTTGTAAACTAATTCGCTTTTCTTGAATTTCCATCTTTTTAATGTGGAAATCCACACCGATAGTAATTTCTGAACCCCCTTTAAATACATCCGTAAGATAACGACTTATTAAAGTGGTTTTTCCAACCCCACCGTCTCCAAACAGACAAACCTTAAACATAGCGTCTTGCAAGTTAGTTCCTCGTTAATTTCCTAATATCTGTTAAAAAAAAGATATTGCAGTTAAATATGATACTAAGTATTTTTTTATAATATAATAGATTTAATTTTTAAAAATCATTGTTTTTGATAAAAAGAAACACAAATGTTAAATTATTTTCGTATTGTCTGGCAAAATTATGATGATATTGGATTATCTATTTATTTCTTGGTAAATTCTCAAATTTGATTAAAAATGACAACCAAGATCAGTATTATAAACGTAAATGATTATAATGGTATTCCAGAAGCTTCAGTAGGAGCTATCAAATTAATCGATAAAAGTTTTCAATTTAGTTTTACAGAATCAAAAAACATTCTTTTAAAACCAAACTTATTAACAACCAAAAGAGATGCTTGCACTCAACCTGAATTTGTTGAGGGAGTATTATCTTATCTTAAAAATATTGGAGTTAATATGAATAACGTTTACTTAGGAGACTCTCCAGGGCAGTCTCAAAAGGTTGGTTCTGATGTAGCTAAAGAAATTGGAATCTATGAAATTTGTGAATCATATGGTATACATTTTGTGGATTTTGAAAGTGGGACACCCTTAATTGAAACCATTGATGATGCTCTGAGACTAAAAGAAATTCACATTGCAAAACCGGTTAAAGATTGTGAAATTTTGATAAATCTTCCAAGATTGAAATCGCACCTTGAAGCAACGATGACTGGTGCCATAAAGAACTATTGGGGAATAATTCCTGGAGGTTTAAAGGCTCATTATCATTTATATGGGAAATCAACTGAACAATTTGGGGAAGTTCTGGCTGATAACTTTTCATGGATAGTAAAAAATAAACCAAATAGGTTGATAGTCTATGATCTTCAAGAAATTATGCAAGGCAGAATGGGACCAGGTGGAGGATCTATGAAAAAATGGGACCTAATTCTTGCTGGAACTGATGAGGTTGCATTAGATTTAATAGCTTGTGAGATTGGAAAATTAAAAGTTAAAAATGTTCCTCATGTTCGAAATGCTATAGAGCGCAATTTTGGGGTTGGAAATTTAGAAGATATTGAAATTGTAGGAATGTCTCTTGAGGAAGCTAAAAAACAAACACCTAAATTTAAGGTTCCAGGAAATCGTTTTACAAGTTTTATTGCTTATATGTCAGGGCATATAGGATATAAAATTATTAAGAAAATTCCTGAATTAATAAAGTCTAGATGCATACAATGTGGTGAATGCGCTCAAAATTGTGCTTCTGAAGCAATCGAGTTTGAACCAAATAGTTATCCAATATTCTTGAGAAAAAAATGTATTTCTTGCTTTTGTTGTGCTGAACTGTGCTCGGAAAATGCGATTAAACCGAAGTCTAGAGGTATAGCAGGATTATTTGATTAATCCTTAGCCCTTTCTTTGTTTAACTGGGAATAGTTTTGTAAAAAATAAAAATAAGATAACCTTGAATTGATAATGGAACTACATTGTATAAATTCATTTGCAGAATGAGCTGAACCTCCTATCCCTAATCCTCCCGTAATGAAATTTAATCCTAAACCTTCTTGAATTTTACTGAGAGGAGCAGCAGCCGCACTTATTGGCCATATTTCCGTTTCAACTTCTAACTTATTAGCACTTTTAATAAGACTTTCTACTAAAATGGAGTCTTTTGAGACTCTTGAACTCTCATACCCTATATGTTTAACTAATTCAATATTAGAATTAGATGATTTGGTGAATTCATCAATCTTTTCTTTAATTTCCTCGAAGACCTTGTTTGCAGAAGCAGTGTGGGCAAATCTAATATCTAGATTACATATTGCTTTATTGGGTACATAATTTTTCGATCCTTCTTCTAAAAATCCAGATTTTAAAGTAGAAATATTGAATGTAGGATTAAACAAGTAGTTAATGAAGTCTGATTTTGGATCATTCTCACGAGTTTGTTGAATTCCTACTTTTTTTTTTATATTTTGAAGATCTAATTTCTTTATCAGTTCATTAAGAACCAATATTTCTTCTTTAGTCATCTCATAAGGTTTCTTTAATGTTTCAATTTGAAATTCACCATTAGAATATATTGAACCCAGTAGAGAAATTAAATCTGTAGCAGGATTTGGTATCATCGCACTATACGCAGAATGTGGTTCTTTATTTTTTGTTGAAACAGTTATAGTTAATGATAATATTCCCTTATATCCTAGTTTAATAATTGATTTTCCGGTTAAATCTTGTTTTGTTGAAGGATAATATGCATCAGTACTGTCTTTAAATAGTTCTTTTTTCTCCTCGATGAATTTAAATAAAGTAGGTGAGCCAATTTCCTCCTCACCATCAAATAATAACAGTAAAGATATAGGTAACTCGTTACTTCTTTTAAATTCTCTTACTACATTTAAAAAACTAATTAGGGGTGTCTTTGAATTATATGCCCCTCTTGCGATTATACACTCCCCTAACATGTCTAGAGGTGATTCAAGTGTATGGATTTCTGCTCCAAATGGATTAGATATCCATTCAATTTCATTATTGATTGGTTGGGTATCATACATCATATATATTAACAGTTTATCTTTTGCTTTACCTTCAACGTTAGCGAGAATTAAAGGATTAGTTATTCCTTGATATTCTGAAATTTCATCTGCAAAATCGTTGATATATGATATGATGAATTCTTTAGCTTCTTTAATACCTTGTTTATTTCGAGTATAGCTAGGAATTTTTAAGAAAGGTCTTAGTTCTTTTTCAATAAACGGATGAATACTCCTAATTAAGTTGCTTTCAACTTTGTTTATTGATTCCATATATATTCAATAGTTAAATTAGGTAATTAATTAATTTAATTATCCTAAATTTTAGCAAATAGAATAATGAAAGAGTTGAAAAAAGGAGATTCCGAAGAAAAAATGGAATTAGCTCATATTTTAAGTGATTTAAGGAGTCAAGGTAATTTTACAGGAGTATTCTTAGCAAAACGCGACGGAGAACTTATCGATGAAAATGTTGAAAATTTCATTGATAGTAAAGAACTTGTATCGATGTGTGCTTCTGTGTTAGTGGGGGCTACTGAACTTAGTGAAACAATGGGAAACCAGCAGGTTAATAAAATTATTGCCGAATTAAATGAAGAAACGATATTTATTGTTAAAGTAAATAAAAATTCATTCTTGATATGTATATTGAATGCGCAATCAAATTCTAGGCTTATTGTAGAAAATTTAGAAGAATATATTCAGAAAATAAAATCAACACTTCTCTAAGGGGCTTTAGACTATAAACTCTTCATCCAATCAGGATTAATTTTGTTTAGGGCAATTTCAATTTCTTTCCTAACATCCCAATTATCATCTCCTAATATTTCGATAAGAGGATTTATTGCTTCTTTATTGCCTATTTCACCTAATGCTTTGACTGCTGAAAGCCGAATTTTATCATCAGTCTCTTTTAATAATGATATAAAGGGATCAATTGATTCAATATTTTTAAGTTTTCCAAGAGCCATAGCAGCCCAACTTTTAATATATATATCATCGTCGTTAAGACAGGAAATAAGAGATTTCACTGAATCATTACCACCTATATTTATGATTAGTTTTACTCCCGTTCTTCTATGCTTCCAATTTGTACTTTTAATTGCTTGATTAGCTACGTTAATTAGCTTATCAGACTCAAAATTGACTAAACTACTAATAGCTGCTTTTCTAACACTTCCGTTGTCATCCTCAAGTAAATTAAAAATTGCATCTATTGTATTTGAATCTCCGATTTCCCCTAAAATTCTAACACAATACATACGAACTTGCCAAGAATTATGTTCTAAACCTGAAATAATTAAATCGTCAGGTTTTCTATCTAAAATCTCAAGAATAGCTTTATAAGCAGAACTTCTTATGCTAGCTACTTTACTATTAAAAGTTTTAATAAGAAGATCAATCGCTTCATAATCTTTTAGCATCCCCACTAATTTTATAACCTCTTTTCTGGCATAAAGATTTCTCCCCTTGAGAACTTCGTAAAGGAGGTCATAAGTTTTTGATTTTGATAAAATTTTATATAAAGCATTTCGAGTAAGATTTCTGAATCTAATATCTTTTTCTTTTAAAATGTCTAATAGTGGTTTTACTGCTCGTTTACTCCCCACATTTCCTAAAACACGTATAACCTCCTTTCTTACGTCTTTTTCGGGATCGTCAAGAAGATCCAGAATATGTTTAATATTCTTCAATTCTATGATTTTTTCCAAGGCTTTGACTGAATTCTTTCTTACTGAGGGATTCGTATCCTTTAAATTTAAAATTAGAAGATCCTCACTTTGCTTGTCCCCTATTTTTCCTAACACAACAGGTATTTCTCTTTTGATATTTGGGTCTTCGGTATTAGAATACTCATAAATAGTATCTAAATTTCCCTTTTTTCCTAATCTTACAATAGCATCTATCAAGAGATCATATAATTCTGCGTTTCTAAAATGCAATAACTCTATTAAGGGTACAATTGCTTCCTTTTTCCCTGTTTTTCCTAAGAAGTTAACTGCTAATTTTTTAGATTCGATATTAGTATCGCTTAGGGCTTCAATAAAGAAGGGGATTGAATCATTCAAATCTATCTTTCCAACCACTTCAATCAAATTTCTTCTAACCGTTCCATCACTACAGTTCTTATACTGGTCTTTTAAAAAATAAATTCCATCCTTGACATAAAATTTAGCTATTAAATCAATTAATGCTAAACGTAATTGAGGGTGTCTATCTTCTAAAAATACCGTTTTAAACTCCTGAAGAGACAGTTTATGATTATCCTGAAATTTTAATAACAATTCCACTACTTTAACTTTACTTTCCCAGGACTCTGCTGATCTTAAAATCGACATGAGTGAATTAACTGCTTCTTCTGGATTCATTGATTCTATTTCTTTAAGAATTTGCTTAGTATTAGGATTCAATACTCTCACCTAAACTTTTACGATTTTAATTCAAATGAATGAAAATCTGAAACACCTTAAAAATATACAAAAAAATAGATTTATTTATTTTTATTGATCTCAAAAATTACAAAACCTAAATTATATTCCAGATTATAATGAATTAACAACCTTACACCAATTCCATGTCAACAGAAACTCAAATTTTTGAATATATAAAAAATTTAATAGATAAATGTGAAGATGAGGAAAAATCGGGAATCTTTTTTAAACTTGAGAAGGATAAAGATCCTTTAGATATACTTGGTGTTCTTGATTTTCTGAAAGATAAAATTGAGAAATGGGGTAATAACAATATTTTTAGCTATATAGGCGTATTGTTTGAGAATACTAATACCCTCGTAATCGGCTCAAGTAATCGTGAGGAGGCTACAAACATTATAAAATATGTGTATTTGTCTCAAGTTATCAAAAGTAGCGATGAAATTCAAAAACTTGAGAAGAAATTAGTAGATATTAATGAACTTGAAGTATTTTTAAACAAAGAAATATCTAGAAATATAAAAGTAGGATACCCTACTAACCCCAAATTAGAATTAGATTTGAAAAATCATATAAAAAAACTATTAATCTCCTAATTATTCAAATTTAAAATTCATGTGTTAACCATTATGAAGTTTATCGAATTGAGTAGATTTTCTGAATCAGAGATCTTAGATGTCCATAATGAAGCATTTTCTGATTATGAAGTACCAATGGAAATTCCTATAGATTCTTTCAAATATCTTAACCTTAGAAGAGGAGTAAGGTACGATTTATCTCTTGGTGCAGTCGATGGGGAAAATCTAGTTGGATTTATATTAAATGCAGTTGATAATTGGGAAGGAAAGTTAACAGCTTACGATTGTGGTACGGGGGTTATTCCAAATTATCGGCAAAAAGGTCTTGGTAATCAAATTTTTACTCATCTTTTACCCTTACTAAAAGCAGAAAATATAGAGCAGTACTTACTTGAAGTTATTCAAACTAATATTGCGGCCTATAACCTATATAAGAAAAGAGATTTTCAAATAACAAGAGCATTTGATTGTTTACTAGCAGATGTGAAAGAAGTTAAGTCTAAATTTCAAGATAAGGAAGAAAGTAACTTGACAAAGGGATATAATATTCGAGATATAACTAATTTAAACTGGAATAAGGTAAAAAAATATTGGGATTACTCACCATCATGGCAGAATTCTGATTTATCAATTCAAAGAGTTCCTAATAGTTTTCATTACCTCGGTGCATTCTTAAAAGATAAATTGGTTGGATATATGGTTTATGAACCAAGTGGGGGAATAACTCAAATAGCAGTGGAGCTAAATCATCGAAATCAGAATATTGGCACTGAATTTATAAAAAATTTGATAGAAAAAGTCCCAGAAATAGAGAAATTAAACATTATTAATATTGATAAAAGGGATACTGCGTTATTGAACCTGTTTTCCAAAATTGGATTTAAATCTTTTACGACTCAATATGAAATGATTTTAAAAATGTAGTAATTGAAAAGTAATAAAATCCCTTCTTCTTATCTCCTTGTTTTAATGATTTTATTTGAAATTATGATTGTACTCACCACTGCTACAAAAATAATGATTGAAACAGAAAGTCCATCTATTTCAATTCCTCCTCCTTCTTCAAAATCTAAATTGACCATCCCCTGGAAACTTCCTTCAACAGCAGCAATTCCCCCGTCAAATAGCATTATATCAGGAGTACCGTTACCATTAATATCGGGAACAATATACATCTCTTCAGCGCCATGGAAATGTGGTCCACTGATCGAAATTAATTGAGAACCATTATTTCCTGAAAATACTTCATGGGGGTAGAAATCCCCAAAAATTCCATAATCATCATATCCATCAGCATTCACATCACCGCAGAATATTACTCCATGCATGTAATTTAAAAGGTTTTGAGCAGTATGATTGCGGATTAATGTCCCATCCAATCCTGAACAAACGCCAACTTTATCTCCTGAATAGTATAAACCACCAAAATCTCCCCATCCATCATTATTTATATCGCCCACATAATGCAATGAGTGCAAATTTATTATGTTCGACCAGATGATAGTGTTATCAGATGCATTTATCAAGGTAACCCCGGCGCCTGTAGTAGTTATAATCGCATCTGAGCCAAAACCGGCTCCGTTTGGAATGATATCGAGCCCCCACCCAACCCCAGATCTGTTCCATATTTCAATCCCTTTATTTGTTAATACTTGTAAAAAACCTGAAATTATTAATATATGCTGTGTTGAATTTATGTTAATCGATCGTAGCCCGTTAGAAACTTGCAAAAGTTCAAATTCCCAAATCAACGAGGCATTTATACTTTCAATACACTGAACAATAGCTCTTGGGGTATAATCTATACCTGTAATGACATAATCATTAACACCATTACCATTTACATCGTGGTCTAAACCGAAACCACAATCGATAACAGGCCAATAAAAACCATTTCTTCTATTTTCTTCATCGGGGCTATCTAAAGCAACCCCATTCTCCCCATTAAGTAGATAATGATTATTCCAAACGGCTTCAAATACTAACTGTTCCGTAATACCATCCCCATTTGCATCTAACCCAGAATCACAACCCCAAAGTACTTCATGATGTAATCCCCACTGATCCCAAATCTCTTTCGGACCACCGTGAGTAGGATTTACGTCAAGGGCTTTCGTATAAATAGCGCCACATATACCTATTTCCCGCCAGCCATCACCATTAATATCATCCATAACCCAAGCACCCCAGGTTCTTCCTTCAGTTTCTTTATAGGCAAAGATTAGACCTGAATTTGTTGCTGCTTTACAGGTTGTTGTAAAAGTTAGTAACAAAGAAATAGGTATAACTATTGAAAGGAAAATTATTAGAGATTGTTTTGTATTTAATTTCATATTTATAAATATGGTATCTTCAGATATTTAAGCGTTTTCCTCTATTTTTGCTAATCAACTTCAATTTAAAGTAGAATAGTTGATTTTTCTTCTGACAAATATCAGAAAATCATTCAGATCTTTCAAATCCTAAAAAAAAAAAAAAAAAAATAAGGTTTTAACCTATTTCAACATCCATCTTTTTTCTATCTTCGAGTAAAGTATCTACTACTGAAGGATCTGCTAAAGTAGTGACATTTCCTACATCTGATAAGGCTGCAATTGCTTTTAGAATTCGACGCATTATCTTTCCACTTCTGGTTTTAGGTAACGCATCAGCAAACTGAATGACATCTGGTTGAAAAACTGGCCCAATTTCTT
>JAGXNO010000109.1 GCA_019894975.1 Promethearchaeota archaeon | reverse complement strand
GTGCTAGATACGCAGCTACTATTAAAGAATTTACAGAACATATAAGATCATTAGGACCATCCCCTGCGGGAGGAGATAATCCAGATGAGGTAGTACTTAATCAATTACAAGCGATGGAAGAAGCTGCTGCTGGTGACCGACTGAGAGCACTTGTAGGACGTGAAAGAAAGATTACAGAACAAGAAAATGTATATGGAGAAAAAGTATCACTTGAGAAATTTAATGAAATATTTGATTCAGCGATAATTGAAGAGTATAATCGACATAGGATTTTAGTATCGTTAGAAAAAGATAAAAGATCTGTAAAAGATATAGCAGCTGAATTAGATATAGACCCAAGTATCGTGTTACAACATATGATAATTTTAAAAACTCGAGGTCAAGTCGACTTCGCAGAAATAGTTGGAATTACCCCAATGTTTTATAAAATGTAAGGAGAAAAATAATGGAAAAAATAGGAGCAGTAATGGTTGTAGGCGCTGGAATCGGAGGATCCCAAGCAGCGCTAGATTTAGGAGATTCTGGTTTTAAAGTCTATTTAGTTGAATCTACTACAAGTATCGGAGGAGTAATGGCACAACTTGATAAAACATTCCCAACCAACGATTGTGCTATGTGCATTGTAAGCCCTAAGCTTGTAGAAACAGGTCGTCATCAAAATGTTGATTTGAGTATTAATTGTAAGATTTTAGATGTCTCAGGATATCCTGGTAACTTCACAGTTAAAGTAAAAAAGAATTCTTTGTTTATCAATCCAGACGTGTGCACAGGATGTGGACAGTGTGGAATTGCATGCCCAGTTGAGGCAATAGATTTTTTCAATGAAGGATTAGCGAAATTTGCTGCGACATCAGTCAAATATCCTCAAGCAGTTCCGCTTGTTTATGCGATTAATAAAGATTATTGTATTGGATGTGGAGTATGTGCTGGGGTTTGCAAGGCTAAAGCCGTAGAATATGATCGAGAGGATGAAGTTGTTGATATCAATGTTGGTGCCATAGTATTAGCACCTGGTTTTGATGAATACATCCCTCCAGAAGTTAATAAATATGGTTATGGTAAATTTAAGAATGTTGTTAGCAGTATTGAGTTTGAGCGTATATTAAGCGCAAGCGGTCCTTTTGCGGGAAGAGTTTTAAGACCTTCTGATGGAGATATTCCAGAAAAGGTAGCTTTTCTTCAGTGTGTAGGATCACGAGATTATTCAGGAGAAGGACAGCCATATTGTTCTTCAGTTTGTTGTATGTACACTGCTAAAGAGGCTGTAATTGCTCACGAACATCAACATGAAGTAAAACCCACCATTTTCAGTATGGATATTAGAGCTTACGGAAAAGACTTTGATAAATATATAATTAGAGCTCAAGAAGAATATGGTATCAGATATATTAGAAGTAGGATTTCTTCGGTAGAAGAGGATCCTAAAACAAAGAATTTAATCTTAAGATATGAAACAGAAGATGGGAAAGTTATTGAAGAAGACTATAATATGGTGGTTTTGGGTGTTGGTCTTAATCCCCCAAACGACGCACAACATCTTGCTGATAAATTCGGTATAGAGTTAAATCAATATGGATTTGCTAAGACAGATGTTTTTAATCCTGTACAAACTTCGAGACCAGGTATTTTTGCTTGTGGAGCATTTTCACAGCCTAAAGACATCCCAGAAACCGTCACTCAAGCAAGTGCTGCTGCTGGATGTGTAGATCAACTTTTATATGATACAAGAGATACGTTAATAACAGAAAAATCATTACCACCAGAAATTTTTGTGGCAGGACAACCCCCAAGGATTGGTGTTTTTATTTGTCATTGCGGAATAAACATTGGTGGATATGTAGATGTACCAGAAGTTACAAGATATGCAGGTACTCTTCCAAATGTAGTTATGGCTGATAGAAACTTATATACCTGTTCAGCAGATACCCAAGGGATAATCAAAGAAAAAATAGAAGAATATCATTTAAATCGCGTTATTGTTGCATCATGTACACCGAGAACTCATGAGCCTTTATTTCAAGAAACAATTCGAGAAGCGGGATTAAATAGATACCTCTTCCAAATGGCTAACATTAGAGACCAATGTTCTTGGGTCCATATGAAACAGCCTAAAGAAGCTACGCAAAAAGCTAAAGACCTTGTAAGAATGGCAGTTAATAAAGCTCGTAGAATTGCTCCAATAGATAGAATAAAATTAGGAGTAACCAGAAAGGCGATGGTTATAGGTGGAGGTATTACTGGTATGGTCGCTGCCCTAAATTTTGCAAGTCAAGAATTTGAAACTCACTTAGTTGAAAGAGAAGCGAAATTAGGGGGTTTTGCCAATCATATATATCATACCCTTGAAGGAGGGGATGTTCAAGCTTATATTGCAGACTTAATTGACAAAATAAATTCGAATAAATTCATTCATGTGTATACTGATGCTGAAATTGAAGCGATTGATGGATATATAGGTAATTTTAAATCTACAGTGGTATACGGTTCAAACAAAGACAGAGTAGAATTTGAACATGGAATCGTTATAGTAGCTACAGGAGCACATGAATATAAACCAAAAGAATTTCTTTATGGTCAGAATGATAATGTTATTTTACAATCTGAATTTGAAGAAATGCTAAATACTAATGGAAAGATAAAGGATAAGAAATCGATTGTAATGATTCAATGCGTAGGTTCTAGAAACGATGATCATCCTTATTGTAGTAAAATGTGTTGCGCGGAAGCCATTAAAAACGCATTGTTAGTGAAAGAATTAAATCCAGAAAGCGAAGTTGTAATCCTATTTAGAGATATCAGAACGTATGGATTTAAAGAAAAATATTACAGAGAAGCAAGGGAAGCAGGAGTTATTTTCCTTCGATATGATGAAAATAACCTTCCTGAAATTAGTACAAATGGATCTTCATTAAAAGTGGATGTGAAAACCGTAAAAGCGGGTAACTTATCAATACCCACAGATTTACTAGTATTAAGTGCAGGTATAGTTGCATCTCACGAGGAAAATGAAGAACTTGCTAAAATGTTAAAAGTACCGTTAAATGATGATAATTTTTATTTAGAAGCCCACGTTAAGCTTCGCCCAGTTGATTTTGCGACTGAAGGAATTTTTGTCGCAGGAATGGCTCACTGTCCGAAAACGATAGAGGATTCTATTTCACAAGCTAATGCTGCTGTTTCAAGAGCATGTACAATTCTCTCTAAAGATGAGATTGAAGCAGAAGGTAAGACAGCGGTAATTGATATGTCTCGTTGTATCGGATGTGGCATGTGCGTAGAGAACTGTGCGTATAATGCGATAGAACTAATCGAGGATAGAAGATTTGGTCTCGTAGCGTCTATTAATCAAGCATTATGTAAGGGATGTGGAGCATGTAGTGGGAATTGTCGATGTAGTGCCATCGATATTTTAGGCTTTACTGCCGAACAAATATTTGAGATGATTACAGGCCGAATAGGCTAAAGATAATGACCGAGGTTAAAAAAAAATGACTGAAACAGTTTTAGAAAAGAAAGTTGAGGAAAATTGGGAACCAAAAATTATTGCGTTCTTATGTAATTGGTGTTCATATGCAGGAGCTGACCTTGCTGGTGTGAGCAGAATTCAATATCCTCCAAGTATAAGAGTTGTGCGAGTCCCGTGTAGTGGTCGCGTGAACCCCTATTTTATAGTAAAGAGTCTTGTCGACGGATGGGATGGAGTTTTGGTATCGGGTTGTCATCCCGGTGATTGCCATTATATCAGTGGAAATTTGGTTGCTCGAAGACGATTTGCGATATTAAAAGAACTTTTAGAATTTTTTGGGATTGAACCCGGAAGAGTTAATTTTATGTGGGCATCTGCCGCTGAAGGAGAACGTTTTGCGGTACTCGTTAGGAAAGCTACGAAAATCGTTAAAGAATTAGGACCAAATACAAAATTTCAAAAGGAGTGGTAAGAGATGACTATTGAAGCAGAAAATAAAGAAATTGAGACCACAATTAGAGAAACTGCTAAAAAATTACTGAGCGAAAATCAAGTTGATGTCATAATCGGATATTCTCAAGGTACTATACCTTTAAGTTCAACACCGATTATAATTAGAAAAGAAGAACAAGTTGACAAGTTAATCTGGGATAATTTATGTTATATTAATATAGCTCGATATTTAGCTCCGTTAATGCCCCAACTTTGTGATTCAGAGGGAAATCCTTTGAAAATTGGCATTGTCGCTAAAGGTTGTGTAGGAAGGGCAGTAAACATGTTAGCTGCGGAAAAACAGATAAATATTGAAAACATTAAGATGATTGGGTTTAATTGCAATGGAATTGTGAACAGAAGCAGGATAAATATCGAAATAGGAGAAAAAGAGATTCTTGAGGTATCGGTGTCTGGTGATGAGATCATCGTAAAAGGTAAAGACTGGGAGCAAAAATTACCATATGGAGAATATATCAATGAATTATGTAAAGTTTGTCAAGTAAAAATCCCTTCGTCTACAGAAGCAACCTGTTTAGGAGAATGTCAAACGTTGGAATCTATTCACGACGAATTTGCTGATATTGATGATTTTGAATCAAAAACTACAGAAGAAAAATGGGATTACATTAAAAAAGAACTAGAAGTTTGTACTTTATGTTATTCTTGCCGTCAAGCTTGTCCCGTTTGTTATTGCAATCTCTGTTTTGTGGATCAAAATATGCCAATATGGTTTAACAAAACTACTCAGTACACAGATATTTTCACATTTCATCTGATCCGTGCTCAACATTTAGCAGGAAGATGCGTAGCATGTGGAGCATGTTCCTCAGTATGTCCTGTTGGTATTGACTTGAATTTTATTACGCGAAAGCTGGAGAAAATTGTAAAAGAAAGGTTTGATTATACATCTGGTCTGAATGCAGAAACAGTTCCTCCTATGATGGATTTCAATATGGAAGATGCCCAAGAATTTATGTTGGAGGAAGATTAAAG
>JAGXNO010000108.1 GCA_019894975.1 Promethearchaeota archaeon | reverse complement strand
ACAAGGGGGATTTCTCTTTACTACAGATTGGGCTCTACAAAATATATTAGAGAAAATATTCCCGGAATTCGTAAAGTATAACCAAAGACCAACTGGAGATGATTGCGTTGCTGTTCAAGTTGTCGATAAAACCAATAAATTTTTAGAAGGATTATTTAAAGCTGAGGAAGAGCCAATTTGGTGGTTAGAATCATCTTCGTATCCAATCCAAATCCTTGATAAAGAAAAAGTGAAAGTGTTGGTTACTAGTAAAGAAATGGAACAAAAATACGGAGAGGCTCCAATTGTAATTACTTTTGATTTTGGTGATGGAGGTATAGTACTTCATATGACAAGTCATTATTATCTTCAACGTGCTGAATTGAGAACCGACCGGCATAAAAAGACTGCTAAAGATTATGTTCAAGCTGAAATGGCTTTTACTGACGAAGAAGCGGAAGAGATGGAAAAAGATCTTGAGGGATTGAGTCTAGGAGAAGCCGAATCTGCATATTCAACCACTCAATTCATAAGCAACGTTATTGTCGAACAGCAAAAAAAAGTGAAAAAGCGAAAAAAAGAGAAAAAAGAGAAATAGATCTGTTCTATTTTTCATAGTTTTTTTATTTTTAGAATTTTTTAATGGAAATTAGAAGTTCTTTTTTGTCTTTCTAAACAATTTTAAATACTCAATTTATTTTGATTCTAAGCATAAACATATCATTTTTAATCAGAGTCTCACATTTTTGTCAAAATTAATAAACAAAAAATATATCAATTTAATTTAATTTTCAAGATTAACTAGAGTTCTTATGATGTAATATGGAAGATACAATAATCCCGCCCCCACGTGAATTAAAAGGTAAACGTCTGTATGGATATTCAATGGGAGATTTAGGTATGATGTTGAGCAATATGTTTGGGGGTGTCTACATTTTTCAATATTATGTATATACGATCAATTTGGATGCTTCCCTTGTTTCGATCGGAGTCTCAGTTCAAATGCTCGTGTCTGCAATATTTGGTATAATTTTTGGGGTAATCATCGATAATAAGAAACCGGGGAAACTTGGTAAACGACGGCCATTTTTATTAATAGGATTACCTGTTTGGTTTATTACATCTATTTTAACATGGTTTCCCCCCGTCGCCCCTGAAGGAAATACACTTTATTTTCCAACGGCTATTTATTTTTGGGTTACAATATTGATACGATCTATTTCAAGATCTCTATTATTCAATGTCTATCTCTCAATGCTACCCGAACAATCTCAAACTTCAAAAAATAGAGAATCGGTAGCAGCAGTAAGATCCGCCTTTTCTATTATAGCTTCTGTGTTAGCTCTAATGTTTCCGCTAATTATTCAGAGTTTACTAGAAGATCCAAAGAATGCCGAATGGTGGAAACCCTCTGGGAAAATAGTACTATTTTTCATACCTATTATTGGAATTGGGTTAGCAATTTTTGGTTTAATTTCTGTTTTATTAGTCTTTTTCGCGGTTGATGAAAGTTTTTATAAAACAAATAATAATTATATAAGTGAAAAAGTTTCCCTGAAAGCTAGAATTGTCCAGATGGGAAAACCTATAAGAAATAATAATTTTAGATACCTTATTCTTTCAGGCTTTTTTGGAGGCATCGCAGGAAAGATAGTAGGACAGTTAGTTTTCCCTTTCCAGATAAATGTTCTAAATATCACTTCATTTGGGTTTTATTCGTATATTTTAATTTCATTTTTTGGGAAATTTGCATGGTATGCCTTCTGGATGAAAATGCGTAAAAGAAATCATATTATGAAATCTTACTCTACTGCATTGGTATTATCTATTATCGCATCCTTTTTAGGCACGCTTTTCTTCATAAATTTTATTCCAATAGAATTTCAAATGGTATTATATATAATAACATGGAGCACTATGCTTGGTTCTATGTATTCCTTTCCATTATTTTCGATTCCATTAACAGCAGCAATGATTCACGATGCAGCAGAAAAATCCGATGAACCAGACATCGATATTGCTATATCAAGAATCTCGGGATCTTATTATGGATTAGCACAATTTGTACGATCATTAGGCCCTGCAACTGCTTCCTTATTTATCGGATTTGTTTTGGCTGGGCAAAATAAAAATAATCCTTATTTAATAATAATGCTCTTCTGTTCTATAGGAATTTTTTACTTAGTGTATTTGATACTAATTAAAAGAATAAAAGTAAAACATATTTCATTTTTTGACCAGCCAACCATTGAAGAGGAAAAAGAAAAAACTATAGCTTAATATTAGCAGGGTTTCTCAGAAAAACGTCAACTAACCGTATAGTTTCGCGGATATCTTCAAGCTTTAATAATGACGTAGGAGAATGAATATATCTACATGGAACATTTATCACTGAACTGGGTACACCGCTGCGGGAAACCTGGATTTTTCCTGCATCTGTATTTCCATAACGTGGTTTTTTAATCTGATATGAAATTTTTTCGAGATCACCGTTTCTGAAAATCCTTTCATTAACTTTAGGGTTGGAGATTAACGTTCTATCAGAAATAGTTATTGCTGGTCCCTTTCCAATATAAGCAGGAATTTCTGATTCTCTTATTCCTGGCACATCTGCAGCAGTTGTATTTTCAAGAGCAATAGCCATGGTAGGTTTTAGATAATATGCCCCGATTACCGCTCCTTGACCTCCAATCTCTTCTTGTACAGCAAAATTGAAAAGAACTGTATCCTTTATTTGCGGATTAATTTTTAATAACTTCATTATATGAAGAATAACATTACATCCTGTACGATCATCAAAAGCTTTTCCTCTTACCATACCGTTTGGAAATTCTTCAAAAGGAGAAAATAATGTTCCTGTAGTACCAACTGAAACGTTGTGTTCCTCAACTTCATCATCAGATGTCAGGCCAATATCAATATACATATCAGACGTTTGAACTTGTTTCTTCCGTTCTCCAACCGTAGTTAAATGTGGTGGCTTAGAACCAATTATACCGTGGAGAATCTTACCTGATTTTGATTTTAATATTACAGATTGGCCTAAAAGAATCCTTGTATCCCACCCTCCTATTAAAACAAATCTAAGGAACCCTTTTTTCTCGATATGAGATACCATAAAACCTATTTCATCGATATGAGCATCTAATAAAATTCTTCTACTTTGATCGCTTCCTTCTTTTATCGCAAGGACATTTCCTAGAGAATCAACCCAAACTTTATCCGCTAAACTATTTTTTTCAATTTCATTTAATATAAAATTACTTACATCTTCTTCATAGCCAGAAACACCAAGTAGAGAAGAAAGTTTCTTTTGATATTCTTTGATACTCTCGATGTTTAAAATCTCACTCATCATGATTAAAAAAACCAAAATAATTATATAAAGAAATAATCTGATATTCCTAAAAAGAATTAGTCTTATATAATAGAAAATTGAATTATAAAAAAATTTAGAAAGATCGCTTTATTTACGAGTTTTCTTTAATTCTGCTATAGATTTCTCAGCCAGAATGATAGCATCATCATATTTTGATTTAAACTTTTTTACTTGTGCTTCTAATTCTATTGCCTTATTACTTAAATCTAGCAAATCCTCAGTTTCCTCTGTTAGTGGAATCATATCCCCCTCTCCTTTTTCTGCCATCTCTTTAAGATATTTATACTTTTCTTTCCACACTTCTATTTCCGTCTGCAGATCCCCTATAGTATCATCAGTAATCACTAGAGGAATGTCTTTTCTTTCCTTTACATCAGCGACCTTGTCCTTCAATCTAGAAACTTCATCCTCTAATTCTAGAATTCTCACTTTTAAAGCAGCAATTTCATCCATATAATCAGCTGCTTTTTTAGGTTCCATCATTTCTTGGTACATTGATTTACCTGTTTCTAATTCGTCTGCAGATTTTCCTCCTAATATTCTCTCTTTCCGTTTTTGTAGTTCGTCTACTGTGTTCTCTGAAAGGAAATCTAGAGGGTTAAAACTTACGCCCCCGTGTCTTGTTCTCCTACTTCTTATCTTAACAAAAAGTGGGATTCCTTTAACGGCTTCTCCACAGATAATACATTCTCCTTTATCTAATCCGGAGATATCGGACTTATTTTCGTTGCTTAAATCCTCAGCACTTGAAATCGTAATTCCTATATCTCTGATATCTGAAAGATTATGAACGACCCAAGTTCCAGCTTGAGCTCTTATTGTAGTGTCCAACAACTGAGGACGCTGGGTTCCGATAACAATATTAGCTCCAAATTTTCTTCCCTCTTGAGCAAATAATTTTACAACCTCACATGTTTCTGTTTGTTTCTTTCCAGCAAACAAGTGTGCTTCATCTAAGAACAAATAAAACGGAGGAATCTTTCTAGTTGTACTTGATTCATACAATTTTTTAAGCAGTTTCCCTGCGATAGCCTCTTGAACCTCCAAAGCCATACCATTCAAGTTAACAATAGTACAAAGGTTAGGAGCAACTAAATCAGCTGCACTTAATGAAAATAAATATTCAATATCAATATCCCCTCCTCTGTTTTTCTTTAAATCAGAAAACTCAATTATCCTATCAACAAATTCGCTTTCGCCTTCACCAGTGTCTTCTTCTGCAACCTTTAAGCTTCCATATTCACCATGTCTATCTAGAATAATTAAAGGAACTCCTTTTCTAAGAAATTCTTCACATAGAACACCCATAGTGTAGGATTTCCCAGAACCAGATTTGCCAGTAATAAAAATTCTCCCGAAATTTTTTATTAAAAGATGTACTTCGAAAGGGTATCCAATTAATTTCCCAAGAGAAAGTGATTCCTCAGGAGGATTAAATATTCCAAGAATTTTCGAGATTTGTTCTTCCGTAGCTAGAAACACATCAGAGCCAATTTCAAAAGGTTTTGTAGGTCTTTCTCCTAATACTCCTAATTTTGCCATACGTCCCTTCTCATCTGTCCACATATCGGTAATGTAAAGTACATAATATGGCTTGTTCCCCTCTTCATCTTTTTCACCATAAAGTACTAAATAGTTATTTCTTTCAACTGATGGACCTTCAAATACAACTGTAACTG
>JAGXNO010000107.1 GCA_019894975.1 Promethearchaeota archaeon | reverse complement strand
ATATATATATTTCAATCTAAAATCTTCCTATAATCTAAACAGCATATATAAAATATGACTGAAAGCATTGTGGATATAATCTCTTACTTTCTTCTCAGGTATTTATAAATTATTAATTAGATCTCTGAGAAAGATTTATTAATTCTTCTCTACGTTTTCTATAGAAAACAATTGGATTATCTCCTTGGATGAGCTTCTCATCCATTTTTAAAGCAGTTTTTATAGGTTGTTGGGTAATCACGACCCTCCGATCTTGGTGCAATATTTTTTTATTAAAAATATTTGAAATCCAATTTACTAGATTCTTTAATATAGGGATTCTTACAAATTTTTGATAAAATCTCATGTAAAATAATGTATTTTCTTCATCAATAGGAACAAACGCAATGAAGATACGAGCTTTTTCAGCAAGATGGAGCTGCCATAAATGTGGAAATCTAAATGCAAGATAAAACACTTTATTTTCTTCAGGAAATTCTTGGGACATTAGAGGTTTAGTTTTTCCATCATCCCTTATATTATAAACCCACGTTATGAAACCTCGTTTATCCTCCATTTCTTCTACAAGAGGTCCATGAACTAAAGTTTGGTGACCTCTTCCAATTGTATTATAATGAACAAATGGAAGATGTACTACATCTAGTTGGTTTTCAACAGCTCTGGAATAATGTACAGGCCATACTTCAGTATGAGTTTTATAGCTAAACTTATTATCAATATTATTAAAAAATGGTAAAGAGGGGTACTCGTTTCTTAATTCGCCCCACCATATCCATATAAATCCATGACTCTCTTCTGTTGGATATGAATTCACTTTAAATCTTTCAGGAACGGGATTATTCTTTCCATTGGCAGGGATAATTATGCATTTACCAGAAGATTCATACTGCAATCCGTGGAAAGGACATTCAACCCTCTCACCTTTACTGCATATTTTTCCAATACTCAATGCAGCACCACGATGAACACATTTATCCTTTAAGCAGATTACATCCCCTTTTTCATTACGCCAAAGAACTAATTTTTCACCAAAACGCGTTATCCCAGTTAGTTTTTTTTTAGAAACTTCTTTTGATTCTAAGATGATATACCATTGATTTCGTATCATTTTCTATCTATCAAAATCCACTTTTCTAATTATATTCATAATCATTTCAAGATAAATTTATTGAATGCCTAGAATAGAGCTCAATATCCCAAAATTCATTTGTAAAATAAAATAAAAACGAATTTAATAAAGATGCTATATCTGAATTTCAGTCTAATAAAAGCAGATTTTTTTTAACTTTTTCTGTCTTAAAATTCTATGATTAAAATTAGATAAGGAATAATCTATAAGGTGAACTCTCTTAAATGAAGGAATTTTAATTATAATATGAAATTTAAGAGATTTTCAAAAAGTCCATCATCAAGAAATTTGAAAATTCTGATAATTATTGGTTTTATTTTATGTGTTTCTGTAATTCCTGTGATGCAATATTACACGGAATTATCTGGGTTTCCTGTAGAGTTATTTTCCAGTCAATTAAGTTTTAATGGAGATCTAATGAAATCATATTATGCAGTGACGGATGTTGAACTATACCGAGTTGCCCCAGCACTAGATTATATATTTATGGTGGGTTATGGGACGATTCTGTTTAGTTTATCTGTGTTAATAGCGAGAAAGTATGGATTAGCATCTAGTATAGGAAGTGTTAGTTTATTAATTGCAATTTCTGGACTAATAGCAGCAGGTTGCGATGGAATTGAAAATATGTTTATTCTATCTATGTTAGCAGACTCTGCGGGATTTCCTAATTCATTGGCCATTTATCATTCGGTATTCGCACTAATTAAATGGATTTTACTATTTGTTTCGATTACTTGGGTTATTATCGCTGGCATTCTATCACTAATTAGAGGCAAAAAGAAATGACTATTGTAGTTTAATTTAACATTTTATTATATTATTACCGTATTTTTGCATTAGATTATAAGGTGTGAAATTTGTTTGTTTCTAATTTATAATCATCACTAAAATATACTCTAGATAATTTGATTTAAATAGGTAAAATCTATTTTTGAATAACAAATTATACGTGAATAAAATGATTGAAGATAAGAAAAAATTTACTTTGCAAGTCTTGAATTTATTAACACTAATAATAACAGTGATAATAAATTATGTTGCTGCGTCTGTTCCATTAGGCATAGGCAACACTGGCGAAATATCTGATTTGTATCCTAACTTATTTGTTCCCGCTGGAATTACATTTAGCATATGGGCGGTTATATATACATTTCTCGGAATATTCCTAGTATACCAATTTCGTGATTTTTTTAAAGATCAGAAAGTAGAGATGCCTTTCCTTGAAAAAATTAGCTATCTATTCATTCTAAGTAACATTGCTAATAGCTTTTGGATATTCTTTTGGCATTACGGATTAATCTATCTCTCAATAATAGCAATGATAGTTATAGTACTCTCGTTAATATGGATATATCTTAGGCTTGATTTTGGTAAAAGTCAGGTGACTAAAAAGGAGAAATGGTACGTCTATACACCTTTCAGCATATATCTAGGGTGGATAACAGTAGCAACTATAGCAAATGTTACGGCTGTTTTAGTCAGCGCAGGAGTTGGGAGTTTTGGCTTGTTGGCTGAAATATTAACAGTACTGGTAATTTCTGTTGCAGTAATAATCACATTTGCGATGCTATTTTTGAGAAAAGATTACGCTTATAGTATTGTGGTATTATGGGCAGTATTAGGAATTTTTCTCAAGCAGCTTGGTTTTAATTTAACAATTACAATTACGGCGATAATTGCACTGATTTTAATCGCTGCGGGTATAGTATTTACTGTATATAGAACAAAGAAATAACTATTTTTACATAAATAAAGATAAAAAAATTTCTTTTTTTTCTATTTTTTAGATTTAATAGCAATTATATGAAATATACAGGAATTTTGCTATTTGTATAGTAGCATCTATAACTATATTGGTTATAAAAATCAAGAACAAAATTTTTTAAATTTTGTCTCACATAAATAAGTCTTTATATATGATTCAATTGCGTCTTTACCATTTTTCGTGAAATAACCGAAAATTATTATAACTCATAGTCAAAGTATAAATATTTAATTCATTGTTCCCATATAATAACTATGAACTTCTCTTTTGATAAGATAGCAAACGCCCTTTACATTCGATTTTCAAGTGAAAAAATCTTAAATTCAGATGAAATTGTTGAAGGAATAATTATTGATTACGGCAAAAATGAAAACATCGTGGGTGTTGAAATCCTTAATTTTACAGAAAGAAAGTTAAATCTTAACGAACTTGTTCAAATGACTAGTGAAGAATTAATACCAATTTTAGCCCAATGTTAATAAAATTCACTAAACATGCGCTCGAGCGTATGTGAATCCGTAGTATTACAAAAGAAGAAGTTATTGATACAATTACTAATCCAGAGAAAGAAGCAAACGATTTCTATGGAAATATAATTGCAATTAAAGTAAAGAAAAAATACCTCTTACGAGTTTTTTACAACATTGAAGAAGGTTCGAAAATAGTTATTACGGCCTATAAAACTTCTAAAATCGATAAATATTCCTAAAATTCTTTATTAGAAAAATTGTACTTATACCTTCCCTCTCAATTAGGCTTGTATTTTTTAGGGGGTTGTAGACCGGTTTTAATGAAGGAAGATGTAATAAAAGTAGAATTTAGAAATGTTAAAAGGTACTATTTAGGGGGAAAATATCCCTCTGAATTGGTATTAGCAAATAAATGACTCATGCTTACCATGGTAGTTAATTTTTATATTTTGTATTAAAATTCTATTTAAAAGGTATTATACTTGATTATTCATCAAATTAGCTATATAGATTAAGGATAAAACTTATAACTATGGACCTCAAATTAATCAATTAGCTATTAATTTTATTATGATTCGAGAAAGAGTAATTTGGAAAGTTTTTGGTAAAAAACTCATCAGCTATAAAAAACTTGATGATGGAACGATTGTTGGTAACGGGTTTTTAAATCCATTGGTAGACAGATTTCGATTAATCACTATGTTTATTGCACAGGCTAAATTTTACAAAAATTATGACTTAGGCCGATGGCGTGGAAAACGAGTTGCTAACACTTTTGCTCCACCTGTAGGCAGCAGAGCTATGCTTCGCGCTATGAAGAATGTCTTGAGAGGTCGTATCTTGCGTCATTCTCGCCCGATAGCTATGACTTTTGCGGTTACCTATGATTGTCAATGTAATTGTGTTCATTGTAGTGCGGGAAGACATTATAGAACAGATGTTCCAGAATTAACAACAGAAGAGGCTAAGAACCTAATTGACGAAAGTTTAAATTTGGGTATATCAGTATTAGCATTTACTGGCGGAGAACCATTACTTAGAAAAGATATCTTTGATCTGATTAAGTATGTCGATAAAAAAAAGGCTGTTCCCATTATATTTACTAACGGACAATTTTTAACCGAAGAGAATGTTAACAAATTGGCAGATGCAGGACTGTTCTGCCTATATGTAAGTATAGATAGTCCAAATCCAGAAGAACATAACAAATTACGAGGGATGCCTGGTTTATTTGATATTGCGTTAAAGGGAATTAGAATGGCCAAAGAAAAAGGGATGTTTGTCGGATTATCCTCTTACTCAACTCAATCGTCAATAAAAGAAGGTAGATATAAAGAAATACATAATTTAGCAATAGAATTGGGTTTACACAACGTAATGCTTTTTGACGGTGTTCCCACTGGGAACATGCTTAAAGATACAAGCGAATTACTTAAAATGGAACAACATGAAGAAATTCGACAATATTCTGAATACGTGAGGGAAAATAAAATAGTTCCTCCACTTTCAGCTCAATCTTGGCAAAATTCCATTGAATCGTATCTAGGAGGTATAGGATGCTTGGCTGCATATATTCAATACTATGTGTCAGCATATGGAGATGTAAGCCCTTGTGATTTTACCCCAATTTCTTTTGGTAATATTCGAGATGCTCCTTTAAAAAAAATTTGGAAAGACATGATCCATCATAAAGCTTACAAGCATCGTTCTTCATTTTGTAGAATGCAGAATGAAAAATTTAGAGAGATTTATATCAATCCAATTCCTGATTATGCTACCCTACCGTATACTATTGATAACCTCCCAAATTTGGATTATAGAAAGGAAATTATTGAAAATAATAAAAATAAACTTTGATGTAAATCATTACCTACAATTGACTAAGTCT
>JAGXNO010000106.1 GCA_019894975.1 Promethearchaeota archaeon | reverse complement strand
GTGTTAAAGAAGCAATAATAGAATGCCAATCCGGAGATATAAAAGTTATAATGATAACCGGTGACCACCCCGCTACAGCAAAAACAATTGCTACTGAGATGAACATTTATAGAGCTGGGGATAATATAATAAAAGGAAAACAAATTAAAGAAATAACAGAGGAAGAATTTGAAAAAGTCACTGTTTTTGCTCGAGTTGAACCTTCTGACAAAGAAATAATCGTTAAAAACTACCAAAATAAAAATCATGTTGTTGCCATGACGGGGGATGGAATAAATGATTCTCTTGCTTTAAAATTAGCAAACGCAGGTATTGCTATGGGAATAACAGGAACTGATGTAGCAAAAGAAACGGCTGATATGGTTATCTCAGATGACAATTTTACTTCCATTGAAAAAGGTGTTCGAATCGGCAGAGGATTATTTTCAAAAATTAGAACCATTATCTACTTTTTTATATGTTTGAATATAATGGAAGCTACAATCTTTTTTGCATATGAGTTTATACCTGCCTTTGATCTTGTAAGTTCAGAATGGCAACATATTTATATTTTCGGGATAGTACACTCACTTCCTTCTTTAGCTCTGGTTATTGATACCCATCCTAAGGATATAATGCATGAAGCACCAAGAGATGAAGAACAAATATTAAATAAGAATATGTGGATAATGTTGCTAGTTCAAGCTTTTTTGATGGGTTTAGGGTTAGTTTTAGTCCTGCAATTTACGCTATGGGATTTCATTCCGCTGAATGAATGGAATCTGAATCCACATATAAGTTATGTAAATCCTCTTTCACCACATTCCGAATTGATAGCTCAGAAAGCAAGAACAATGTTTATTACAACATTATTTATTGTTGAAACCAATTTCATATGGACCTTTAGAAGACCAAATTCATCTCTTTCTAAAAGTTTAAAAGAAGATTTAAATCTCTCTTTGTTAGTAATCTGTCTATTTACGCTGACATTACACACTCTCTTTATTTGCTTTTCTTATTCTGTGAATTATTTTGTAAATGATGTTTTTGGTTTAGATTTGCAAATAAATTTTATGTTTCTTAGTGGTACGGACTGGTTGATATGTATATTACTTGCTTTACCTGGCATCTTTGGGATTGAAATATATAAAAAATTAGCTCGGAAGAAGAAGATATTCTTCTAATCATATTTTAATTAGGTTAATTTTAAAAGCAATAACCTATCTTATAAATTTATTATGAGCAATCAAAACACTCTAAAAGCAGATATTATCAAACGTTTTGAGGAAAAACTTATTGAATTAAAAGATATGCTTCCGCCTTTGGGTAAAAATATTGGAAATAGCTGTGCTGCTGATACCATAAATAGCATTATGGATTTATTAAATTTAGAAGAAGGAAAAAGTAGTTACTTTAACAACCTAGCTATCCCATTCAGTGGTTTTGCCCATTTTAAGGGTAAAAATGGATGGATGGGACCATGTGGTGCTATCTCTGGTGCTCTAGCAGCTATCGGTATCATAATGGGAGGAAAAGAAAAAATAAAAGATCTTGAAGTCCCAAAAGTATATGGCAAAGCAGTAAGGTTTGCTAAAAGCTTTGAAGAAGAATTTGGATCAGTTATGTGTGAAGAACTATGTGGATTTGACTTAAATATCGATCTTAGACAATATGTTAAAACAAGATCTTGGGAGAACAAATGCTGTAATTTTATTCTATTTGCAGTTGATAAAGTTTCAAAAATAACAAAAAAAGAGCTTAAACAAAATTGGGGCTAAATACCAATTTTTCAAAAAAAAGTAATATTAAAAGGTATGATTATTATACGTTATTTATTATATTGAATAGAATTTTGGATTCAATTATCTCTAAATTATAATACTAACATTGGTAGACTCAATATGGAATCTACAGAAGAAAATTTTTATAACCTTGAATTAAACCAGATTTATCAAAAACTTCAAACAGATCCTGATAATGGCTTAACTCAAAAAGAAGCTTCTAACCGATTATTGGAATTTGGTTTAAATGAAATTCCCAAAGTTTCAAAAGGATTTATTAAAATATACCTAGCACCGTTATTTAATTGGCTAATCGTTATATACCTCATTGGGGCCTTGATATTGTTCTTAGCATGGGCTTTTGGCGGAGAGGGGAATTTATTATTTATTAGTTTGACTTTAGGTATTGTTTTTATAAACTGCTTAGTTGCAATTATTCAGCAATATCGTGCAACTAAAAAACTTAAGGCTTTACGAGAACTTACCGCTCCAACATCCACTATTATTAGAGATGGGCAGAAGATGGAGGTCCCAACAAAGGATATTGTTAAGGGAGATTTGTTATCGCTAGAGCAGGGAGATAAGGTCCCTGCAGATGCTAGAATAGTACAATGCTTTAACCTTGAAGTAAACGAAGCGTCTTTAACAGGAGAATCTGAGCCCGTAAGAAAAACAGAATCAGGAAATGCATTAAAAATAGAGGATATATCTATCGGGGAACGTAACAACATGGTATTTTATGGAACCTATATTACAACAGGTACAGGAAAATCTATTGTAGTAAAAATTGGAGGAGATACTGAAATTGGAAAGATTTCTCATGGTTTGGAAGAAGCCGGGACAAGTGAGATCCCTATTAGAGAGAAAATGAATAATTTTGGTAAATGGTTGGGTTTGGCTGTTTTTGTATTTTGGTTTATTTCTTTAATGGTAATATGGATCGCAAGTGGATTTACTCGGCTGGAGGTGGTTGAAAGTTTGAATTCAGCTCTAGATTTACTCCCAATTAACATCCCTCTCCTGGTTACTATTGTTTTAATAACTGGAGTTCTTGCAATGGCTCACCATGGCGTAATAATAAGAAACCTCGCTTCCGTTGATAGCTTAGGGCGCGTTAGTGTTGTTTGTTCTGATAAAACAGGAACCCTGACAAAAAATCAGATGTCTGTTCAGCATATTTGGACTAATGGTTCAGTCTTTAGAGTTACAGGGAGTGGTTATTCTCCTGAAGGGGATATCGTCTCAATGGATGATCCTAAGAATCCTACCTTTATAAAACATATAGATGAATATCCTTCCCTTAAACTATTATTGACTTCAGGTTTTCTAAATAATAATTCAGCTCTAGTAAAAAACGAACTTCAGATCTCCGGGAAGACTCATTATAATTGGGAGGTGATTGGCTCTTCTACTGAAGGTGCATTAATGGTTTTGTTTCAAAAAGGGATGGGTGATTATCTTCTTGATGAATTTGAATCTATAACAGAATATCCTTTTGATTCTTCAGTAAAAAGAATGACTAAACTCTACAAAAGAGATCACATCTACGTGTCATTTACAAAGGGAGCAAGTGAAGTATTATTACCTTTATGTAAGAAAATAATATATCAAGATAAAGAAATTGAGCTTAATCCTGATATTAATGATAAAGTAATGGAAATTGTGAATCTCTATGCAAATCAGGGATACAGAATTCTAAGTTTATGTTATAAAGAGATGAACGAGATTCCCCCTGATGGTGAGGAAGGGAGAAAAGTAAGCGAATCAGATTTAACTTTTATTGGTTTTGTCACCATATTGGATCCTCCAAGAGAGGGTGTGAGAGACTCCGTAGAACAATGTCGTGAAGCAGGAGTAGATGTCGTAATGATTACAGGAGATTCACCAGCAACAGCGAGAGCTATTGCCTTACAAATATCTATTGTAACCAACGAAAGCGATATAGTAGCGGAAGGGAAAGATGTTAATAATATTGAATCATACGAAGAATTTTCGAAAATAAAAGTATTTGCTCGAGTTTCACCAGAACATAAAGAAGATATAGTAGAAAAATATCAAGAGCAAAAAAAAGTAGTAGCGATGACAGGTGATGGGGTAAATGATGCTTTAGCTTTGAATATGGCTGATGCAGGTATAGCTATGGGGATTGCAGGAACAGATGTAGCTAAGGAAGCTTCAGATATGGTAATCTCAGATGATTCATTTAATTCGATAGTAACAGGTATTCATCACGGAAGAGGTATATTTGCGAGAATTCGTACCGTAGTTTTCTTTTATATTTGTATTAACATTTTTGAAGGTATTATCCAATTTCTTTTAGCAATTATATTAGATTTGCCTTATTTTCTAGATGAGGCCTTCTATTATCAATGGATTTTTCTTTCTATTACATTACATATGTTTCCCGGATTGATCCTTACTTTTGATTCAACATCCGAAGATGTCATGAAAGAAAAACCACGAGATTCTGAAGAAATCCTTTCCAAGAATATTATTGTTCTTTTATTCATATTTGGATTATTACTTGCTATTAGTATGGTTGTAGTGTACTGGATGACCATAAGTGGATTATATCCAGTTTTTCCAGAAAATATAGATTTAGGGAGTTGGAATAGTTCTTACCTTTACACATCAGATACTTTTCTGAATCCAGACTTAAATCCCTTTGGGGTAGGATTAACTGAAGCTAAAACATTAACGATGCTTATGGTTACGTTGTTTTTCTGTGAATCCTTCTTAATATTTCAGATTAGACGACCAAATAAATCATTATTCAGAAGCTTGATTGAAGATAGTAATAAAAGAATGTACCTTATTATCGGATTCTTATTTGCTCTCTTTATAATGCTAATGTATATTCCTGGTGTTCAAGTAACACTCGCAAAAGCGGGAATTAATTTTATGTTCATGTATTTAACAGGCATAGATTGGTTAATGTGCTTCTTGATCTCATTAATCTGTATCGTTTCATTTGAGATTGTAAAATATATATCCCGAAGTTATGGAATAACATATTAAAGAGCTTCACCTTTTTTTCTCCTTTTTATTTCTTATTTTCTCAATTAATTTTTTATTCAAACACAGATTTTTTCATTTATGTTAAAAGGAGAAAAGGTCCAGCTTGGACCAGTCAAAAGGGAGTATATTGAATCTTATCTTAAATGGTTAAATGATCCAGAACTAACTCAATATTTAGCATTTAAGGATTCTAACTAATTATTAATATTTTTTTATTTTATCTTAGCTGTTCTTTATAACAAATTAATTTTTAAAATATCTCATATTCATTTCTATAATAAATACATATTGGTGTAATAATATGAGTAAATCAAAAGTTTCTGTTGTAAAATACGAAAAACCTCTGGAATCAGTCAGGAAATTAGTTGAATCTGTAAATCTCTTTGATGGAATTCCTAAAGACGCAAAAATCTTTATTAAACCCAACATTGTATACTGGAATCGCTTTTCTAATTTCCCAAAATGGGGGGTTATTACCTCCTCTCGGATCATTGAAGATGTTGTTGTATTACTAAAAGAACGTGGAATTGATGATATTACAATAGGTGAAGGGATAGTAACTGCTGATGTAAAAGATACAGAAACCTCAGC
>JAGXNO010000105.1 GCA_019894975.1 Promethearchaeota archaeon | reverse complement strand
CCCCTAAAATTACTCCTACTGCAGCACATCCTCCCACTACAGCACCACATGGTCCACACCATTCTTTCTCAGACTTATAGCCACCTAATCCGCCAGACAATGGGATCATAATATTGCTAATTAATTCTTCTTCAATTCCTAGTATTTTTAAAATGTTCGTTAAAGTCGCTTCAGCACAACCAGCGGGATTAGTTTTAGGCAGAACTTCTTCTAGCTCCTTAAGAGCATCATCAAATTTTGCTTCAATATCTCCTTCCATAATTTTCTGTTCCATTTTTTATCACTTCTTTTTTCTTTTTTCTTTTTAATTTTGATGCTTACAGACTCAAAGATAGCATGAGCCTTGGTGATTTAATGTCTCTATCTTAGACATAAGTGTAATAAATTTGGATTACCAATGTAAATTAAGTTAGTTAATATTTTAAATATATTGTAAAAGGTGAAATTGTAAAAAAATTCGAATAAAGTTAACTCGGATTAAGGTGTTTTTCTCAACATTGCCCAATATGAGACTTCCGTATCTGGAACTATTCCTTCTTCAACAATTTCAAACCCAAAATGTTCATAGAGAGACACGTTTTTTTCCTTATTCGTTTCTAAATAACAAGGTACATTTTGCTTATCAACTTCCGCAAGTTTAGCTCTTAATAATTGCCCCGCGTAGCCTTTTCCTTGATGAATAGGATCTACTCCAATCGGATATAAATACCAGTGAAAAAAATCAGCATATTGTCTATGGCATCTATTTTCACAATCACCTATAGGTTTATACCTTTTATAGTACTCTTTTCCTAAACTTAAGTAAAGTTCATTGCCACCACATTTTTCGGCAGTCTCTCTCGTTACTTCAGTTTTCCAATAAGGAAGCCAAACAGCGATCCCCTCGAGATTTTCAGAATTGCTATATACTTCGCCATACATAATTCCATAACGTACCATAAATTCCTTGATTTCTGGTAATTTCTGGGCTCTTTCCTTTAAGTTTGGGAGTGTATAATCAAATTGAGGATAATTATGAAATGCTCGAGCAAGCATTATAACTGCTTCCTTAGCTTGTCCTTCAGTTAAGCGAATAATATTACTCATTTAAAACCATCTTTTTTTTCTATAGAAATTGAAGCAATCTACTACTTTCTTAAAAGATAAGCATTATAAAATGGAAGTTCTATCAATTCAGATAAGAAAGGAAGTTCTTTTATATATAATCTTGGATCGACGGCATCTGGGTGAGTGGGAAATTTATTATCTCGTATGAACTTTAACGCATCACTATTCGGTTCGAAAACACAAACAATCCCATTTAACCTTAATATACGGTTACACTCTTTAAGAGCTGCCTCCTTATCATCAACATGATGTAGCGTTCCTAAAATAAATATCGCATCAAATGAAGAGTCTTCAAAGGGCATATCTTCAGCATTAAAAGGTGTGTAAGTAATCATATGATCAACCTTTACTTTTCTAGCCGATTCTAACCAATCCTGTTTAGCATACTCAGATTCATCACTCTCAGGTTCGCCTGTAATTACTCTATACTTATTCAAGGCGAGGTATATTGCCATCCACCCTGTCCCTGTACCTATATCTAAGATTTTTGCTGTTTTCTCTAATTTTAATTTTTGAACAACAGGATTCATCTCATTGAAAATAAAAGCAAACTCATTTCCTAATAAATCTCTAAATCTTTCAACATCCAACTGCTTTTCAAATCCTTTTCTATTTGTTCTTTTTTGTATGAATTCTGACTACTTTTTCATTTTTAACTTTATATTTTATAATTTTCTTGATGCCTTTAGATATCGGATTAAGATTTATTAGATAGTTTTAAATATTCAACTATATTAAATCGGTTAATTTCATTATATAATTTACAAAAAATGCGAAATTAATAAAAAATTGAAAATAATGTTAAAGAGGTAATAATATTATGGCAAAAAGTGGTGCTACTTTGGGGATTTTGGGGATATTACTTGGTGTTGGAGGCTTAGGATTTGGAATTGTAAACTGGATGAATCAACCTACCATTCCTACCATTCCTACTATTCCCTATGAACCCCATTGGTATACCTATCATAACACCGAATTTTATCCCAGTCCCGCCATGGAATATAAACCAATTCCGAACTTATCAATAGTATTAACGCTGGAGAGAGATATGGCTCTCCATTTATTATTTACATGCAGTGCTAGATGCTTTGCTGATAACGTTAGCTATTCTGATCTCTTTTTCTATTTTATGGTAAATGATGTACAACAGGTACTTTGGCCATGGACTAGGACTGGTACCCATGAAGGAGCTTCAGATTCTGATTATTACTCCGTCTCATTGCAACACTACATTGATTTACTCACCCCGGGGACTTATAACTTTACAGTAGTTGTACTTACTGAAAGGGCGGGAAACTTTATCAGACAATCCTCATTTTGGATACAATCCTATATTGTTTAAGGTTTAATTTTTAATCCATTTTTTTTTCTTTTATACAACGGTTAGAGAACTAATTTGTCTGAAGAAAATGTAAATGAGACACTATAAGATTTTTTTTAATTTGCTTTTTTACCAATACAAAATAGAATTGAAGTACTGGATATACCATGAGTTTTTATATTCTGCTTGATAATTTCAGCTCTTTCTTTAAATTTAGAATATTCTTTACGTTCTTTTATAGGTTCTAAACCCTTATCAATATCTTCTAGTGTAGATTTAATTGTAGAAGGATGTTTTGGATCCTCGCAATCATCTTTTTCTCCACATTTAAGACATTTAACATATCTAGAGGTTTCGAAAATTTCCAGATCTTTCAATCCTAATTGAGAAAGAATAGCTACAATTTCACCTTTTGTATATTCTTCTCGATGATATTTTCCTTCCATTCTATCAACTTCAGCACCCAATTCGTGAACTGCTGTATCATTTTTCTGAGCAATTGTTTGATTACCACCACTAAACATCTCTTGTATCATAAAATAACCACCATTCTTAAGAACACGTTTCATTTCAGACAGTGCGTTATGCAAATTCTGTATATGGTGCATTGAAAATGACATACTTACAAGATTAAATGTACCATCATCATACTCAAGCTTCTCACCATTCAATACCTTTAATGTAATCGGTTTATCCTTAAATCTCACTCGTGCTTTTTCTAACTCATCTTTATCATTGTCAATCCCAACCGCAGTATCATAATCTTTCAAAAAATCGATTAGGAATTGAAGAGAACCTCCGTCTCCAGTACCAATATCCAGGATCTTACCTCCAGAGATTAATTTCAATATTTCAGCTATTTCAATTGCTCCAGAACTTGCTAGGTTTGGGGGTATTCTATCCAATGCCGATTCACCATAGATCTTATGCTTTTTTCTGTTTAGTTAAATTATTACCATTATGGATAATATTTAAGATAGTTGTTAAGATATATTCCTTTATAGTAAATTAATTTTAAATTAACACGAAAGGTAATGGGGTGGAACCGATTCATAAACAAGGTCCAGGTCAAGAGCATCAAAAAAGTCATATAATACAATTATTCGCGATGATCATTTTTTTTATCATATGGATTATAGATTCTTTTATTTTTACTTTCTCTACAATATTAACCGGTTATATACCTATTATTATCCAGATTATTGGGTTCATATCTTTCTTACCATTAGGACTAATTTTATCATTTAGGGCGGGGCATGTTATATTCCAAGCTGAAAATTCTAATAAATTAATAACAACGGGGATTCTTTCTCATACGAGGCACCCTTTATATCTTGGTGTACTTATCATATATGTTGGATTCATATTTCTAACAATGTCTTTAATTTCAATAGTAGGATTGATCATTGCCTTTCTATTGTATAATTACATCGCTAGTTTTGAGGAGAATGAGCTTATAGAAATTTTCAAAGAAGAATATTTAGAATACAAGAAAAGAGTTCCTAAATGGATTCCATCTATTAGAAGCAGATAAAGAAATAGTGAGTAGAATTTTAATGATCTAAAATGATGAAGCGATCTCTTCCATAAAAGTTTCCTTTTCCTTTTCAAAACTATATGCGGAAAAAATGAACTCTTTACAGCCTACATCAATATAGTCTTGTAACATATCAATACAGTTGTCATAAGTACACTTAAAGCTAATGTCTTTCCCATACCTACTAATTTTCTTCTTCAAATCCTTTTCATCTTTTCCAATCAAAATGTTACCACTCCATGAGAGCGCTATGTCATCCATTTTTCTTCCAAGGTCATCGCAGTGTTTTTGTAGAATATTCACTTTTCTTTTATATTCTTCTCTGCTAGGACCCCAAGCATTCCAAATATCCCCAATTTCGGCTGCAACTTTTAGTGTATATTTTTCTCCACCCCCGCCAATCATGATAGGTGGATGTGGTTTTTGTAATGGTTTTGGTTTGCAGATTGCGTCTTTTGCTTCATAGAAATCTCCTTTGAAAGTCGTTTTTTCTTCAGTCCAAAGCTTCTTTATAAGTGTTATACCTTCCCTCATTTGCTGTACTCTTGAGACTGGATTACCGAATTTAAAACCATATGCTTCATATTCTTCCTCCTTCCAACCAGCGCCATACCCAAATATCAGTCTTCCCTTGGAGATGATATCAATTGTGGAGGCAATCTTAGCGGTTAGTGCAGGATTCCTAAAAGAATTGCATACCACCAATGGTCCGAGCTTGATAGATTTGGTTTCCGCCGCTAATGCAGAAAGCAGTGACCACGCTTCGAAAACGCTTCCCTTATTAAAATCACCCCACATAAGATGATCCATGGCCCAAATAGAGTCGTAACCCAATCCTTCACATTCCAGGGCTATTTTTTTAATAGAATCGTAATCGGATCTGTAGAGCATATCTGGTGCAGCATTAATTGTTACTCCAAATTTTATTTTACTCATATCTGACCTTCCTCGAATGATTATGATAATTCATATAATAATATACATTTCAATCAATATAAAATACATAGACAACCCTTAAAAGTTATATAGGAAAATGGTTCTGTTTGCTTTAATGGTTTACTTTTGGAAAGACACAGATAAGTATTAATTCTTAATCAAACTTGCATTGATATTCTATATTTAAAAAAATAGACGTGTCTTATTTGAATGAAACAGGAAATTCAAAAATAAAATCAATAATAATCTTTTTTGTTTTAACTTACATTATCTCTTGGCCCTTTTTTATAATTGCAGCCTTCGCAGCTATAGGAATATTACCCGCAGAACTAGAATATATGTGGTACACCGGAGCTTCTGCTCCTTTATTAACAGCTCTTATCCTCATCTATAAGGAAAAAAAAGGGGAAGGTATAAAAAATTTATTCCGTAGAGGATTTAAATATAAAATCTCGAAAAAAGCCTGGTACATTCCAACATTATTTACAATGCCAATAAT
>JAGXNO010000104.1 GCA_019894975.1 Promethearchaeota archaeon | reverse complement strand
AGATAATATTAATTTAATGAGAATTAAAAGTATTTTCTAAATCTGATTTGATTTTATAGTTATTTAATAAATAAGGTGTTTGAAATGATTTAATATGTAATTAGCATTTCAATAATTTTCATCACTAAACTCGGTTTCTTTTTTTTCTTCATCGGGATTTTCAACGTCATTCTTTTCAGGTTCAACATCAAGTTCAAAAGTTTCCTTTTCCAATGATTCTGGTTTAACTTCTGGTAATCCTTCATATATTGGTTCTGGTTCAGGCTCATGTATTGGTTCGGGATCTGGTTTATATATTGGTTCTGGTTCAGGCTCTGGTTCATATACCGGTTCAGGTTCAGGTTCATATACGGGTTCAGGCTCAGGTTCATATACTGGTTCAGGTTCAGGCTCTGGTTCATATACCGGTTCAGGTTCCTTTACTGGTTGGAATTTAAGTTGAGTTTTTAAAATGGACTCATATAAAGGTTCAGGTTCGACCTCTTTTAATAGTTCTTTACTTTTTTCCTTTAGTTTTCTCTTAAAATCTTTTTCTACTACTTTTTCATCAGCAGAAATAAATTGAATGATTATAATAGGATTATTCGGGGGTCTTCCAATTAGTTGACCCAAAAATATTCTTTTCGGTTTAATTTTTTTATTGTTTATTCTTAATTCTACTGCAAAATTACCAAGGGCAACAAAATCGAATCCATTTATTCTACCTTTTTCAGTAGCACTCCATTGAATTAAATTTGTAGCAGTTTTATGAATTTTAACCTCGGTCTCAGGTCTCGCGATTTTTGTTATTTTTAGTTTGTTTTGATATGATATTTTCCCCTGAAAGGTTTTTTTTTTATCCCCTTTTGTAGTCCATCTCAAATGGAAGCCATCAGTTTGTTTCCATAGCACATAACCTAAGAATTGACCCGAACTGAAATTAGGACGTCCTTTTATGTTATTTACATTCATTTTTATTCTACTTTTTTAAAGTCTAAAGTCCTATTAATTATGAAAAACTTGGTTATTAAATATTTCTATATAAATGTCAAATTTAAAAACAAATCATATATGGATGATAATTTATAACTAATATCCTTTAGGATGAATAAAATTTTAGAAGAAAATAGAAATCTGATGTACTTATAATCATTAGAGATTTGTCAATAGTTTATCTACTTTCTCTTTGATATCCAATTGAGCAGATGAAGGATCTTTTAAAACATGTTTCGTCTCAATAAAAATATTTGTGCTTATCTGCTTCATAGTTTTGAGATCAACATTTCCTTCTATAACAAAAACAAAATAAATAGATTTTTGATCCCCAAACAATTCTTTAGTGATAATCGTTATCTCATATTTTTCACCGTAAGTTATAGTAGCTATGTTTTCTTTAAACAATTGTTTTCCTATTACACCAATTGCTGAAATTAAACCACTAAAAATTGCGGGATTTATTTCGTCTAAACCAGGATCTAACTTTTTGGAATAGAACGGATAACCTTGGGAATCACATACTAATATTGATTTTATCATATGAATTCTAATTCTTATTATCTCTAATCTTAAAGTTATATCTATAATAGATTTCGTATTTTTAACTTTCAGTATTTACTTGAAACAAAGATAATATAATCTTTATTTCAATAATTTCTGATTTTTGTGATAAGTTGCTATCGTAACAAAAACCTATAAATATTACAAAAACGGATTATAGATAAGGAAAGCATATTACTTTGGGATATTTTGTTAGTAAACGATAGAAATTTAAAAATTTGTTCCAATGCCACATAATCAATAAGTATTGAAAGTAATATTAAGCTTTAATTCATTATATGTTCACGGGGATTTAAAGGTACAAGATTTATATGGTATATTTTCAGATTAGTCCTGTTGGATTTGATTGCGGGTTGGATAAAAATAATTGTGATAAGTATCCCGATTATTGTAAGGAATGTGTTAGGAGTCAGTTAGAAGAATTTGGATTGGATCTTAAACATAATTTAAAATTCTCGATTATTGATTCCAAAGAAAAACGAATTCAGATGGTACAAGACTTAATCTGGCAAAAGTTTTTAGATGTACTAAATATAAAACATATTATCTTAATTGCTAAACATTCAGGTAACACCATAATAGATTATCCAATATCTGGTTCAGGAGTGAATACTGAATTATTAACTGGATTTATGCAAGCGAATATAGCTTTTTCAGAATCAGGAGATCCTTCCTTAAGTAGTGAAAATTATAATATAAATCATCAAGATTATGAATTTCAATATGAAAAATTTAATATCTTGCTGAAGAATGGTCAATATATAAGAGCCTGTTTGGTTTTAGATCATAAAGCTTCATCAAGTCTGAAAACTTTAGTATCTGAATTTCTTCAGGATTATGAAGTAAGATATCTAGAAAAATTGGAAAACTATATCAAACACGGCAAGCTTAGTTTTAAAGATACGATTGATTTTGTTATTGAAACGTTTAACATTAAACTAGTTTTTCCAATGGTTCTTACTCATACAATTTTACCAGAAATGTTAGACTCAATTAAAAAAAACCCGAAGCAAAAAGCTATAATTGATTTTGCTAAACAACTTCTCGATACAAAGCAATTCTTTTTCATAATCAATTTGTTAGATGAGGTTCAAAAGATTGTACATATTGAGTCTAATATTCTTCTGTATGAAATTTATCAGCTTCTGGAAAAGAATATAATTATCCCTACTACGATTGAGTTCGCGGAAAGCAAAATTCTTCAATTCCAAGAATCGCAAGCAACAAGAATAGCTAATAATGAGTTGATCTCCTCACTAATTGGAAACGATGATGAAATCAATGAACTGAAAGAACGAGCGAAGAATATGGACGAAGAAGAAGCTAAAGTATCCATAAATTCTTTTATTAAAAAAGCTGAAACGGCGGAAAGGGGTTTAATTTATAAGGAAGCACAAAAAGAATATGAAAAAGCTTTATATTTAGCTACTGGTTTTGATTTCAAAGAAGATATTGGTAGGATTTCGTTTATGATTCTAGAAAATGATAAAAGAGTAAGCGATCTGGAACTAGAATATTCCTTAAATGCTGGAGAAAAAGCGGAAAAACGAAAAGACTACATCAACGCCATCAATTATTATCGACAAGGATTAGTCCTACTAAGAAAGGCTGAGCACTTTAATGGTAATGAATCCCAAATCAAAAAGTTTGAAAAAAAGATAATACATCTTCAAAAACATCTCTAAAATAAAAAGGATATATTATTGTACTATTTTCTCACTTAATCAAATATTTTCTTGTAGGGCTCTTTCAATTGCTTCTTCAAAAACAGTATAGGGTTGGGCTCCAATCACAACATCATCACCAATAAAGAAAGTTGGGACGCCATTAATTCCACATCTTCCCAATTCAAAACTAGCTTCCTTAAGCTTGTTGGAAGGATCATCACTTTCGATATAAGCCATTATTTTATTCTTGTCCAATCCTATTGATTCTGCAAGATCTAACAACAGAGACAAATCTCCGATATCTTTTCCATCCCTCCAATAGTTATCGAAAACTAATTTGTGAAATTCATCAAATTTTCCATTTCTTTTCGCAAATTCCGAGATAAACAAAGCCATTTGCGAATTTGGCAGCTTTTTTGATAATTTAAATGTAATTCCATCCTCATCAGCTAAACGTTGTACATTTACCATTACCATTTCTAAATAACCTGTCGGGAATGATAATTTCTCAGTTACTATTCCTCCTTTCGGTATTTCTGGATGGAGTTCAAACGGTTTCCATTCAATTTCAAGCTTGTACTTTTCCTTCAGTTTCTCTATTCGGTGAAAACCAATATAACAAAAAGGACAGATATAATCTGAGTAAACCACGACTTTTAACTTTTTTTGATTCATAACTACAGTGTAGAAGGAAAACTGAGTTTTTATACTTAATGACTTTGGAGAGTAAGAGGAACCTCAATTATAATTATCTTATTTAATATTTTCAAGTAGTATTAGAATAAATCGTTTCCCCCAATCTCTCCCTGTAAAAGTCTACGTAACTCTTTCTTTCTCTTTTTGATATCGACTTCCATATCCTCTTCTGTAGGAAACAATCCTTCTTCATTTTCAATCTCAAGACTCGCCATTTTTTCCATGAATCCCTCGTTTAAATCCTCTATTATCTTATCTAAATTTGAAATGGAAATTCTAATATCAGAACTAGCTTGTGGGGGGTGTTCACATTTCTCAATCTCTAAGTTAATTTTCTTTACTTCAGTCGACATCTTCTCTAAAGATTCAAAGATATATCGATCATTTAGGAGCAGTGTAATTTTCTCTTGTTCAGATTTTTTCTTAGTTTCTTCTAATGTTTCCCAATAGAGATTTTTGACCATCTCTTTAATTAAAGACTCGTATTTTAAAATACGGGCTTTATCCTCTTCGTGCAGTTTTATATCATTGATGTAGAATCCTGTAAAAATATCCTCTTCTGATTGCATCGCTTTTGAAAACCTTTTACATAAAGATGACATACTTTCTTCAATTTCAGGGGAAATTAGTTGATTGATAACTATTGAAATCATTACCATCTCTCTTTTACCCCTTGCCCAATCTGATATAATTTGAAAATAAAAGTTTATGATTTTTAAGTTCTCAAAAGAGTGGGTAAACAACTCTTCTTCTTTCCGTTGATTCAAGATATCATAGAGTCTATCTGACATTTCCTTATCCAACTGAGCTTTTGGAAAAGAGAAAAATACTGATGTACCTATTCGTGTATGAAAATAAGATAATATTACATTCATGTCCAAACGCACCCCATAGATTAGTACTCTAAGTATTCATAAGATAATCTCAGCATATAAATCATTATATCACAAATTATCTCTATAAGTATATTAATTATTTCACTATCAAAAATAGATAGAAATGTAAAATTAAAAAAGAGTTATATTGATTTTATAGCTTCCTTTAGTGTTTGTTCAAAGAGTTCGCACACTTTTTCAGTTTCTTCATCATTGATTATTAACGGTGGTTTGATCTTTAGGGTGTTTTGAATGAAGTAACCTGCGGTGGACATTATTTGCATTTGTTCCCCAAAGAAAATTCCGTTTTTCCATCCAACATGTACCATTTTATCGAGCAATTGATTATGAGGTTCGCGTGTATCTGAATTTTTCACGAATTCTACTCCAATAAATAATCCCGGTCCTCTTACATCACCAATTTCAGGAAAATTCTCAGAGAGATCTTTTATGTATGATGTTATCTTCTGACCTTGGATTTCTGCATTTTTTGGGATATTATTTTTCTGTAGAATTTCAATATTTATTAAACAATCTCGCTCTCACGGGAGTTAGGAAATGTGACCATGTGTGGGTAACATGTTGAGATTGAAGACTGACAGCATAACTTATATCTGGGTTATTATGACCTAAATTATATACCCAAGCTTGTGATGTACAATCCAATATTTCTTTTCCATGGTAAGTCTTGAAGTAAATCGAACCAGGCTCGCGACTTCCTGTGATGACATGCTC
>JAGXNO010000103.1 GCA_019894975.1 Promethearchaeota archaeon | reverse complement strand
ATCTATAAGAGAAAGAATATACTTATGTAACTTAATTTCAGGTCCACGGCATATTTACTTAAAAAATATTATGTTTTATGAATCGGCTATATACTTTGAGGAAGTATTGGATTCCTATTCTTTATTTGATAGGTATGTAGAGATTAATGAACTTAATTCTTCTATTTCGGGATATAAGGGTTTGAACGTAACTGTACCTTATTTATATGTAGGTGAAACAAGTCCCTTACTGATCAAATATTCGACTTTTCAAAGATTGAAGATTATCATAACGGACGATATAAAGATGCCTCTCGTAGGTGCGAAAATTGAAGTTTTTCATTTTGGAGCGATATATGGTACTTATATTTCAAATACAACTAGCCAGCCAATAAGTCCATCAAGATCAGATGAGAATGGGCAAATAATATTGGACAATGTTCCTCGGGGTAATTACACAATACGGATTTTCTGGCAAGGAAGTTTTGTGGAAGAAGCATCAATTTCTACATATAATGAAATTAATTATATACGTACTAGTATTCCACATTCCCCTCTTTGGGTAATAATATTTGGAGTCATTACGGGCTCTATTTTAATTATTGGGGCTATTTTTTATCAAAAATATAAAAAATTGCGATAGTTAAATTTGATTGTTATTTTCTGTGATAATATAGATGATTTCGTATTATTTTTAGGAAAACGTGTGCTAGATGAGATTTTTTATGAATTTAAAGAAATTACTAGCGACACCTTGGATAGCAAAATTAATGTAGAAATTATTCTCCATTTTCTTGCTAAACTAGAAAATACCATGATCTTATATGAGACAAAACAAAATTTGATACAACCACCTAATTCTGATATTGATAAAGAAGTAGTGAATACATTAAAGAAGATATTTAACAAGGTCGATTCTACGTTAAGTCTGATTAAGGGAAAAATACGTGAAATATATTTATCATACTCCTCATAAATTAAACCACTATTGAATAATTAACTATTAAGATTAGTTTAATTGTGGTTTACTTCTTCACCATACCCTATTAAACGGTATCGTCTATTAATTATACGTGAAATTGCATATATAAATCTCTCAGGAGCGCATATTGGGGGTGAAATTTTTATTACAGTACTATTTTTTAGAATTTTAGTCACGGTACCACCTGTTTTTTCGGTTCCAACTACTAATAATAATTTTTCACCATGTTTGAGAGGTTGAACTTTCATCTGAACTTCAGAACCAATAACTTTATCCAGTAGGTTGACTTTTAGCTCAACCTCATCTAATATCTCAGGAAGTGACCCCGGGTTTCCAACTAGATGTCCAATTAGGTGATCTCCTTTGGTTAGTGCCGGATCTAATTTTGTACCTAAACCAATTAATCCCCCTGGTTTCGCAGTTTTCAAGAGATTATTGCCTTGACTAATACTTACTACTGTTGATTTTATTGACATGTACTTATCCTTGATCCGGATACCAGGTTTAATTTCGATTTGATCCCCTAGTTCAATTTCACCTTTTAACACAGATCCTCCGACTACACCACCCTTTAAATCACTGATTTCTTTTCCAGGCCGATTAATATCAAAGGATCTAGCGACTAAAAATTGAAACGATTCTGATTCTTCAAATTTAGGGCTGGGTATCAATTCTTCAAAAGCTTTCACAACAAGATGCAAATTCGCACCAAAAACAGCAGAAAGGGGTATGATCGGGGCATTCTCTGCCACAGTACCTCTAACAAATTCCTTGATCTGTTTAAAATTCTCTAAGGCTTGTTCTCGTGAAACAGCATCAATTTTATTTTGTAAAATGATGATGTTTGTAATCCCTGCAATGTTTAAGGCAGCTAAATGTTCCCGCGTTTGAGGTTGAGGACATTGTTCATCAGCAGCAATTAAAAGACAAGCCCCATCCATTAATGAAGCCCCACTTAACATTGTTGCCATCAAAATTTCATGTCCAGGAGCATCTACAAAAGATATATTACGTTTAAATTCATAATTTCCTTGGCATTTTGAGCATTGAAATCGGGGTAGTCCTTTGGTTCTGTTTATTTCTGCGAGATGGGCTGTTGTGTATTCATCACAAGAGGGGCAATAAAGTATAGTGGCGTTAGAGTATCCCAGTTTTATTGAAATCCCTCTTTCTTGCTCTTCGGAATGTCGATCAGTCCAATCACCTGTTAAAGATTTAACTAACGTAGTTTTACCATGATCAACATGACCAACAAGTCCTATGTTGCATTCTGCTTGCTGTTCAATTAATTCTTTTATGTTGGAGCCTTTCGCTTTACTACCAGTTTTTGATTTTGGTACAGGTTTGGATTTAGAGGGATTTTTTTTCTCTGGCTTATCTTTTTCTACTACCATAGCTTCTGTTTTTCCCCCAGCATCTTCAAGAACTTTTTTAGCATTAGTAATTATCTTTTCTGCGGTTGCTTTGCCCACGCCCTTTATTTTTAGTTTCACTAAATCTTCAGCATTCGCAGTAACTAGTTTTTCAATTGAATCTATGCCTGCCGCTTTCATTTTTTCTGCGGTAGTTTTTCCGATCCCCGAAATATCTTCTAATTCATAGGACATATTAGTATAAAATTTAGGTTTTATTACTCCAGTATAAATATTTCCCTATAAAACATTAAGAAATGATTTTTTATTAAATTATTCAATAACCTAATTTCATACAAAAAAAAATGAGAAAAAATCTTTTACTCAGTTTGAATTGTTGTAATACCACCAGGTTTTTTCTCAAGCTCTTTATATGAGATCCTTAGAAGACTGTCAACATAAAAAGTAGAAAGTTTATTACAAAAATTGCACATGATATAAACTGGAGCAGGATATTGGCTTGAATCTATATCTTCCATTTCAATTTTAAACACAATTTTTCTTTGGCAATGCGGACAGAAATTAAACCGGAGAGGCATCGTACTATTAATCGAACAATTTAGTTTTATAATAAATAGATTCTTATTTCAATAATAGTATTTCTAAAATTAAATATACTAATAATTACATTTAATAATTGATATTTCATGGTACGGGTTTTCTCTAAAAAGGTGAAATTTTTATGTTTTTCTCTTTTTTTGCTCTTTCCAGTTATGAGTTTATTTTTGAATTTTTCTTCTTTTGGGCTTGACAATTCACATCCCTTAGATTTAAACATGTCAAATAATGGTGATCCTGAATTAGATTTATCTTTTATACCTGAAATTGACTATAGTTCCTTAAACAATCAATGGTATAACCCAAAAGTCGAAATGTTAATTATCACTCCTGATGATGCTGGTTTTATTAATGCAGTAGAACCCTTGATGGAATGGAAGAATGAAAAAGGAGTAAAAACAATTATATTAAGTAATTTCACGTCATACGGAGGGACGGATGACGCAGAATGCATACGTAATATGATAAAATCATATTATGAAGAGGAAAATATTCAATGGGTTCTATTAACTGGTGATGCTCAAAATGGCACCATTCCCATTAGAAATGTATATAATCCTGATGTAAAAATATGGGGGAATGGAAGAAGCGATATAGGAGGAGATGAGTATTATAAACCTACTGACTTCTATTATGCAGATCTTACTGGTACTTGGGATAGTGATGGAGATGGAAAATGGGGGGAGGCACCTCAAGACAATTCTATGGGGCTAGATGAAATCTCGTGGATACCAGAAGTCTATGTTGGACGATTACCTGCTAATGATGCAAAGGAACTTGAAATAATGGTAAATAAGACCTTGAAGTATGAAACAGATCCAGAAATTGGAGATTGGATGAATAGGATGTTATTAGCAGGGGGAATTTCAAGTTATAGTGTTTCTGGAGACGATTCGGGTGAATACGAAAGTGTCTTAACAAGTTATATTATACAAAATTATGCTAAATCGGTTGTCAATTATACCCATCTAGTCAAAGAAGAAGGAAATCTTACACGAACAAGTCTTAAGAATAATACTAATAATGGATATTCAACAGTTATTATAGCCGGTCATGGATCCCCGACAAATTATTATATTGATCCTTATACTACGGGATATAATTATGATGATGCTAAATCCTCCTCTAATACTCATATGCCTTCTTTATTTTATCTTGACGCTTGCTCTTTGTCCAGTTACGATATCTATGACAATATAGGAGAAGCTTTAATAAACAGGACGGATGCAGGTGCTATAGGTGTAATTGGTGCCTTAAGGGTTAGTTGGTATTTTGAAGATGATGAAAATCTTGAGAAATTAAATCGGGGAAACGCAAAATTGTTTTGGAAAGAATTCTACGAAAATAAGAAGTTTCAACAAGGAAGAGCTTTATATGATTCTAAGGTATCATATATAAATAGTGATTATTATACCAAGGGAGATGGCTCGACCATTTATGATTTTGAACGTAAAAACATTCTCACTTATAACCTCTTAGGAGACCCCGAAGTTGATATTTACACTAATAAACCAAAACCCGCATTAAATCCCTTTACTGAAGATCTTTATGAAGGACAATTAGTCTCTATTAATATCAAAAATATTAACAACGAATTGGTCCCTTATGCTAGGATTCATTTCAGAACTTCTGACGCTAAATACTATACTACTTACGCAGATATTAATGGTGTAGCTAAGTTCAGATTACCCAAGCAACCTAATGAACTTTATAATGCAACTATTACAGGTCATAATTTAAAGCCCTCCTACTTTAATTTTACTACAGGATCAGATAACTTAAAACCGGAATTAAATGGTATCCAATGTTTACCTAAAGTTCCATCAACCTCAGATATGATTGTCTTCGATATTGATGTTTATGATAACCGTTCAGGAATAGAAAGCGTACACTTTTTCATATCAAACAATAATTTTACGGATTATAACTATTATTCCGCCTCAAATGATTTCTTAGAGAACGAAAGTACTTTCCGATTTGATATAGACAGGTATTTGCCAGGAGAATATTCTTATTTTATATTTACTAGAGATTACGCTAACAATACAAACATTTTCTATGAGGAAAACTTCAAGTTTACTATTTCGAAACATATAGTAGAATATATATTTCCAGTTGCGTTAATCGCGATTGCAGGAATCGCAGGACTGTCTACACTCTCAATCTTTAGAAATATCCAAAAATATTCAAGAACAATGGAAAAAATAGAATAACAAAATGTAAATTATTTGGAACTGGCTTCTTCCAACGATCAGCTTTTCTTCAAATGTAGAAGGTACAACTGAACTTCTTGGGTGATTAACTGAAATATCATATTCCAGAGCATATCTTAGTTTACTCCTTTTAAATTTTGCCTTTTTCTATGAAAAAGTTTAATTACTAGTCTTTATTATTTCTACTTACTCATTACCTAATAAGAAGGTATTTACATAGAAAATAACCGTCCTTATTAAAAGGTAAACTAGTGGTCTTATAACCACATAAATGTACTACATCGAGTAAAGCGCCGGAAGTTAAACTATTAAATGTTGCAGGATAGTACTGCAGTTGAAAGTCTGTGGGAAACCTCAAACTGTAAGTTCGCTTACGG
>JAGXNO010000102.1 GCA_019894975.1 Promethearchaeota archaeon | reverse complement strand
GTTGAGGATGATAAAGAGACAGTGTCAGTACGATTCAGAGGAGTAAAGAAAGATAAGAGTATAATTCCAATCGAGAATATTATGTGCCATATTTACTATAATAATAAAACAGCATATTTATCCAGCTATAGTTTAATAGAAAGACATCTTGATGAAGTAAATATTCCTAAACTCATTATAACTAACGAAGGTAAAAAAATAGTATTAGATTATAACCCAACTATAGTTAAAAACTTAGAAGATAATAATATACAGTTTAAAATTTATAATCATTGTTCCTATCGAGAAGAAGATTAATCCTTTTTCTCTTGATTTTCTTCTGAGATTTCTTCAAAATGGACATTATATCTTTTCTCAGGATCAAGAACTTTATGCTTTATTATAGCTCTTGGGATGTAAACAATAGTATCTGGTCCCATTGAAGCTAATTTTACATCTTCTAAAGTGAAGACTTTCTTCTCATTACTCATATTCTATCGCATTAACTATTGTTTTAATTATTTTTTATTATATTTTATAGAAATTTAACTATACCTTTTCCAAGAGAAATCTATAGGATTCTTTATAGAACCATAATCATTTTTGTACTCTCGACATAATGATTTAATTTATAATTTAAAATAATTTAGCATTCTTGTTGTTCAACAATAAATAATACAATCTATGGTCTGCATCTCTGGTCTTGAGAAATATAAATGCTCATCAAGTACCGGGAGAAATTTATTTATCGAAGGATCGTAAACAATTAATAATACCTAAGGTGGGAGAAGAGGATACTTTAAGAATTCATTATGAAATCTTATGTGATAAAATTATTACCTATGGGATTTTTATCAATAAAATCGGGCTTCACCCAAAAAGCCATTATGATATTTCTGAAGATACTTTTGGGATATTACAATTTAATTCTATGTTTAGGGCTGAGTTCTCTAAATGAATCTTGTCTGCTATAACCATTGTATCTGTCATTAGCACGTCCCAGAGAACAGCCGGAAATTCCCAAGCCCTTTGAGAATAACCAATAGATCCTGTGTCATCTCTAAATCTTGCCCATCCGTTACTGTGAACTCCAAATGTAGCCCATGGAACTTCTGTAACTGCAAACGAAGCAGTATAAATTGCAAAATAATCCCCAGTAAGCCCCTCAAGTTCGATGTGTGGATCTAAATGTTCAGTTTCATCCGCCCATGCGTAAGCTTCTGTAGAACTAACATATTTAAAATCTAAGTCTATTGGTAAATCCCCCTAAATTTTAAATTTTTATTTATATCTTGATTATAATTTTCTCTCCCTGATAGTTTTTAGTGGCTCAAATTTCTTGTCTCTTCTCCTTTAAACGGCTCTAATTGTATTCGATAAAAATTATTTACATTATAGGAGAATAGATTGCTTTAATCTAAATCCTATAAAAAGTGATCTTTGATCGTAATTTATAAGACAGCTCAGCAAGTGGCAATCTATACGGTTAAGGAAAGAGTATCACTTATAATCGTGTGTTGTGTAACATAATTTAACATTTAAAGAAAACTTAGATGTGAAAGATAGCAAATGAAAGATAATTTCGATGCAATCAGAGGATTTTTTCGAGAAAGATTAGGAAAAGATGAAAAAAAAATTGAAAAGCACAGGGGTCATGATCTAATCATAAAACTCGCCATTTCAGAGGTAAAACCGTCTTTTAAGATGAATATCCTATTTGAATGTGTAGATTGCAAAGTGATCTGGGATCATACAATTTATAGTAATAAGCATGCTATCATGGGGATATATGGCACAGTTGACTGGTTTTTCTCAAAATTAGATGAGAACTCTCGATTTCTGAACAATGTCTCATCAGGAGTCTATAAAATTATTAAAAGTTTAAATGATGCAGATAGGACTTTGAAGAAAGCTTCTAAAAGGAGGACTGAGCAAATGTATTTTAGAAGAAGAGAAAAACCGAACATACAAGAACTTCTAAACAAGTATGACAAAGAAGAATCAAGAATTTTTAGAGATGAGGGATATATTCCAGAGACAATAGAATGTGAGATCTGTAAGAATTTCGACTCTAAAAAACAGTTTTGTAATATATATGATTGTTATCCCTTTGACTATGAAATTCCCGTAGAAGATTACTGTATTGAGTTTTTTTTAGATAGAAATAAAGAAGAAGAAAGAAAAAAAAATTATTTGAAATTTACTATGTAGTTGGCAGAGAGGTAATCGGGGGACTTTATAATGAGATTGAGTATAGTGAAAATAGTGATCAGATCTAGATTCTACTTATTCTATATAAATACCACTAAAGATTTTTACACATCTCATTTCATTTATTTTTTTAGATATAATTTCTTGAATAAATTACCAAAAGATAAAAAAAAAAATAGGGAATTAGTATATAATTATTAAAGGGAGTGATATTCAAAGTTAAGATAATGAGTTCCCGATAGTGTAAAAGCTAATCCAGTAGCATGCATTACCCACCCAAATACGATTATATAGACGTGCAAATAAACTTCTATTTCCCAATTAACCTCAACATTATAACAACCACTTTCTCCAACAGGTAATAATGCGTCCAAATCAACAAGCATGCTCGTATCGAAAAATCGGGGGGAAGGTTTATAACCATCATAACCCATACTATCATAATACCCAGTAGTCCATTTGCATTTATATTCCGTATTACCTATAGGCGTTTTATCTATTCTAGAAGGAATGGGATTAGGCTCATAAGAGAGGGCAGCAAGACCGATTAGTACATCCAAAGGTACAGATAAGTAAGGAGGTAATGCTAATGTTAATGCGATTGAGGCTAACGCTTCAATAATAAATAAAATTTCATCAAAGACATCTTCTACCGGAGCACCTTCATGAACCCCAACAAACGATTCATCTCCTCCTAATCTATCAACTTGGCTTCCTCCTTCATTTCTTTCCAAAAATGTTCCATCCGGACTTACAATCTTCCATCTAATAGATGTTGAATGGATATAATTAAACTGCCAAGATTGTAGAAGACCAAAGAATTGGACATCGCGAAATTCCCAATCGGGATCAACTGTAACTATCAAAGATGGACTAAATGAAAGTTCATTAGCACCAATAGATTTAAGTTCATCATTATCAAAAGGAAGGCGAGAGCTAATAGAGACTGTAGCAAAATCTTTTGAAGCCGTGTCATAGTAGTTGAAATTTACGGGGGAATATCGTGCACCATTGTAAACTTCACTTTCTACTAAATGAAGATTATAGATTTTTAGATATTCCAGAAAATATATATCGTTTGGTCCCAGACCATTCGACACTTCAATTTCGATCTGATGTGCACCTACAGTTGAAAGTTGATCACATTGAAATTGAAAAATTTCTGTAAAATCCATATCGACATCTATACTCCAGACAACTTCCATATCAATCTTTATTTTAATCGATACATCTCCCGAATATAAATCTGTCTCAGTCAGGCTTAATTCAATTACAGGTACAGAACTACTCGATACACTTTTAATTGTAAATCCCAATTTTGAGTTTTCTTCATGAGGGGTGTATCTCTCCGTGGAACCGATCAAAGTAATCCCCTCTGGGGGTGGGGGTGGTGGCGGGGGAGGCGGTGGAGGTGCACCAAGACCACAGCAAGGACATGTCGCTACGTTACCAGTACAGGTGTCATGTCCACAATCACAAGGAATATAAGAGCTTTGAGGATCATCATGTTCTCCCTGTTCATGGTCACATACTGTACCTCCGTAGATGGTAGGTACAATTAATCCTGAACCTAAAATAACAAGAACAATTATGCAATTGTAATATTTTTTCATTAGTTTTCACAAATTTTTTGTGTTGATTTTCTAACAATACTTAAAGTATTGTCGAATAATAAATAGGTGAAAAAGATATTTAAAAGTGTGGGCTCACCATAATTTTTTTGTTTAAAAATACTCCTCCTGAAAGTATTGTGTGTCAACTGAATTAAATGATCGAGGAAAAGTAGATTTGAATTATAAGAAATTTCTACCGTTAGTCAAAACTCGGAAGGGAGATTTTGTGTTTGTGCCTGCCTTTATTTATCAATCCCTCCTGAAAGAGACGAGTCTTTCGAAAGCGGATGCAAAAAAGGTAACTGAGCATGTGGTTCGATTTTTAAAAAGCGTTGACCTCAAATCAATTACTGCATCCTCAATTAGAGAAGTGGCCAGCGTCCAAATGTTAAAAATGGGCTTAGAAAAAGAAAAATTGGAATTTGGTCAGATAGGGATTCCTTTTTATGATCTTAAGAAATTATTAAAAGATACTCAGAACAAGGAGTACGTTTACGAGAAAATAGTCGATTGGATCTTATTCGATTCTGGCGCGGTCGATGAATTAATAAATGATTATAGATAATGGTAGGTTGATATGCCCACATTCGTAGAACGGACTGCATTAAAGGGGATCGTAAAGTTTGCAAAACGTGAATTTCGAGAAAAAAAACCTAGTGGTGTACGGGTGTTAAGGGTTAAAGATGAAGTAGTCTTTACAAAGGGCGGTCCGATCCCTTCCATAACAGTAAAACAGACACAAATTCCCTATTATCTGGTAGTTTTAGATTACGGTGATATGTATAGACTATATAAATTCAAAAAAGACGGAGAACTCTTTCACGGGGAAAATGTAGAAAAACAGTCAGACAAAATGAAGCAGATTGAAAAATCCACAAAAGTCGAATATAAAATCCCTTGATCTTTTTTCTTTAAAAAGAAAGCTCTTTTTCTTTTAACAACTAAAAATTCTTTAGCATAAGTTCACGGCACAACGCTCTATAGTTTTCCTCGTCCCTGATATAGTCGAGATAGAGGTGGGGACTCACCCATCGAACCACCATCCGATCGAGAAACGTTCCCATAATCACATCCCCCCGAGGTGACCTTACAATATCGCTTAATTCCTCACGTTCCCCCCGAAAATCTTGTTGAATTGGGTGGCTCTGTATTAGTGTTTGTTCGGAAATATTCCAAACTACAAGCTGTGCCCCCCTCCTCTGGTGAACCTTGAAACCCTGTAATGAGAAATATCTCATCAGGAGAGAGGACAAATGAAATGAGCTGGGTATCTCCCACTTCAAGATAGCCTTCATTTATCATTTTTCCTGTGAGGGTATCCCAAATCTTAATATTATTTCCAAATGCGCAGCTCACTATCTTGCTATTGGTCGATTCCTGGTTCCTTGAAAAGAATAAAATTGTAACATAAATGCTTCCCATTTCAATTTCCTTAAGAAGTATTTTTTATTTTAGTTATCATTAACTTATGGAGGAAATACGCGATTCCCAAATAACTAATCTCAACTGTTTTCTCTTTTTTATCTTTGGGATTTGAATAAATGTTAAGGGCAGATATTTTACTCAATTTCTGAATATAACCGTTTATCGAACCTCTAGTCAGTATTTCATTTCTTTTATGTTCTAATGCTTCTTTTAGTAATTCTAATGAGTCATATTTTTTCCGTTGAGATAATAGTATATTATCATTAAAGCATAAATTTGGATCAAAAAATTCAAAATAATTTTCATAAGTGTTGAAAAATAATTCCAAAAATTCAAATTGTTTATCAGTTATGAGTTGAAATGGAATAGTAGGCAGTTCCATATTCGAATATATTCCCACTTCTTTAGTTCCTTCATAAATAAAATCACCATGGATTATTTTAGTATTGGTTATTGAACATGCGATATACAACCATATAACCATATAT
>JAGXNO010000101.1 GCA_019894975.1 Promethearchaeota archaeon | reverse complement strand
AACTTAGTGAAGACGAAATAGAAGCCTATTATAATTTAGAGTATTTGAATAGAATTTGTTCAGCTAAAGGAGAAAATGGTGAAGAGACACCCTTCTATTGGGTTATTTAAGTGAATTCTTATCTTGCTTTTTTTCTGTATCTGTAAATCCTTATTCTTCTTAACAAAAATTATATAGAATGGATTAAGATAATACTAAAATTAGGATTTACTTTTCAAAATAAAAAAGTTCGGTATTAGAAATGCAAAATCAAGATTTAATGAAATTATTAGCAGGATTAGGAGCTGCAATAGGGTTGATTGATACAATTATAGGGTTTGATGATAAGAATATAGACAGTTCAAAAGTAATTCTATTAGTACTAGCAATTATTCTATCAGCGATTGTTATAATAAGCATAATAGTACCTCATAAGTTTGTGGAATTAAATTGGGTAATATGTGTAGTTATAGGTATTATTATGATAGTATATACCAGTTTAGTAGGAGGAATACTTGTTTTAGTTGCTGGTTTTGTCGGATACACTGAAAGGTAATCCTGGGAATTGAAAAAAATTATATCCATTCCAATATGGAAGAACATCCAAGTCCTTGTTTATTTTCAATCCTACCGTGAACAATAAAAGTATCCCCTTCATATCCACACTCAGGGCATTTATTTTTTGCTACGATCTCAACGATGTCGTCTACAATTATAGCATGGTTCACTGAAGCAGCTACACCAAATGGTGTGATGACTTCAAGAAGCCCTCTATCGCCTGTCTTTTTTAACGGTTCAAGATCATCTAAATCTCGAATAATAATCCGAGCTTGGGATGGACAATGAAATATAAAATCTTGATGCTTATCCGACCAATGACTCCCAAAAGTTATTGGGGTTTCAGTAAAGCCATACATATCAGTTATTCTATCAGGTTTAGTACCAAATGATTCCATACAATCTGAAATAAACTTTGCTTTATCTATTGGAGGGTATTTCAATTGAGATTTATGGCCATCCCATCCACCACCACCAACATTTACAACACTGTTTGGTAAATCAAATTTTAGGTCATTTTCTTTCATGATTTTATTCATGAAAGTATTTATTAATTGAAGGCTCCCTCCAAAAGAGATATGTTTCTGCTTATTTGATGGTTTTTCTGAATTTTTTTTAACATGTTTAATAACATATTTAGTATTTACTCCAAAAGCACCAACAAGACTTCGTTTTTTAATAATTTCCTTAAACGCTTTAAGCACAAAAAACTTAATTAAGAATTTTGGATTCGACATCCTTGTTGAAATTTCATGTAGTATACTTCCATAGAGTTTAATTGGTCTAATCGTTGTATATCTCATGGCAATTCTATTTAAGAAGGTAACATTTGGTGCAAAATCAAATGAGATAGTATTGAACCATTCATCCTGAGGGATAGGAATAAACTCATAAATACATTTAATCGTCATACTTGCTAACAATTCAATATCATCCTTTGAACGCCCTACTAAGGAAGGGTCCCCAGATGTACAAGAAGAAACGTTCCATAGCTCAAATTCAGGAGAATTTAGAGGGATTTTCAAGAATTTTTCAAACATTCCTGCTGATTCCTTGAAAAAAGGTGAAGAAATGTAAGGGATTAATGCTAAATCATCAATATCATTCAAATCACCCGAGTTAAAATTATCTTTTTCAGCTAATCCCTTATAATAAGCATTAGATTCAATAGATTCTTTCGTAATATTTCGTATTAAATCTACAAAATCTTTATTCTTATAATCTGAATTAATAATATTCCGTATTTTTTCATCTTCAACCATCTCACTTGTTAACATAAATGATCCCTTTCAGATTTATCTTAAACTTTAATAATTCAAGTAATAATGTTTTGAATTTATTTGTTATATATTTTTTCTCCAAATAGGTAAAGAATAATCAAATTAAATATAGATAGGTGAGTATTAATTGAAATTAAATCCCGCATTTTTGAAAGATTTAATTAAGTCTTGATTCATACTTACCATAGCCTCGGTCGGATACCTCAATTTAAATAGGAATTGAGCATGATTCTTTATATTTAATCTTTTAACTCTTTTTTTAGCAAGTTTCAACCATCTATCTCCCTGCTGTTTGCTCGATTCTATAACCTCAATATAAGCTTTCAGAAAATATTGTTCAGGGTCCTCATCAAAAATTCCGTATTTATCATTGTAAGCTTGTTCAATTTCGAGATTAGTTAGATTGTTATATTTTTCTTTATGGGTAATGACCTTCCGCTCTAACTTTGGAATAGTATTTGGTATGGATTCAGGATAACCTATACAAAGAAGCATCATGGGGAGTACTAATTTTGGTATGGAGAAGTGATCTCGAATTTCATCAATTATTCCTTGAATGGATCCCACATAAACTGATCCAAGACCAAAGCTCTCTGCGGTCATAGTTACATTTTGAGCTGCGCACATTAGATCAGCATAAGCTATGAGAAAGTGAGAAAGAGCATTTTCACCCTGAAAATCTACATTAGATATTGTTGCCCATTTCTTTATTCTATTAAAATCAATACAGAAAATCATGGAAAGTGGGGCATTTTTTACCCAAGGTTGTGACCCGATCATTTTTCCCAGATATTCTCGACCCTCAGTACTCTGGATTGTAATTATTGATAAAGGTTGAATATTTCCCCCAGATGGACAATTGTTAGCAGCATCCAGAAGTTTATCTATGAGATCTTGTTGAATTCCTTGATCTTTATAAACTCTCACTGATCTTCTTTTGATCATCAAATCATAAACACTCATAGATATGAATGATTCTGAGTGGTTTATAAATTTATTACATTATAAGATTGAATTAAAAGTTCAGTAGAAGTTCAAATCATTACTCTATAATAATATAAAATCTTTAGAATAATATAATTTGAATTAAATCTTAAATTGTGAAAAAATAAGGAGATAATCTATGAAATATGAAAAAATTGATTTTGATTCGTTATATATTGATATTTTTGAATTAGATAAGGGGATCTATGCTACGATCTTTAACCAAGATATGGGCGCTAGTTCAAATGCCGGATTCTTTGATTTGGGAAATATTACAATAATTTTTGATACTTTATTTGACCCATTTTCAACTAAAGATCTTATAAGAGCGTCTAAAGAGATTACTAAAAAGGATCCTTTTTTGTTAATTAATAGCCATTGGCACCTTGATCATATTTATGGAAACCGTTTGTTTCCTAATTCCGTGCCAATTCTAAGTAGTATTGGCACCTTAGATCAGTTTCAAAACGCAGTACCAGATCGACTTAAGCAGTTTAGAGAGAGAGCTTCAGAAGAATTAAAGAGAACAGAAGAAACACTAGAAAAAGAGAAAGACCCTAAGAAGATAATTGAGTATAAAAATGACTTAATCACATATAAAAACGTTCAGGATCCTGATTTCAAACTGAGACCTCCTGACTTTGTAATTTCCGGTAATATGAAAATTAATGGAACTGAAAGATCAGTCGAGATAATTAATGTAGGAAATGCACATTCTTATGATGATATCATAGCTTACTTTCCAAAAGAGAGAATCTGTTTTATGGGTGATTTATTGTTTACCAATTTAAATCCCGATTGGGCTAATGGAATTGGTGGTACTCAATGGATAGTAGATCCAATAAACTTTAAGAAAGTTTTGGAAACTTATCTGGAGAAAAATATTAAGATATTTGTGCCAGGTCATGGAACCTTATGCACGGAAAAAGAAATAAAAGATAGTATTGAATTTCTTGAAAAATACTTTTTAGAAAAGTAATAAAAGAGAAGTTTTTTCCTTTTCTCCTATAATTTTTTTTTGTTCTTCTAAATTTGTTTATCATTTTAATTTATTTACATTGTTGAAGAATAAAATAATGGAGCCAGCGGTGGGATTTGCACCCACGATGCCTGATGGCAACGGCTCTGCAGGCCGCCTCCTTAGCTACTCGGATACACTGGCAATAAAAAGTATAACATCTATCTTTGTATCATTCAATAAGATATTAATAATTATTCTCGATTTTTTTTTAGCTTTTCTATTTACAGACTTATTTTCACTCCAAAAAATCTGTATTTGATTTATAATAATATAAGTTTGAGAGAAGATTTTGGGGAATTCTTTTTATCCTCCTGCAATTGCTGGAACGAAAAAGATTTCATCATTTTGATTCAATTTTGTATTGAGTCCATCTAAAGCTCGGATATCTTTTCCATTTATAGTAATAAGTACGTATTTACTTAAATCGGTCGAATTTTTAAAAATCTGTTCCTCAAACGTCTTTCCAAATTTTAAGGTTAATTGTTCTAGTAAATTTCTAATGCTTGAATCAACTTCCAACGGAAAGACTAGTTCTTCTTTTTCAGTAATATCCGTTAATATGGAAAAAAAACTAATTTTTACATCAACCATAACTCTTCACGTAAAATGCGATTTTTTTTAGACTTAAACTTATATATCTTCATAAATGCAATTAAATAACTTAATATTTTAGATTATAATTATTAAATGTTATTACCCTTAGTGATAATACCAAATAAATAAAACAAGTGAATTGTATTAAAAAAAAAGAACTTAGAATTGGTCATCTCTCAACTGCATATCACACAAATTTTATATTAATGGGCGATGATAAGTTAGAAAAAGACTTAGGTTTAAAGGTCAAGTGGTCATTATTTGGTACAGGACCTCTCATGGTAGAAGCCTTCAAAAATGAGGAATTAGATATTGGTTACATGGGATTACCTCCTGCTATTATTGGCATAGATAATGGTGTTCCTATTAGATGTGTTGCGGGAGGGCATGTTGAAGGTACAATAATGATTGGTAAAAAGAACTACAAACCAATTTCCAAATTAAACGATGATATTTGCGGTGTTCTTACACAATTTAAGGGTCACTCTATAGGAACTCCAAGTGTGGGCTCTATACATGACGCAATCCTTAATTTTTATTTAGAAAAATATGACTTATCTAATGATATTGAAGTAATAAATTATAAACAAGCTGAGTTTATAGCATTGGATATGCAGAAAGGAAAATTAGAAGGAGGTGTAGGAACCCCTGCTTTAGCTGTTTTTGCAGAAACAATATTAGATTCTCATTTAATAATTCCAGCCCATTATTTACTAGCATATAATCCTAGCTATGGTATTTTTTTCCACGAATCAATAATAAAAGACTATCCCGAATTGGTCTTTACATTTCTTAAACATCATAAAAAAGCCTCAGGTTTGCTCAGAGAGTCTCAAATTGAGGCTGCGAAGATAATTGCAAGAACTTTTTCGATTCTTAAGAATAATATTCCTTACGTAAAGGCCGTACTTGAAATTTCACCAAGATATTGCATAGCACTCTCAGAAGGGTATTTAAAATCAACAGAGGGATTCATAAATACAATGCACAGTCTTGGATACATAAAAGATATACTAAGCCGAGACAAAATTTATAATTTTGAGTTTGTTTCTGAAGTGCATCCTGAAAAAGAGCATTATAAATAATTACTTTAATTCAAATCAGATCTCTCCTATAATGAGAATATAAGTTGCCCTTCTTCTTGATATTTTAATAATAAATCTGCAACTACATTAGATTCAACTAATTCTATACCCTCAATTAATTCAGATTTATCTAAACCAATAAGATTAGCAGCTAGATCACAGCACTTAAAATGTATTCCGAGATTAAGACATTCCAGCATCTCGTCATCATACCGCATTCGACCAATTTTATTTTTCTTACCAAGAATGATTCCCATTGGCCCCCAAAGCACAACCGTAACTTCAAGCCCTTTACTCCTATAA
>JAGXNO010000100.1 GCA_019894975.1 Promethearchaeota archaeon | reverse complement strand
GATTAATATAGAGATGGAGCCAATAATATTGATTACTCGACAAATGATTCTTTAATTTGTAATGAAGCAGAAAGGATGCGAAAAAATCATGAGATCTGGCGAAGGCTTCGAGCCACTGGATTTCTGTATCAGTTAACTCTTTCATTTATTTTAAAACATTAATTACCCAAACAATGCACTAATATATATATTATAAAGAATAATTAATGCAATTCCTACAAGTAAAAAACAGATTCCCGCAATTAATGCTCTTATTGCCTTTTCTCTTAAATCGTCTTTTATGATACCGACTATTCCTAAGACAATCCCCACAATAAGAACTAGGAAAGACAACACAAAAAACAGATTAATAGTACTTTCAGGCAAAAGAAAACCAAACATTATAGAAACAAAAAAAGTTATAACTAAAAGTATAAAACCAACTATAACCATATCAGTACCAAATTTCCCGTATAAACTCTCTCCCATACTTTTTCACTCCATTCTTTTAATTTTTACTTTCTAATTTTTCTAAAGATAATTCATTAAAGAATTTCAAATTAGTATTTAATGTTATAAGGAAAAAATTGAAAATAGGTTAAGCTTAAAGCTTAAGATCACCTGTTATGCCCCACCCTTAGGGTAAGGGTCGTTCCAAAACTACGGAACGATCCCTTAACGATAAAATTTGTCTTTTGGTAATGAAGGAACATGGTTTTCGCCCTATCTTTTTCTCTTTCCTATTTGAAAAATTACATGATCATAATAAGCGTATTCGTTTAAATACTTTTTTGTGATCATATATCTTGAATATTATATATGTTTAAAAAGATATAGTTATAACCATAAATTAAGGACTCATTTATTAATTTCTTTGATTATATAATTTATAGGAGCGTTAGATATGACCGAAAAAAATTGCCAAATTGTACTCGTAGGACATACTTCCCATAAGCTAATCCTTTCGATTGATAAAGAAATAACTCATAAACTCATTTTTATAACTGAAAGCGAACCTCTTCCAGGGACATTTGAAGCTACAAAAGTATTAGAGGAACTAAATAACTATTACATGGAACGAAGAATTGAGGTGAAAAACGTAAAGTTTGATTTTCATATTCAAACTAAGCCAATCGCAGAATTAATCCACCTAATCTATCAACAGAAACTCCAGAAATACGATAATATTACAATAAATATATCTGGCGGTTTGCGGTACATGGACATTTGGTTCTATATAGCGAGCTCGATTACAAATACAAGAGTAATCCACGGTGATTTTATTTATGAAAAAAATGAGGAGGTTGGTATTTACTCAAATGTTGAATTACAAACTATCCCGTTTCAGTCTCTTACAGATAAACAATTTGAATTTTTAACGCTCTTTTTTGACGAATATAATAATTATACTCAATTTTTTGATCCAGAATTATCTTTTAACGAAAATCCGTTATTGAATCAAAGGATAAAATATCAATCTTTAGAAGTGTTGAAAGCCGCTATGGAAAAGGTAAGAAAGACTTCAATTTCCAGGGGCGCATTAAATGGATTTATTCAAAAATTAACTCTAATTTCCGCACTTGAAATAGATGCAAATCCATTGGATAAAAAAGAAAAGTCTATCGAAATCAGTTACTTTGGTATCGGCTATTTCTTTCATACTTTATTTCAAAAAAAGATCTCGGTTAACTGATTTGTACAGCAATTAACTGTGGAGCTGTTTATCGATGATAAAGATGAGGGGGACTGGACCTTTGATTTACGATACTCGACATAATTCTTGGTTTTGTGGGTACTATGCACAAAACACATGAGTTCGAGTTGTATAGCTATAATATGACTTTTAGCAAGGGGTAATTTGGTTGGTTTTTGTATTCTACTGGCAATGAGGTGCCCGCAGAACAGATCTATAATATATTTCCAAAAGATTACGTTACCATCTAATAGTCGATAAAATATGTTTTAATTTGTAGTGGAGCAGAAAAGATGCGAAAAATTCATGGTTCTTGGTATTAAATAATTCTTCTTTTACTTTTTTAAATGGTTTGTTTCCTATAAAAATGATTATTTAATTAGAAAGGGAACTATCATATCTTTGGAGAATCTCCCATTTTCCTTCTTTTCTAATTGTGGCTACTTGATGGGTTTTCATAACTCCTAAAATCTCATTAATACCACATTTTTCAGCAGGATAAGTACATAAGACAATCATCCGATAGTTTCCTACAACGTTATTTATTTCTTCTTCATAATCAGAAAAATCTTTCCAGTGCTTTTTTCCAACCCAAGCAGTATTGCCTGTTACTCTGATACCATTAAAACCATGGGATATTGCAAAATTATATTTTTGAACCCATCCATCGAGTACTCTTTGGAAGTTAAATTCTCCATCTTTAAGGTACCATTCTGTATAAGGAAAGATTTCTATTTGCCCTTTTTTCAAGAATTTATTAAAATTTTTTATTTCAGATTTTAATTTCTCTTTAGCTTCTTTCTCATTAAGATCTTCTGAAGTGACCCAGACACAAAACTGATTTTCTTCTAACCCCATATTGATATAGGGTATTAGAATATCCATGAGATCTTCTTTGTTTTGGTAAAAATAACAAAAATGCGTCCCCCATGGAAATTTGTAATTTAAATCAATATTTAATTGTATCCCCTCTATATCATTTATAACTTGATAATATTTAAGTAAGGTTTCTTTTATTTCAAGAAATTTAGCAGCACTTTCCTCAGAAGAATTATAAAGACCCTTATATATATTCTTAATATTTTGAATTTCTTCTCTAAATTTTTTTAAAATCGATTGGAAAATTTTTGGGGATATAAGTTCATCGATAATTACCACAGAAATCATAAGATCTTCATGTTCCGTCCTTTCCGTTTTACTTGGTACTCTAAATTTTAAATTAGCTGTTTTATAAGTTTCATAGTCATAAATAAAGAAATCTTTTTCATGAAAATTTAGATGCTTAGGAATAGTTTTAAGGCCGTTAGAGACAAAAATTTCTGGGATTTTCAAAAATTCAATAGGTCCCTTAATAATATTAAAATGACTGAGAATTAATACTCTCAAATTTGCTCTATCTTTTGGATAATTTCTTATATGATCTTTAAATTATTTAATAGATTATTTTTGTAGTATTTAATAATTTTCTTTTATTCGACATAGATTTGGATTATTTGGGATAACAAACTTATTTCATTATCTCAACATTTAAAGAGAAAAACCTAACCGCATTTCTTCGCAGATAGGAGGATACCTTCTTGTTCTGTAGCCTTATTAATATAGAGATGGGGTCAATGCGATTCTATTAAAAATAACAAGAGAAACCACAAATTAAGATCAAAGATGACATAAAATTGAAAGTATATAGTTAAACATTAAATATCTTTATTTTTATGTTAATTATAAGGTATATATGTTTGACGTTAATGTATAATATAACTACATAGGGTTATTAATAGTTGAGTTTTTCAGTAAATGCGAGGGTCAATGATTCTATCCACACTTAAAGGCGGAAAAGCATTGTGAAATAATTGAGGAGAATTTGTTTAGAACGCGATAAGTCCGAAGAAAAGAGGTTTTAAACCTATTATTATAGGAATAAAAAAGTTGGGGGGAATTTTTGTCTAAAATCCGAGATTCCTTTTTAAAAGCGAACAATTTTTTTAAAGACGGCAATTTTGAGGAGGCACAAGATCTCTATGAAGAGATTATAAAAGATAATCCTTGTTTAATAAAAGCCTGGAAGAATCTCAGCACATGTCATATTAGACTGGGCAACTTTATGAAAGCGATAGAAATCATAACCGAAGCCTTGAAAGTTGAGCCTGAAAACGAGTCGCTCTGGCGAAGTCTGGGAATTGCTTATTTTCGAGCTGAAGAGTATGAAGAAGCAATAAAAATTATGCAAAAATGTCTAGAAGGTTCTCCAAACAATGAAAAGATCTGGTGTAATATAGGGGTTGCTCATGCCCAACTAGGGAACCATGATGAAGCTATTAAAGCATACAAGTATGCCCTTGATCTCAACGATCGATATTTTAATGCTTGGAAAAATATTTGTCTTACGTATGCTAATATGGGTGTTGATTTTAAATATGATGGTTTAAAACCTAATACTGATACTGCTTGGTATTTATTATCTAAGGCTTTACTGATTCATGGTTTGTTTGAGGATGCTTTAGATGCATGTAATAAAGCTTTAAGAAAAAATCCTGGTTTTCATGCAGCCCATATTTTTAAGAATAAAATTAAGTCTATGATTAATGAAAAAATTGAGGAAATTCCGCCTGTAAAGCAAGTGACTAAGCCTACTGCAAAAAATAAATTAATATTTATAGGGAATAATTATCGAAAAATAGAGGATTGTTTTTTTGTTGTTGATGGGGCTAATGTTGCAAGGGAGGGATTAAATTCATCTAGATCTGGTAAAATTTCGAACTTAGAACTATTAAGAAGGAAATTAAACTCATTTAGTATAAGTAATTATTTAATAATCTGTGACAGATCCCTAAACTACACAATAGACGACCAGGAATCATATTCAAAAATGGTTCAGAATGAAGAAATTTTAGAAACCCCTGGAGGTACAGAGGCAGATTACTATATATTACAAGTTGCGAAAGAAAGAGATGCGTATATGATATCTAATGATATGTTTAAAGAATTTTACAATTATTTTGGAAAAGAGTGGATTAAAAGTAGAAGGATAACGTTTAGAATTTTTAAACAATCATTATTTTTTGATAAAATATTTACTGTATCGTAAAATAATAAATAATCGATAAATCTCTAAAATTATATTAGAATTTGAAGCCCCTGTTCCTTTAACTTTTCAATGCATTCTGGCATATAGATCCAGAAGTTTGCCTTCAAATTGAGAGATTCAAGGCAGCTCAGGTTTTCTATGCATTCGGGTATTTCTCTTAGCTTATTATTACTTAGATTCAGGTTTTTTAGCATCACCAGCTCTCCAATTGAATCTGGAATCGATTTTAGGTCGTTGGAGCTAAGATTCAGATTCTTTAGGTTAACAAGCAACCCTATAGCGCGCGGTAATGTCTCAAGCTGATTTATTCGCAAATCCAAGGATTCAAGGTTAGAGAAAAATCCAATCTCTTTCGGCAAATTAGTGATTTCGTTTCTCCTGAGTGCTAACTCTTTTAGAGACGTTATCCTTAAAACTTCCCGTGGAAATTTATTTAATCCAGTCTTGAAAAGGCTTAATCCAGTGATTTCTTCACCCTCTTTTACGTAGCATGTAGAGCTTGGATTTATTTCCTCTCTTAGGGGAATTTGTTTATTAATTTGCTTTTCAAGCGAATGAATGATGTTTTTTTCCGTAAAGTCCACATCAGGTATATCTGAGGTTTCGCTTTTACCGCTAAATTTTTCTAACTTAGGTAACGGTTCTCCACACTTTAAGCAAAACTGAATCTGAGGTGGACATAAAGAACTACAATGTGGACAAGGTACTTTACTAATTTTATCCTTTAAAGAGCTTTCTGTGGAGTCAATTTTTTTGGCTACTTCCACTCCCGTCATCTCAACTTTCAAATCCAAAAGCTCTTTATAGGTCACGTTTTCCAAATATCCTTTATCTTCATAGAGCTTCAAAATTTCCTGCAATTTTTCATTATTCCCAGAATTCTCTTCCAAAAATCGCACTTCTTCAGCAGAAGGGAGGGTGTCGCCTTGCTCAGTCGCTTGATTAATATACAGATGGAGCCAATAATATTGATTACTCGACAAATGATTCTTTAATTTGTAATGGAGTAGGAAGGATGCAAAAAATTCGTGGTTTTTGGCAAACACTTCGAGCCACTGGATCTCTGTATCAGTTAACTCTTTCATCGTTTAATAAG